>CAZDGH010000371.1:0-6060 GCA_964504805.1 uncultured Myxococcales bacterium | reverse complement strand
GCGCGGAACGCCGCGCCCGAGACGGCGCCGTCGTCGCCGCGCGCGAGCCCGGCCCGGGCGCACGCGTCCGCGAGCGCGAGCACGGCGCCGCCCGGCGGACGCAGGACGCGGAAGGTGGCCCCCACGGCCGCGATGGTAGAGCAGGGCGCGGCCGCGGCGCACGACGAGCCCCGCGGGAACCGGGCGTCGCCCGCCGGCTACCATGGCGGGATGCGCGCCCTCCTCCTCGCCGCCGTCCTCGCCGTCCCCGCAGCGCCTTCGCCCGCCTCGCGCCCCTGGGGCCCGGAGCAGGCGACCGGCGCGCCCGACACGCCCGACGACGCCGATCGGCCGACCTCCTGGGCGAGCCTCGCGCCCGACGGCGGGCCGGAGTGGCTCGAGCTGCGCTACGACCGCGCGGTGCCGATCGCCGAGGTCCGCGTCCGCGAGACGCACGGCCCCGGCGCGGTGGTGCGGATCACCGCGGCCGCCGAGGGCGGCGAGGTGATCGCGCTGTGGGAGGGCAAGGACCCGACCCGCGAGGCGCCGGCCGACCTGGTGGCGCGGCCGCAGCGGCGGGTGGTCTCGCGCACCGTGCGCGTCTGGCTCGACACCCGCCTGGTGCCGAGCTGGAACGAGATCGACGCCGTGGAGCTCGTCGGGACCGATGGCTCGCGGCAGTGGGCGACCTCGGCGACGGCGTCGTCGACGTACGCGGTCCAGACCGGCTTCCGCGCCGACCCGTGGGCCCGCGCGCAGGGGAAGGCGGTGCGGCTCCGGCTCGCCGACGGCAGCGCCGTCGCGGGACAGGTCCAGGAGCTCGACGGCGACCTGCTCGTGCTCCGCAGCGACGCCGGCAAGACGCTGCTGGTGAGGAAGGACGCGATCCTCCTCCTCGAGCTCCCCTGACCTACGACGCGCCCAGCGAGGCGAGGTCGGAGAGGCCGAGCGGCTCCGGGGGCCGGAGCTGCTCGTACGTGCACGAGCGGGGCGCGCGGTCCGGCCTCCAGCGCACGAAGCGCGCGGCGTGGCGGAAGCGATCGCCCTGCAGGTGGTCGAAGCGCACCTCGCAGACGAGCGACGGGCGCACGGCGATCCACGACATGTCGCGGCCCTGCGCCCAGCGGCTCGGGCCTCCGGGGGTGCGGCCCTCGCCGAAGCTCGGGCCGCCCTCGTACGGCCGGAGCTTCTCGCGCAGCGCGCGGCGCTCGCTGGCGGCGAACGCCGAGGTGTGGCCCACGTGGTGGAGCACCCCGTCCTCGTCGTAGAGACCGAGCAGCAGCGAGCCGACGCCCGCGCCGTCCTTGCCGAGGCGGTAGCCGCCGACGACGCAGTCGGCGGTGCGCTCGTGCTTCACCTTCACCATCACCCGCTCGCCCTCGACGTAGGGCAGGTCGGCGCGCCGCGCGATCACGCCGTCGAGGCCCGCGCCCTCGAGCTTCACGAACCAGCGCTCGGCGACCGCCGGGTCGTCGGTCTCGGGCGTGAGCACGACGCGCGCGTGCGGGCGCGGCCTCCCGAGCGCGCGGGTGAGCTTCCGCCGCCGCTCCGCGAACGGGCGCTGCCGCAGGTCCTCGTCGCCGAGCGCGAGCAGGTCGAAGGCGACGAACGACGCCGGCGTCTCCACGGCGAGCCTCGCGATCCGGCTCGCGGCGGGGTGGATCCGCTGGAGCAGCGCGTCGAAGTCGAGGCCGCCGGGGCCGCCGACGACGATCTCGCCGTCGACGACGATCCGCTCCGGCAGCGCCTCGCGGAGCGACGCGACCAGCTCGGGGAAGTACCGCTCGAGCGGCTGGCCGTTGCGGCTGCCGAGCCGGATCCGTTCGCCGTCCTTGTAGACGATGGCCCGGAAGCCGTCCCACTTCGGCTCGTAGCGGAAGCCCTCGCCGCGGGGGATCGCCTCCTCGAGGCGGGCGAGCATCGGCTCGACGGGGGGCTCGACCGGCAGCGCCATCGCCCGGAGACGATGCGCACCGCAGCGTCAGCCGGCGACGCCCAGCAGCTCGGTCAGGTGCTCGCCGAGCGAGGCCGGGGCGCAGAAGAGCCCCTCGTCGAGCTGGAAGCGCACCAGCTCGCCGCACAGCTCCCCGGCCGTGGCGTGCCGCTCCTTCGGCGAGGCCGCGAGCGCCCGCCGCACGATCCGGGCGAGGCGCGGATCGACGATCGCCTGCGGCAGCTCGACCTTCGCGGCCCGGATCCGCGAGAGGACCTGCTCCTCGTCGGCGCCGTCGAAGGGCCGGTAGCCGACGAAGAGCTCGAAGAGGATGACGCCGACGGCGAAGACGTCGCTCGGCTGCCCGACGCGGGTCCCGAGCGCCTGCTCGGGCGAGAGGTAGTGGAGCTTGCCCGCCGAGAACGACGGGGTCTCGCGCGCCCGCCCGCGGGTGGCGAAGGCGACGCCGAAGTCGCCGAGCTTCACCGCGCCGTCGACGGAGAGGAAGACGTTCGACGGGTTGACGTCGCCGTGGACGAGGCCGAGCGGGTCGCCGCCGCGGGTCCGCGCCGCGTGGAAGCAGGCGAGGCCGTGGAGCAGGTCGACGGCGACCTTGAGCGCGATCGGGAGCGGCACCGAGGTGCGCGCCTCGCGGTGCGCGGCGAGGAGCTGCCCGAGGTCGCCGCCGAAGACGTCCTCCATCGCCAGGTAGCGGCGGCCGCCGGCCTCGCCGACCTCGAGCCGGCGGACGAGGTTCGGGTGGTCGAGCAGCGCCATCACGTCCGACTCGAAGTCGAAGCCCTGCACCGCCGCCGGCGGCGCGTCGGGCCGGAGCAGCTTGAGCGCGACGGTGCGGAGCTCGCCGAGATCGTCGACGACCTCGGCGCGGTAGACCTCGGCCATCCCGCCCTGGCCGACGCGCGAGCGGAGCGCGTAGCGGCCGAACCGGCCGGACGGGATGTGGATCGGCTGCTCCAAGCGGCCGCCCCCCACGAGCACGTGACGAGCGGCGATCCTACCGCGGGATCAGTCGGCGCGGGCCGCCTTCGCGGCCGGCCGCTGCACGCAGGCGGTGTGGTACGCGGCGAGCGACGGGTACGCCGCGGGGTCGGCGAGGCCGAGGAGCCGCGCCCACCCGGCGATGCCCGCGACCAGCACGTCGGCGGCGGTGAACGAGTCGCCGGCGACGAAGGTGCGGCCGGCGAGGTGCGCCTCGAGGACCTTCAGCGCCGGGACGAGCTGGGCCTTCGCCGACTCCGCCGCCGCCGGCACCCGCTCGGCCTCGGGGAGCTTGACGGTGTGGGCGTGCACCGCGGCGCAGTGCGGCTCGAGCTCGGTGAGCGCGAAGCAGATCCACTGGTAGTACGCGCCGCGCGCGGCGCTCCCCGGCGGCGGGGCGAGCCGCTGCTCCGGGAAGCGATCGGCGAGGTAGAGGCAGATCGCCGCCGACTCGAACAGCGTGGTGTCGCCGTCGACGAGCGCCGGCACGTGGCCCTTCGGGTGGACGGCGAGGTACGCCGGCGCCTTGGTGTCCTTCGGCTCCATCCGCACCAGCTCGTACGGGACGGCGAGCTCCTCGAGCAGCCAGCGCACGCGGAACGCGCGGGTCTTCGGCACGTAGTAGAGCTTCACGGGCTCCTCCTCGGGGCGAGGCCCTGGTCCACCAGGAACGACACCGTCCTCGCCACGCCGTCGGCGACGGGCGTGGGGCGGAAGCCGTGCGAGGCCTCCGCCTTCCGCGCGTCGACGCGCACGTCCCAGCGGAGGAACGCGAGCTGCCCGAGCGAGAGCAGCGGCCGCAGCCCGAAGAGCTTCGCGAACGGCGCCGAGGCGTAGGCGAGCGTCGCCAGCAGGAAGTAGGGCGCGGTGGGCGGCGCCTTCGGGAGGCCGCCGGCCTTCGCGATCCGCGTCGCCAGCTCGTGGTTCGAGACGTAGGCGTCGGAGAGCAGGTAGCGCTCGCCGCTCACGCCCCGCGCGGCGGCGGCGAGGTGCGCGTCGGCGACGCCGTCGACGTAGGCGACGCTCATCCCCTTCGGCGGGACGAGCGGCGCCTCCTTCTTCAGCACCTGCAGGAAGAAGGAGTTCAGCGCCACGTGCACCGGGCTCGGGCCGTACACCGCCGACGGGCAGAGGTGCACCACCTCGAGGCCCTTCGCCCGCACCGCCTCCGCCTCGCGGTCGGCGAGCGCCTTCGAGCGCTCGTAGGCGGTCGGCTTGTCCACGCCGTCGAGGGCGGTCTCGACCAGGGTGCCGCCGGGCGGAGCGGCGAAGACGTCCATCGTCGAGGTGTAGACGGCGCGGCGCACGCCGGCCTCGCGGGCGGCCTCGAGCACGCTCCTCGTGCCCTGCCGGTTCACGCGGTCGAAGATCGCCTCGTCGCGGGCCCACTGCTCCGGCATCCCCGCGGCGTGGAACACGAGCTCGGCGCCCCGCACCAGCGGAGGGAGCGAGGCGGGATCGGTGACGTCGCCGCGGACGAGCTCGACGCCGCCGGGGAGGAGCTCCTCGGCGCGGGCCGGATCGCGGACGAGGGCGCGGACCTTCTCGCCGGCGGCGGCGAGGCGGCGGGCGATGGCGTTGCCGACGAGGCCGGTGGCGCCGGTGATGGCGATCAAAGCGTCGGCCCCAGGCCGAGGAGCACCGCGGCGACCCAGGCAGCGGCGACGAGCCGGATGGCGACCGAGACGCCCACGGCGAAGGCGCCCGGGATCCCGCGGGAGGCCCGGGAGACCGCGACCATCGCCGCCGGGCCGTTCAGGAGCAGGACGACCACGAAGGCGGCGACGCCGGCGGCGGCCTGCGCGCCCGCCGGGATCGCCCCGGCGCGCACGGCGAAGAACGCGCCCAGCACCACCAGCCACGAGGCGTTCCCCACCAGGGTGGCCATCCGGACGAAGCTCTCGCGGCGGGGATCCATGGCGGCGCAGCCTACACCGCGACGGGCTAGGATCGCGGGCGCGATGGAGCCCGAGCGCCAGATCGAGATCCAGCTCGGTCACATGTGCAACAACCGCTGCGTCTTCTGCGTCAGCGGCCAGCGCACCGAGCGCCGCGAGGCGTTCCCGCTCGAGGCCGCGCCGCTGCTCGCCCGGGTGCGCGCGGCGCACGCGCAGGGCCTGCGGAAGCTCACCCTCCTCGGCGGCGAGCCGACGCTCCAGCCGTCGTTCCTGGCGGTGGTGAAGGAGGCGGTCGCCCTCGGCTTCGAGGAGATCGTGATCTTCACCAACGGCGTGAAGACCGCGCGGGCCTCGTTCATCGACGAGGTGCTCGCCACCGGCGGCCGGTTCACCTGGCGGCTCTCGCTGCAGGGCGCGACCGAGGAGGCCCACGACCGGACCACGCGGAAGCCCGGCTCCTTCCGGCGCCTGGTCGAGACGATGCGGCACCTCGCCGAGCGGGAGCAGCGGCTCACCGTGAACATGTGCCTCGTCACCTCGAACCACGAGTCGGTGCCGGCGTTCCCGGCGCTGCTCCTGCCGGCGGGCGCGGTGCAGCTCCACGTGGATCTGATGCGGCCGCTCGACGCCGGCGACCGCACCGAGGCCGAGCTCGAGGCGATGATCCCGTCGTTCGCCGCGGTGGTGCCGCCGCTCGCGGCGATGGTCCGCGGCTTCCCCGAGGGCTTCGACGTCAACCTCGGGAACCTGCCGTACTGCGTGGCGCCGTCGCTCGCCCACGTCATCCACCACGACGGCGAGCCGACGCTCACCGTCGCCATCGACGGCGACGACCGGCTCTCCGAGCCGTGGGACAAGTACGAGGTGAAGCGCCGCGACAAGGTGAAGCCGGCCTCGTGCGCGCGGTGCCTCTTCGACGGCTCCTGCAGCGGCGTCTTCGAGACCTACGCGCGGCGGTACGGCACGGCGGAGCTCGCGCCGATCGACGCCGCGCGGCTCGCCGAGGTGGACCCGGAGGGGACGCGCCTCCCGCAGGGGATCGCCGAGGCGCTCGGCGGGCTCGAGGGCTTCGCGCCGCCGCCGCCGTTCGGCAGGCCGGTGCCGTCGATCGACCTCCGCGACGGCGAGGTGCGGCTCTCGTTCGCGGCCGGCGACGGGCGCGTCGAGGTGGCGCTGCGGAGGCCGGGGGCGGGCGGGGTGGCGTTGCCCGACGGCGTCTCGCTGCACGTGCGCGGTGCGCCCGACGCCGGG
>CAZDGH010000370.1:0-6107 GCA_964504805.1 uncultured Myxococcales bacterium | reverse complement strand
CCCGGCGGCGGAGGGGACGGCGGCGCGGTCGCGCCGCGCGGCGCCGCGCTCGGCCTCGGCGACGGCTCGCCCGGCTCGGTCACCTTCGTCGAGCTCTACGACGGCGCGCTCTCCCGCGATCCCGTCGACCTCGCCTTCGACCCCTCCGTGCCGGGCCGCCTCTGGGTGCTCGACAAGGAGGACGGCTCGGTGGTGATCCTCGACGGGCCGTCCGCGCAGCGCCTCCGCGATCCCGCCGCCGCGCACTTCATGGCGAGCCCGCCGGCGCTCGCCTTCGGCGCGGTGAGCGAGGCGTGGGGCCAGACCTTCGCCGTCTGCGGCGACAGCGACAACGGCGGCAACCACTTCATGGGCCCGGCGCTGTTCTCCGCCGACCTCTCGATCTTCGCGCAGCCGACGCCGCTCGGCCTCGGCTCGCACCTCGACATGCTGCACTCCACCTCGTTCTGCCGGGGCATCGCCCACGTGCAGGGGAACGCCTACTTCGTCTTCAACGCGCGCGAGGGCGCCCTCGACCTCTACGACTTCCAGGCCGACCACGGCCCGGGCCACGACGATCACTCGGACGGCGAGATCTACCGCTACGTGCCGGGCGCCGTGGCCGGCGTGGAAGGCGTGCCGAGCCACCTCGCCTACGATCCCGAGACCGGCCAGCTCTTCGTCGCCGACACGGGGAACGGCCGCGTCGTCCGCCTCGACGCCACCACCGGCACGGTCGGCGACCGCTTCGGCGGCCTCGAGCCGGTGGTGGCGCGCAACCACGTCGACGGCGCGGCCCTCGTCGAGGTCGTCCCGCCGGGCTCGCTCGAGCGGCCGAGCGGCCTCGAGCTCCACGACGGCCTCGTCTTCGTGAGCGACGCGGCGACCGGCCGCTTCCACGCCTTCGACCGGGACGGCCGGCCGGTCCGATCCCTCGACACCGGCCTGCCCGCGGGCGCGCTCGCCGGCTTCGCGTTCGGCACCGACGGCCGGCTCGTCTTCGTCGATCGGCGCACCGGCCGCGTCCTCCGGATCGATCCCTGACCGGCGCGCCCCGCCACCTCCCCCGCGCCCGCCGGGGCTCGTGCCGCCGTCGGCCCTCGATCGCTCGCACCTCGCGGGACGCGCGCCCGCCGATCGCGGCCCTTCCGCCGCGCAGCGCGCGCCGGACGAGCGAGGGCCCCGTCCGCGCTCCTCGGTCGGTGGGTTTCGACGCCGTGCCGGCCGCATCACCGTGCAGGCCGGACACGGCACCGCGGACGAGGCTCCAGGGGGGGTGCTCGTGGTGCCAGGGCGAGGGGGAGGGAGATGAGAAGGTCGAGGCTTTCCGCGTGGGCGTTCGTCCTGGCGGCTGCGCTGCCGGGACCCGCCGGCGCCGACCCCGTGCTCGGCGCCTGGACGGCGCCGGAGGACTGGCCGGCCGGTCCGACGCACGCCCACCTCCTGCCGACGGGCAAGGTGATGTTCTTCGGCGAGTTCGAGGACGGCCACGCACAGTACGTGTGGGATCCCGAGACGAACGCGATCGAGCAGCTGCCCTACGTCGGCTTCAACATCTTCTGCTCGGGGCACGCCTACCTCGAGGACGGCCGGCTCTTCCTCGCCGGCGGTCACCTCGACTCCCACGTCGGCCTCGACGACGCCGCCATCTTCGACCCGCTGACCCTCACCTGGCAGGCGGTGCCGAAGATGAACGGCCTGCGCTGGTACCCGTCGGCGACCACGCTCGCCGACGGCAGCGTCCTCGTCGTCTCCGGCGAGACCAACGCCGCCGGCGTCGTCAACGAGCTCCCGCAGGTCTACGAGCCGTGGCGCAACGCCTGGCGCGACCTCACCGGCGCCGAGGCCGCGCTGCCGTACTACCCGCGGCAGTTCCTCGCGCCCGACGGCCGCGTCTTCATCGCCGGCCCGCGCCAGCAGACCTACTTCATGGATCCGACCGGCGAGGGCGCGCTCGTGCCCTTCGGCGAGCTCGAGGTCGGCGGCCGCACCTACGGCGGCGCGGTGATGTACGAGCCGGGCAAGATCCTGGTGGTCGGCGGCGGCGAGCCGCCCACCGCGGTCGCCGAGGTGATCGACCTCGCCGAGGCGCAGCCCACCTGGCGCACGGTGGCGCCGATGAGCACGCCGCGCCGGCAGCACAACACCATCATGCTGCCCGACGGCAACGTGCTCGTGACCGGCGGCTCGTACGGCGACGACTTCGACGACGACGAGTCGCCCGTCTTCCACGCCGAGTCCTGGAACCCGGCGACCGGCACCTGGACGCGGCTCGCCTCGAACACGATCTACCGCGGCTACCACTCGACCGCGCTGCTCCTGCCCGACGGCCGGGTGCTCGTCGGCGGTGGGCGCCACGATCGCACCGCGGGGGTCTTCTCGCCGCCGTACCTGTTCCGCGGCCCGCGGCCGGTGATCACCTCGGCGCCGAGCGCGCTGGCCCGCGGGCAGGCGTTCTCCGTGGGCACGCCGGACCCGTCGCGGGTCGCGAAGGTGTCGCTGGTGCGCCTCGGCTCGGTCACCCACGCGTTCGACCAGAACACGCGCTTCGTCCCGCTGTCGTTCGGCGCCGAGGCGGGCGGCGTCCGCGTCACCGCGCCCGCCGATCCGAACCTCGCGCCGCCCGGGCCGTACATGCTGTTCCTCGTCGACGGAGACGGCGTCCCGTCGATCGCCCGGATGGTGACCATCCCGTCGGGCGACGGTCCGGTGGTGCCGACGACGCGCCTGCAGGTGACGGCGCCGAACGGCGGCGAGACCTTCGCGCCGGGGACGACCATCGACGTCACCTGGCAGTCGGAGGGCGACGTCGGCCCGGTGGACCTCGAGTACTCGCTCGATCTCGGGCGCACCTGGATCTCGATCGCGCGGTCGACCTCGAACAGCGGCTCGCACCGCTGGCGCGTCCCGAGCGTGCGCAGCGAGCGCGCCCTGGTGCGCGTCGCCCGCACCGCGGATCGGGCGCTCGCCGACCAGACCGACGAGCCGTTCCGCGTCACCTCGATCACGCGCGCGCCGCCGGTGCCGGCCGCGCCCGTGCGGCCGAAGCCGGAGGAGCTCGATCCTTTCGGCGTACGCCCGCGGCTGCAGCTGGGTCCCACCCGGGGCCCGTAGCACCGACGCAGCGAGCAGAAGCCGTACCAACAAGACCGGGGGGTCAAGTATGCGTGCTTCGTGCAAGGCAGCGGTGATGGCGGTGGCGCTGGCGCTACCGGCGCTGGCGGGGGCGGATCCGGTGCTCGGCGCGTTCGACGAGCCGGCGGAGTGGCCGACGGGGCCGACCCACGCGGTGCTCCTGCCGACGGGCAAGCTGCTCTTCATCGGCGAGTTCGACGCGGGTCACTCGCAGTGGGTCTGGGATCCCACGACCAACGAGGTCGTGGAGCTGCCCTTCGTCGGCTACAACATCTTCTGCTCCGGCCACGCCTTCCTCTCCGACGGCCGGGTGCTCTTCGCCGGCGGCCACCTCGACTCGCACGTCGGCATGCCGGACGCGGTGCTGTTCGACCCGTTCACGATGACGTGGGAGCCGCTGCCGGCGATGAACGACCGGCGCTGGTACCCGACGGTGACGGCGCTCGCCGACGGCAGCGCGGTCGTCATCGCCGGCGAGACCGACGGCTCGGACGTGAACAACCAGCTGCCGCAGGTCTGGGACGTGGCGACCGGCGCCTGGCGCGACCTCACCGGCGCGCAGCAGGACCTGCCGTTCTACCCGCGCACGTTCGTGGCGCCGAACGGCAAACTGTTCCTCACCAGCACCTTCGGCGAGTCGTTCTGGATGGACACCGCCGGCGCCGGCTCGATCGAGAAGTTCGGCGAGCTCTCGCACCTGGATCGCGACTACGGCGGCTCGGTGATGTACGAGCCCGGCAAGATCATGATGCACGGCGGCGGCGACCCGCCGACGGCGAGCGTCGAGCTGATCGACCTCAACGACCCGAACCCGCAGTGGCGCACCTCGACGCCGATGTCGACGCCGCGGCGGCAGCACAACACCACGCTCCTGCCCGACGGCAAGGTGCTCGTCCTC
The DNA here is from genome assembly GCA_964504805.1 of uncultured Myxococcales bacterium. GTDB lineage: Bacteria > Myxococcota > Myxococcia > Myxococcales > Vulgatibacteraceae > CAZDGH01. Next base: position 2,095 of record CAZDGH010000370.1, on the reverse strand, counting down.
GGCGGCTCGCAGGGCGCCGGCAAGGACAACGGCGACGAGCCGGTGCTCCACGCCGAGGTCTGGGATCCCGAGACCGAGACCTGGACGAGCCTGGCGAGCCACTCGCACTACCGCGGCTACCACTCCACGGCGGTGCTCCTGCCGGACGGCCGGGTGATGCTGGGCGGCGGCCGCCACGAGGACACCATCGAGATGTTCTCGCCGCCGTACCTGTTCCGCGGCCCGCGGCCGGCGCTCGACTCGGCCCCGGCGCAGCTCGCGTCGGGCGAGAGCTTCCTCCTGCCCACCGCCGACGCCACGCGGATCGCCAAGGTGACGCTGCTCCGCCTCGGCGCGATCACCCACGCGTTCGACGAGAGCATCCGCTTCGCGTCGCTGCCGTTCCAGGTGGAGGGCAACGCGCTCCGGGTCACCGCGCCGAGCGATCCGAACCTGGTGCCGCCGGGCTACTACCAGCTGTTCGTCGTGGACCGGGACGGCGTGCCGTCGGTCGGCAAGATCGTCGGCGTGCACCCCGACGGCACCGGGGAGCAGGGTCCGCCGGGCGGCACGATCACGCTCACCGCGCCGAACGGCGGCGAGTCGTTCGTGCCGGGCACCACCGTGCTCGTGACCTGGAGCACCCAGGGCTCGTTCAGCGCGGTCGACCTCGAGTACTCGCTCGACCAGGGGCAGACCTGGACCTCGATCGCCCGCGGCGCCGCGAACGACGGCGCCCACGAGTGGATCGTGCCGGGCGCCCGCTCGGAGCGCGCGCTCATCCGGGTCGCCGGCTCCACCGACCGGTCGAGGTTCGACGCGTCCGACCGGACGTTCCGGATCCGCGCGGTGACCCGGGCGCCGCCGATCGAGCGCCGCGGGAAGGCGAAGCCCGAGGCGGTGAAGCGCTTCGGGACGACGCCGCGGAAGCCGGCGCCGCGCCTGCCCTCGCTCTGACGAGGCGGCCGGCGCGGGGGGAGGGCCCGGGGGCTTCGGCCTCCGGGCCCTCTCCTTTTAAAGGGACGCCGGCAGCGGGCTCCGCGCCGCCTGGGGGCCGAAGGCCGCAAGTAGCCGATAACCCCCGGTCGTCACGAGGGAACCCGTTCGGCCCGCGTTGACACTGACTCCGGCCGGGGGATACTTGGGGCGACTCTCGAACGACCGTCGAGTGGATGCACCCCCGGGATCGGGCGGGCGCGCTGCGCTCACCCCGCGCCCGGAAGGAGGGAGCCGCGTGGGCCGTACGCTCCACCGCATCGCCGCCGCCGCGCTCGCGGTAGGCCTCTCTGCCGCACCGCTCGTCGTCCCCGAGCTCGCCGAGGCCAAGTCGCGCAAGGGCAAGGCGGCCCGGAAGGCCGAGCCGCCCCCGAAGGAGAAGCCCGCCGACCCGCCGCCGAGGACCGCCGAGGCGCCGAAGAAGGGCGGCGGCGCGGACCCCGGCGACCCGGACGCGATCCGCCGCGGCGAGCGCGTCGAGTTCGACGAGCGGCTCATCCAGGGCCAGACGGCGAAGGCCGGCGCCGTCTACCTGTTCGAGCGGATGAGCTCGGATCTCCGCAGCATGGTGAAGGAGCGGAGCTCGTACCGCGACGAGGTCGTCGAGGTCGTCTTCCCGCCGGAGGGCGCCCGCTGAGCCACCCGGGACAGGCGGCCCCCGCCGCGGCCTCCGTCGAGGTCTTCGTCTTCGTCCGCGGCCAGTTCCAGGGCTCGCGGATCTTCTCCGCCGCGCGGGTGATCTCGATCGGCCGCGCGCCGGAGTCCACGCTGCGCCTCGACGACGCGGCGGTGTCGTCGCGCCACGCCGTGCTCTACGTCGAGAACGGCAAGCTGGTGGTGGCCGACAACGGCAGCCGCAACGGCGTCCTCGTCAACGGGCAGCCGGTGAAGACCGCCGAGATCTCGCCGCTCGACGAGATCGCCATCGGCGAGTGCCGGATCAAGGCCGAGCTGGTGCAGCCGTCGGCACCGGCCGGGGGCGGCTTCGCCGCCGGCCACACCCAGGTCGGCGGCACGAGCTGGCCCGAGGAGCACACCAACCCGCACACGCTGCCGGCGGAGGCCACGCCCGGCCCCGCGCCCGCCGCCCGCGTCGCGACGCCGCGCCCGGCGCCCGCCG
>CAZDGH010000369.1:0-6140 GCA_964504805.1 uncultured Myxococcales bacterium | reverse complement strand
GGCGCGGTCGTGCTGGCCGCCGCCGCCGGCGAGCAAGCCGACGAGCTCGAAGATCCCGACCTCGGCCCCGAGCTGCAGCCCGATCGGCGCGCCGACCCGGAGCGCGAGCGAGAGGTCCTCCGCCCGCGGCCGCCGCGACGACGGCGCGGCGAGCGTCCCGAGCCGCACCGCCAGGCCGAGGAGCGCGACCTGGAGCACCACCACCGCCACCGTCGCCCAGGCCGCGCCGGCGACGCCGAGCGGAGGGATCGCGCGGAGCGGCCCGGCCCACGGGGGCAGCGCCTCGCCGCCGAAGACCAGCACCACGTCGAGGAGCACGTTGACGGCGTTGCCGGCGAGCATCGACAGCACCATCGGCCTCGTCACGCCCGCCGCCTGCAGGTAGCTGCGCTGCGCCGCGAAGACGAGCTGCGGGAGCAGCCCGAGCAGGCGGATCCGCAGGTAGACCGTGGCGAGGCCGGCGACGTCCGGCTCGATGCCGAACGGCACCAGCACGAGCGGCGAGAAGAACGCCGGGATCGCCAGCACCACGCCCACGGCGAGGGCGAGCCAGGTGCCCTGCCAGAGCAGCGACCGCGCCCGGGCTCCGTCGCCGGCGCCGAAGGCCTGGGCCGCGAGCGGGTCGAGCGCGAGCATCACGCCGATCCCGAGGATCGACACGAACATGAAGATGCCGTTGGCGAGGCCCACGGCGCCGAGCTCGGCCTCGCCGACCCGGCCGACCACGGCCGTGTCGACGACGCTCATGAGCTGCGTGCCCGCGTGGACCGCCGCGAGCGGCGCGGCCAGGCGGACGAGGCGCCCGAGCTCGCCGCCGATCAAGCCTTCGCCGAGGCGAGCTGCCGGAGCACGTACGGGAGGATGCCGCCGTGGCGGTAGTAGTCGGCCTCGTTCGGCGTGTCGATCCGCGCCGTCACCTGGAAGCTCCTCGTCTTCCCGTCGTCCGAGGTCGCCTGGACGGTGAGCTTCATGCCCGGGGCGACGCCCTTCGAGATGCCCTCGACGTCGAAGCGCTCGCGGCCGGTGAGCTCGAGCACGGTGGCGTCCTCGCCCGCGGCGAACTGCAGCGGGAGCACGCCCATGCCGACGAGGTTCGAGCGGTGGATGCGCTCGAAGCTCTTGGCGATCACCGCCCGCACCCCGAGGAGCAGCGTGCCCTTCGCCGCCCAGTCGCGGGAGGAGCCGGTGCCGTACTCGGCGCCGGCGAGGACGACGAGCGGCACGCCCTCGGCCTGGTACCGCACCGAGGCGTCGTAGATCGACATCCGCTCGCCGTCCGGCAGGTGCACCGTCTGGCCGCCCTCGACGCCCGGCACCAGCGCGTTGCGCAGGCGGATGTTGGCGAACGTGCCGCGCACCATCACCTCGTGGTTGCCGCGGCGCGCGCCGTAGGAGTTGAAGTCCTTCGGGGCGACGCCGTGCTCGACCAGGTACCGCGCCGCCGGCGAGTCCTTGGCGATGTTGCCCGCCGGCGAGATGTGGTCGGTCGTCACCGAGTCGCCGAGGAGCGCGAGCACCCGGGCGCCGCGGACGTCGCCGAGCGGCTTCGGCTCCTTCCCGAGATCGTCGAAGAACGGCGGGCGCCGCACGTAGGTCGACGACGCCTCCCAGGCGAAGGTCTGGCCCTTCGGCACGTCGAGCGACCGCCACGCCTCGTTGCCCGCGAACACCTCGGCGTAGATCTTCCGGAAGTGCTCCGGCTTCACCGCCCGGGCGATCGCCTCGGCGATCTCGGCGCGGGTCGGCCAGACGTCCTTCAGGTACACCGGCTCGCCGTTCGGATCGGTGCCGAGCGGCTCCTTGGTGAGGTCGACGTCGAGCGAGCCCGCGAGCGCGTAGGCGACCACGAGCGGCGGCGAGGCCAGGTAGTTCAGCTTCACCTGCGGGTTGATGCGGCCCTCGAAGTTGCGGTTGCCGGAGAGCACGCCCGCCACCGAGAGGTCGTGCGCCCGCACCGCCTCGGCGACGTGGGCCGGCAGCGGGCCCGAGTTGCCGATGCAGGTGGTGCAGCCGTAGCCCACCAGGTGGAAGCCGGCCGCCTCGAGGTACGGCGTGAGGCCCGCGTCGCGCAGGTACTCGGTGACGACCTTCGAGCCCGGCGCGAGCGAGGTCTTCACCCACGGCTTCGGCCTGAGGCCGCGCTGCACCGCCTTCTTCGCCACCAGGCCCGCGCCGAGCATCACCGCCGGGTTCGAGGTGTTGGTGCTGGAGGTGATCGCGGCGACCACCACCGCGCCGTGGCCGAGGCCGTAGGTGAAGGCGTCGCCGACGACCTGCGACTCGCGCAGCGAGGCCTTCTCCGGCAGCTCGGCGAGGCCCTTGCGGAAGCCCGCCTTCACCTCGTCGAGCGGCACCCGGTCCTGCGGCCGCTTCGGACCGGCGAGCGACGGCCGCACCGCGGCGAGGTCGAGCTCGAGCACGTCGCTGTAGACGGGGTCGGGCGCGCCGGCGGTGCGGAACATCCCCTGCGCCTTCGCGTACGCCTCGACGAGGGCGACCTGCTCGTCGGAGCGGCCCGAGAAGCGCAGGTACGCGAGGGTCTCGTCGTCGATCGGGAAGAAGCCCATGGTGGCGCCGTACTCCGGCGCCATGTTGGCGATGGTGGCGCGGTCGGCGAGCGCGAGGGCGTCGAGGCCCTGCCCGAAGAACTCCACGAACTTCCCGACCACGCCCTTCTTCCGCAGCATCTGGGTGACGGTGAGGACGAGGTCGGTGGCGGTGGCGCCCTCGGCGAGCTTGCCGGTGAGCTTGAAGCCCACCACCTGCGGCAGGAGCATCGTCAGCGGCTGCCCGAGCAGCGCCGCCTCGGCCTCGATGCCGCCGACGCCCCAGCCGAGCACGCCGAGGCCGTTCACCATGGTCGTGTGCGAGTCGGTGCCGACGAGCGTGTCGGGGAACGCGGCGCCGTCCTTCACGTACACCGCGCTCGCCAGGTACTCGAGGTTCACCTGGTGGCAGATGCCGGTCTCCGGCGGCACCACCCGGAGCCCGTCGAACGCCTGCTGTCCCCACCGGAGGAACACGTAGCGCTCGCGGTTCCGCTCGTACTCGAGCGCGGTGTTCGAGCCGAGGGCCGTCGACGACGCGAAGGCGTCCACCTGCACCGAGTGGTCGATGACGAGATCGGCCTGCGAGAGCGGGTTGATCTTCTTCGGGTCGCCGCCGAGGCGCACGAACGCCTCGCGCATCGCCGCGAGGTCGACGACCGCGGGCACGCCGGTGAAGTCCTGGAGCAGCACCCGCGCCGGGTGGAACGAGATCTCCTGGCTCGGCTCCGCCTTCGGATCCCAGGCGCACACCGCCTCGACGTCCTCCTTCCGGACGACGCGGCCGTCCTCGTGCCGGAGCAGGTTCTCGAGCAGCACCTTGAGCGAGTACGGGAGCCGCGCCACGCCCGGCCTCCCCTTCGCCAGCAGGTCGAGGCGGTGGATCCGGTACGTGCGGGCTCCGACCGCGAGGTCGGCCTGCGTTCCGAAGGCGTTGGGCATGGGGGGCTCCGACCCGGGGGCGCTAGGGGCAGCCCTCGGGCGTCATGGCGTCGATCCAGGCGGCGACGAGGTCGGCGCCGGCGGTGTCGGCGAGCTGCGCCGGAAGCTCCGGCATCTTGATGTTCGGATCCACCGAGCGCATCCGGAAGACGAGGATCGACTCCTCGGGGCGACCCGGGACGATGTCGTAGAGGTGGCCGCCGGTGCCCTCGCCCGCGGCGAACGGCACCTTGCAGACGCCGAGCGCGCCCGGCTGCTCCACCTCGAGGCCGAGGTGGAGGCCGCTCGAGCCGGCGGCGCCGTCCTCGTAGTGGCAGTGGGCGCAGTTCGCCTCGAGGTACGCGCGGGCGCGCGCCTCGAGCGGGGCGAGGTCCGAGAACGGCTCCGGGAGGGTCTCGCGCGCGCCGGCGGGCGGCGGCGTCCGGTCGAGGAGCCCGAGCGCGTCGAAGTGGTCGATCTGGTTCACCGGCCCGTCGCCGAAGTCGCGGAGCCGGTTGAGCTGCCGCGTCCTGGGCCCGAGCACGTCGGTGACGCCGTACTCGCTGCCGCCGTGGCAGCCGAGGCACTGGTTGGTGTTCGGCACCCGGTACTCGAGCGACTGCTCGACGCCGCCGGCGTCGATCCACGAGACCGGGATCCGGGCGCCGGCGACCACGTGCTCGGCGTCGGTCTGCGCCTCGTTCCAGACGAAGGTGTGGACGGTGTACGCGCCCGCGGTGCGGACGAGGAGGCGGGTCTCGAGCAGCCGCTCACCGAGGGACGGGTCCCGGGCGTCGCGCGGGTACGAGAACGTCTTCACCAGCACGGCGCCTTCCGGGAAGACCCAGCGGCCGGTGTCGTCGTAGGTGACCCGCGCGCCCTCCGGCAGCCGGAAGAAGCGGTGCTTCAGCGTGTGATCGGAGAAGAGCGGCGCGTTGACGTCGTAGGGGATCACGCCCTCGGCCGGCACCTGCGCCGGGCCGTCCGCGAAGAAGCCCCACTCCGAGAGCAGCTGCGGGTGGTCGTGGCCGCCGTGGCCTGCGTGGCCGCCCGGCTCGGGGGCGGGCTCCTCGGGCGCGTCGTCGCAGCCTGCGAGCAGCGCGGCCCCGAGCAGGAGGGCCGCGCGCGAGATCGTCGTCGCCATCGCGCTAGAGGGTGACCGGCGGGACCGGGTCGTGCGAGCAGTCGTGCGGCGCCGGATCCGTCGAGGGCCGCTCGAACCCGCCCGGCGAGTCGAAGTTCTTGAAGGTCGCCCCGCCGTTGTCGCCGAGGCAGAGCTTCATCGCGTCCGGGTCCGGCTTGGCGGCGTCGACGTACCCGTCCCAGATGATGTCGGCGAGCGGCGCGACCGCGGCGATCTGCCCCTCGGCGCGGGTGGCGTTGTCCGCGAACTCGTTGCCGTGGACGTAGACCGTCTCGGGGTAGGGATCGTACGCGGCGTCGTCGATGGCGCCGCTGCCGCCGCGCAGGATGTCGACGGTCACGAAGCTGACCACGCCGACGCCGTACGCCTCGTTGTTCCGGATGACGTTGTCGCGGATCTCGACCTCGTCCACCGCCATCACCAGGATGCCGGTGCCGACCGGCACCGCGGCGACGATGTTGCCCGGCGTGGCGAAGTTCGGGTGGTTGTTCCCGTCGACGACGTTGTCGCGCACGAGGGTGCGCTTGCCGTCCTTCTGGGTGATCTGCTCGCCCGGGAGGTTGAAGACGAGGATGCCGCCGGTGTTGTTCGTCGCCTCGTTCTCGTAGACCTCGGCGTCGAACGAGTTCTCGATCTCGATGCCGGCGACGTTCTGGTGGGCCTTGTTGCGGCGGACCACGATGTTGCTCGACTGGCCGACGTAGATGCCCGCGTCGGAGGCGCCGGAGATGTCGCAGTCCTCGATGAGGACGTTGGTGCAGCGCACCGGGTAGAGCGCGTAGGCGCCGTTCTCGTCGGAGGCCGGCCCGTCCCAGCGCACGGTCACGGCGCGGAAGGTGACGTTGTCCGCGGCGTCGACGCGGATCGAGTCGCCGGGGGTGTTGATCACCGTGAGGCGCTCGATGACGAAGTCGTCGGCGGTGACCGAGAGGCCGTTGCCGCCGGAGCCGCCGACGGACTGCCCGGAGAAGTCCCACACCGCGCGGTCGCCGGTGCCGCGGAGGGTGACGCCCGGCACGGTGAGCGAGAGCTCGTCGGTGAAGCGGTAGACGCCGTCGTCGAAGCAGAGCACCGAGCCGGGCGACGCCTCGATGAGCGCGGTCTGCACCGCGGTCTGGTCGTCCGCGGAGGGCGCGAGGTGCACCGTGCACGGATCGGTCTGGCCCGGGCCCTCCTCGGGCGGAGCCTCGTCCTCGCCGCAGGCCGCGAGGGCCGCGCCGAGCAGGAGCGGGAGGACCCGGAGGCCGGGGCGGGAGAGGAGCGGACGCATGGGCCGGTTTGTAGGCTCTCGACCGGGGGGAGTCAATCGAGGGTGGTAGCATGTGGCCCATCCACCGCGGAGGCCCCATGCGCACGTCCCTCGCCCTCATGTCTGCGTCGCTCCTCGTCCTCGCCGCCTGCTCGAGCGGCGACGAGACCGCGAGCGACCCGACCCCGGACGGTGGCGGCGGGAGCGGCGGCGCCGGCGGGTCGGGTGGCGCCGGCGGCAGCGGCGGCGCGGGCGGCAGCGGCGGCACGGGCGGCGGAGG
>CAZDGH010000368.1:0-6151 GCA_964504805.1 uncultured Myxococcales bacterium | reverse complement strand
GGCGGCGACGGCGGCCTCGCCAAGCGCCGGTACGAGGGCGTGCTCGGCGTCGAGGGCCGCGGGGCGCTCGGCGAGGCGCCGGCGTGGCTCCGGGTCGAGGCCCGCGGCTCGACCGAGCCCGACTACGGCTCGGTGGGCGCGCGGGTCACCGGCACCACCGAGCTGTTCGAGCGCAACCTCGCGCTCTCCGCGTTCGTCGGCGGCGGCCGCGACACCATCGAGCCTGCCGAGGCGCCGCCCGGCGAGGACGGCCTCTGGCCGGCGCGCCACGACCGCGTCGTCGGCGGCGTGCTCGCGACCCAGCTCCTCACGCCGTGGCTCGTGGCCACGGGCGGAGCGACCGCGACGGCGCAGCGCGGCAGGCTCACGAGCCCGTACCGCCGCGTGCTCGTGCGCACCACCATCTTCCCGGAGAAGCTCCCCGAGGCGCGGGACCGCCTCCTCCTGCACGCGGGCGGCGCCGCGCACCTCGGCGCGGGGACGGCGCTCCACGCCCGCGCCGGCGCCTACGGCGACAGCTGGGGCGTGCGCGCGCTGGTCCCGGAGGTGGCGCTCGCCAAGGAGCTCCCGGCGGACGTCCTGGTGGTCGGGCGGTACCGGCGCTACGAGCAGTCGCGGGCCGACTTCTACGAGCCGCGCTACGACGACCTCGAGCCGATCCTCGCCGGCGATCCGCGGCTCGGCGACCTCCACGCCGACTTCGTCGGCCTCGCCGCGCGCTGGACCTTCTACGGATCGTTCGGCGCCGCGGGCGCGCTGTCGCTGTCGGGGGAGGGCGGCAGGAACGCCGTCGCGTACGAGGAGCTCGGGAAGACGCTGGTCGGCTACGACCTGTCGGTCGCGGTCGAGGGCTCGTACTGACGGCGCCAGCCGGCCCATGCCGCGAGCGCGAGGGCCGGCAGCGCCAGCAGATCGGTCGGGTCCTGCACCAGCGCCACCGGGCGCACCGGCGGCAGCTCGAGCCCGCGGGCGAGCGCGGGCAGCGCGTGGACCGGCCACTGCAGGAGCGCGAGCCCGAAGCGGTACGCCGCGGCGCCCGGCGCCGTCGTCTTCACCAGCACGAAGACCAGGCCGGTCGCCGCCACCGCCGCGAGGAGCGTCGCCCGGCCGTGCACCCGCCGCGTCGCGAGCTCGACGCCGGCCACGAGGAGCAGCGGGAAGAACGCGAGGCCCGCGAGGTCGGAGAGCTTCCCCGTCAGCGCCGACGGGTGCGCCGCCTTCCACACGTGGTCGTTGAGCACGAGCAGGAGGATCGCGGCGAGCGGCAGCGGGCGCAGGAGCCCGTCGCCGGGCACGGCAGCGCGTTCGGGCGGCGGGGACGTGCGGCACCTCCGGCCGCATTGTCGGTCAGTGCGCCGGCGCCGCGAAGTCCCGGCGGAGCACGAGCTGGCACGCCGCCACGCAGCGCTCGCAGACGTCGCGGCAGACGAGGCAGTGCTCGTGCGCGGCGGCGTGCTTCGCGCACTCGGCGGCGCACGCCCGCGCCGCCTCGAGCGTGACGCGGAGCTGCGCCTCGAGGACCGGGCCCGCCGCACCCGGGCGGCTCGCGAGCCGCTGCGTCGCGCCGCACACCGCGGCGCAGGCGAGGTTCAGCGAGATGCAGGCCCGCAGCGTCCGCGGGTCGGCCTCGTAGAGGCAGGCGTCCGCGCAGGCGAGGCAGGCGAGCTCGCAGGCGTTGCACGCCTCCGCGCACGCGGCGAGCGGGTCCCACGGCCTCGCGCCGGCGTTCGGGTGGCTCCTTCCGATCTCCGTCCAGAGGTGCATGGGCATGGCGCGATCCTCGGCTCGCCGCGGCGGCAGCGCCGCGGGACGGAGGAACGCTGCGCACCGGCGGCGCTCACTTCCCGGCCGCCGGCGCGGGCCACGAGGGCGAGAGCCGCCGGATGAAGAGGCTGCCGACGACCTGCACCGCGACGAGCGACAGGTGCGCCGCCGACAGGACGAGCGCCGGCACCGGCGCGTCGAGCGGCACGCAGAGCACCGCCCCGGAGATCACCTCGGCGAAGCTGATGTGCCGCTTCGCGAGGCGGTGGTGCAGGAGGTGGAGCGCCTGCACGGCGAGGAGGAGGGCGTAGGTCAGGTCGGGGGTCATGGCGCCGAGCCTACGCGAGCGCCCGTCGCGCCTCGCGCCAGTCCCCGACCGGAGCGCCGGTGCGCATGGTCCAGGACAGGCGGGTCGTGGCGCATCCCATGGCCGGTGCGGATCCTGGGCTCATGGAATCCGGGAGCCCGGAGTTCGACTTCTTGTGCGCGGCCGTCGAGGACGGCCGGGCGCGGGTGGAGCGGCTGCGGAAGGCGCTGGCCGCCGGGGTCGCCGCCGAGCGTCGCGTCGTCCTCGAGCTCGCGCTGGCGGTGGCCGAGAGCGATCTGGTGACGGCGGAGGCTCGGCTCGCCCGGCTGCAGGGGGTGGACGTGCGGGAGCAGGCTGACCCGCCCGCGAACGAGCTCCGCGACGCCGCCGACGAGGGCGGCGATCCGGACGGGAGACAGGGCGAGGGGAGGTAGGGGGATGGTGGAGGTGCTGCAGGCGTATCCGTGGCTCGGGGCCTACCTGGCGCTGGGGGTGCTCGCGCTGGTGTACGGGCTGCACGCGTCGGATCCGGCCCGGCGCCGCCGGCACGGCTGACGCCGGCGCACGCCGTGGACGAGGCGCCGCCGAGGGTCGTGATCGCCGACGACGAGCCTGGCGTGGTCCGCTCGCTCGAGCTCGCGCTGGGACGCGCCGGCTTCGCCGTCCGCGGCTTCGTCCGGCCCGAGGACGCCCTCGCGGCGCTCGTCGACGAGGACGCCGACGTCCTCCTCACCGACGTGCGCATGCCGGGCCTCTCCGGCCTCGACCTGCTCCGCGCCGTCAAGGCCCGCCGCCCCGACGTCGAGGTGGTGATGATGAGCGGCTTCGCCACGGTGGAGACCGCGGTCGAGGCGGTGAAGGGCGGCGCGTACGACTACGTGACGAAGCCGTTCGCCGACCTCGACCTGGTCGTGCGCACCGTGCGCAAGGCCGCCGAGCGCAAGGCGCTCCTCGGCCGCGCCCGCGAGCTCGAGGCGCGGCTCGGCGAGCAGGAGGAGAGCCTCGGCCTCCTGGGCCGCAGCCCGAAGATCGAGGAGCTGCGGCGCCTCGTCCGGCAGGTCGGGCGCTCCTCGTCCACCGTCCTCGTCCTCGGCGAGAGCGGCACCGGCAAGGAGCTCGTCGCCCGCGCGCTGCACGCCGTCTCCGACCGGGCGTCGGGCCCCTTCGTCGCGGTCAACGGCTCGGCGCTCACCGAGACCCTGCTCGAGTCGGAGCTCTTCGGCCACGTGAAGGGCGCGTTCACCGGCGCGACCTCGGCCCGGCGGGGCCTCTTCGAGGAGGCGAGCGGCGGCACGATCTTCCTCGACGAGATCGGCGACGTCTCGCCGGCCGTGCAGGTGCGCCTCCTCCGCGTGCTGCAGGAGGGGGAGCTCCGGCGCGTCGGCGGCCAGGAGAGCGTGCGCGTCGACGCCCGCGTCGTCGCGGCCACGAACGTCGACCTCGAGGAGGCGGTGGCTCGCGGCAGGTTCCGGCGGGACCTCTACTACCGGCTCGCGGTGATCACCCTGAAGGTGCCGCCGCTCCGCGAGCGTCCGGTGGACATCCCGCTCCTCGCCCGGCACTTCGCCGGGCGCTTCGCGGCCGCGGCGAAGAAGCGCATCCGCGTTGGCCCCGCGTTCCTGGAGGCGCTGGTCGCGCACCCGTTCCCCGGCAACGTCCGGGAGCTCGAGAACCTGGTGGAGCGCGCCGTCGTGCTCGCCCGCGGCGAGGAGCTCGGTCCCGGCGAGCTGCCGCCGACGCTCGGCCGCGCCGGCGCGCCCGAGGCGGAGCCCGGGAGCCTCGCCGGGCTGCCGTACCCCGAGGCGCGGAGGCTCGCGCTCCGGACGTTCGAGCGGCGCTACTTCGCCGCGGTGCTCCGCGCCCACGACGGCAACATCACCGCCGCCGCGCGCGCGGTCGGGATGGACCGCTCGAACTTCCGCCGCGCGCTCAAGGCGAGCGGCCTCCGCCCGGGCGGCGACGGCGACGCGCGCTGACTCACGGGCACGACGCCAGCGAGCGGATCCAGTCGTCGATCACCGCGGCGCCCTCTGCGTCGACGAGGCTCGTGCCGAGCGGCGGCATCCGCCCCGCCTCGGTGGCGTGCATGCGCAGCGACACCAGCGACAGCTCGGGCGCGCCGGGGACGAGGAGCTTCGCGCCGGCCACGCCGAGGTCGCCCTCCTGCGGGTCGACGTCGCAGATCCCGAGCTCGTCGGCGGCGGTCTCGAAGCGCAGGTCCGCGCCGCCCTGGCCGGCGCCGCCGGGCCGGTGGCAGTGGGCGCAGTTCGCCGCGAGGTAGGAGCGGGCGCGGTCCTCCAGGGGCTCGGTCCCGAGCGGGTCGGGCAGCGCCGGGAGCTGGTCGGGTGGCGCGGGCAGCGGCGCCGAGAGCAGCCCGATCGCCTCGAGCGTCGCGAGCTGGTTGGCGGTGCGGCCGGTGGCCGGGTAGGTGAGCTCGCGGTTCAGCTGCTTCACCTCCGGCCCGAGCACGAAGCCCGCGGCGCCGTTGTGGCAGAACATGCAGCCGGTGCGGCTGGGGTACGCCCAGGCCTGCCCGCCCACGTCGACGACCTTGCCGCCGTCGAGGAGCGTGGCGTCGGTTCCGGCCGCGTTCCACTCGTAGCCGTAGCCGGCCCAGCCGCCGTCCTCGTGGCGGACGAAGAGCCGCGTCTCCACCCGCCGCCCGGCGAGCGCGAACTCCTTCACCAGCACGGTGCCGATCGGCAGCTCGAGCTGCCCGCTCGCGGCGAGCCCGATGGTCGTGCCGTCGGGCACCGCCAGCCAGCGCCGCTTCTCGGCGGCGTCGGACCAGAGCGGCGAGCGGACGTCGTACGGGATCAGGCCGGGCAGCGGCCGGGTGGCGTCGGCGGGATCGAAGCACCCGGTCGCCGAGAGCGTCGGCGGCAGGGTGTCGCCCTCGACGCCCGGCTCGAACCGGTAGATCGCGCCCTCGTGGTAGTCGAGGAGGTACAGCTCGCCGTCGGCGCCCTCGCCGAAGCTCGAGATGCCGAGGCCGCTGTCGAGCAGCACCGAGGCGGCGTAGCCGCTCGCCGCGGCGGGATCGGGATCGAGGCGCCAGATCCGACCCGAGCCGTAGTCGCCGTAGACGTAAGAGCCGGCGAGCTCCGGCACCCGGGCGCCGCGGTAGACGAAGCCGCCGGTCACCGCCGAGCCCTCGTCGTGGTCGTAGGCCGCCACGGGATCGACGACGCCCTCGAGGCTGCAGCCGCCGCCCTCGAAGCAGTCCGGCCCCTCCTTCACGCTCCAGCCGTAGTTCCCGCCGGCGACCACGCGGTCGATCTCCTCCCAGTCGCCCTGGCCGACGTCGCCGAGCCAGAGGTCTCCGGTCTGCCGGTCGAACGAGAAGCGCCACGGGTTGCGGAAGCCGAAGGCGAAGATCTCCGGCGCGCCGCCGCCGGCGGCGAACGGGTTGGTCGGCGGGATCGCGTAGGGCACGCCGCCGTCGGGGTCGATCCGGATCACCTTGCCCAGGAGCGTCGAGAGGTTCTGGCCGTTGCCGAGCGGATCGCCGCCGTCGCCGCCGTCGCCGAGGCCGAGGTAGAGGAAGCCGTCGGGACCGAAGCGGAGGTTGCCGCCGTTGTGGTTCTTGAACGGCTGCGACAGCTCGAGCAGCACCTCCTCCGAGCCGGGGTCGAGGGTGTGGCCGCCGTCGAGGCTGCGGAAGCGCGACACCGTCGAGGTGAACACGGCGCCGCCGGGCGCGGTGAAGCTCAGGAAGACCTCGCCGTTCTCGGCGAAGCGCGGGTGGAAGGCCAGCCCGAGGAGCCCCGCCTCGCCGCCCGAGTCGTCGACGCGGTCGCCGAGGTCGATCACCTCGGTGGCCGCGGCGACGTCGGGGCGGCCCTCGAAGCGCCACACCGTGCCGCCCTTCTCGACGACGAAGAAGGCGGAGCCGTCGCCGGGCGGCTGGTCCACGACCACGGGCTCGTCGAAGCCGGGCAGCGCCGGGAAGGCGCGGACGAGGCGAACGCCCGACGGCGGCGGCGGCCGCGACGGCGCGACGCAGGTCGGGTTCGGGGGGCGGGCGTCGAGGCCGAAGCGTGGGGTGACGCCGCCGCCGGTCCCGCCGGTCCCGCCGAC
>CAZDGH010000367.1:0-6153 GCA_964504805.1 uncultured Myxococcales bacterium | reverse complement strand
ACGCCGCCCGCGACGGCACCGCGTCCCGGGCCGCCGCCGCGAGGGAGGCGCTCGCGCCGCCGAGGAGCCGGTCGGCGGCGGCGATCCCCGCGGCGAGGATCGTCGCCCGCGCCTCGATCGCGCCGCCGTCCTCGAGGTGCACCCGCCCGGGCTCGACCCGCGCGACGCCCGCGCCGGTCCGCACCTCGCAGCCCGACGCCCGCGCCACCGCGCGCAGGCCGTCGACGAGCCGGCCCCAGCCGCCGTGGAGGTAGAGCACGCCGCGCCGGAGCGCGAGCCGCGCCTGCGCCGCCGCCGCGCCGGCGTCGAGCACCTCGGGCGCGTTCGCGTAGGTGGTGACGCGCAGCACGGTCTCCGCGAAGGCCCGCGCCCGCGGGTCGGGGAGCGCGCCGTCGAGCCACGACGCCACCGTGCGGCCGGCGAGCGGCGCGGGATCGATCGACCGGAGCCCGCCGAGGAACCGCGCGATCGCGAGCTTCCCGCCGAGGGGCAGGAGCGACGTCGAGAGCAAGGACACCGGCCCCGCGGGGAGCGCGTGGAGCGCGCCGCCGAAGAGCCCCACGCCCGCACCCCGCGGCGGCGCGCCGTCGATCGGGACGCCGAGCCCGCGCAGCACCGCGGCGCCGGCGCCTCCGGCGTAGAGCGCGTGGGGCCCGAGGTTCAGCGCGTAGCCCGAGAGCTCGGTGGTGCGCGCCCGCCCGCCGAGGTGCTCCGCCCGCTCGAGCACCACCGCGCGGCGCCCGGCGCGGGCGCAGAGCGCCCCCGCAGCCAGCCCCGCGAGCCCGCCCCCCACGATCGCGACGTCGTACCGGTCCATGTCGGCCTCCTCGCGCGCACCACGCGGGAGGCCGCCGGGACGTTACAGCCCCACCTCGAGCCCCTGCCCGTACCCGACCTCGACCACGTCGGCGTCGCCTCTGCAGGAGCTGGAGAATCGCCACGACCGCGCCAAGCGCGTGGTGGCGATCGAGTAGCGTCCGTGCATGGCGCTCACGCTCAAGGTGCACCACAAGGACGGCCCGCGGGTGGTCGAGCTCGCGGAGGGGACCCTGAAGGTCGGCAAGGGCGGCAGCTCCGACATCGTCGTCGACGACCGCGCCGCCTCGCGGATGCACTGCGTGATCGAGGCGCCGGGGAAGGGCCCGGCGGTGGTGATCGACCTCGGCAGCGCCGCGGGCACGCGGGTCAACGGGAAGCCGGTGACCCGGCACGCGCTCGAGCCGGGCGACGAGCTCCGCATCGGAGACTTCCGCATCGAGGTGATCGCCGTCGACGGCCGGCGCCCGGAGCGCTCCGTCTGCAGGTTCTGCGAGCGTCCCTACCCGGCGTCGGCCTTCACCTGCCCGGCGTGGGGCGCGCCGGCGCCGTCGGAGGCGCCGGGCGCGCCGCGCCGCCCCCCCCGCCGCTACTCGACGAGCTCCCAGCGCTCCGGCGCGCCGGTGGCGCGCGCCCAGCGCTTCCCCGCGGCGGTCGGGCCGAAGTAGAGCGCGTCGACCACGTCGTCCACCGCGGGTCCGCGGAAGAGCCCGACCTCGCCGATCGCGCCGGCCGTCAGGCCGAGCGCGGTGGCGTCGAGCGCGAGGCGCGCGCCCGGCTCGAGCACGGTGCCGGCGGGGAAGCTCGGCACGGCCGGGCGCCTCCGCAGGTTGCCGGTGAGCACCCAGCCGTCGAGGGACACCGGCGCGTCGCCGAGGTTCGCGATCGTCACGCGCCCGGCGCCGGGATCGATCTCCGCCAGCACGACGCCCAGGCCGGCCGCACGTTCCGCGGCGAGCGCGCCGGAGAGGAACACCGAGCGCCCCGCGACGAACTGCTTCATGTAGTCGGGCCCGTAGTCGAAGAGCGCGAGCTCCACGTAGGGGTCGGTGACCACGTACGGCCGGAGCAGCGCGTGGATCGCCTCGAACCGCGGGCCGAGCACCTCGACGCTGTAGATCGTCGCGAGGGCCTGGTCGAGCCGGTCCTCGAGCCGCGTCCTCAGCTCCGGGTGCAGCTGGATGCGCGTGGAGAGGTCGGAGAAGAGCGCGTGCCAGTCCTTCTCGGGCTGCTCGTCGATCCGCTTCTGGTACTCGAGCTCCGACCAGCTGTCGGTGATGCTGTAGACCCAGAGCGGCTGGTCGACGTCGGCCTGCTTCCCGACGTCGCTCCCCGGCTGCAGCTTGGTGGTGGAGTTGTTGTAGTCCCAGGGCGCGTAGAACCAGCGGCCGGTCACCGCGTCGTGGACCATGTACGACCGCGAGTCCTCGATGGTGTCGTTCGAGAACAGCGCCTCGGCCACCATCATACGCAGGTACGACTCGAGCTCGAGGATCCGCTCCAGGGTCTCGGGCAGGAGCGGCTCCGGCGCCTCGTGGAGGGCGGTGAGGAACGCGACGAGGTCGGCCTGGCTCGGATCGAGCTCGTTGGTCTCCTTCTCCCACTCGTGCTGGAAGCCCGCGCGCCACAGCTTCATCTCGCAGTCCTTGCGGCCGCAGCGGTAGATGTTCGGGTCCGGGTCCGCGAACCGCGCCCGGGCGAAGTCCTTGTCCACCCGCTCGAGGTCCAGGTAGACGCCCTGGTACTCGCCGTTGATCGTGACGCGCACGTACTTCGCACGCGAGGCCGGCACGTGCATGGCCGCGAGCAGGTCGTAGCCGAGCTTCTCGACCTGCAGGCTCTGGTCGCGCCAGCCGGAGACGAGGTTCAGCTTGCGCCGGCCCTCGAAGGGCGCGGTGTCGGGGAACACGACGCGCCAGCTCTTCTTCGGCCAGTCGCGCGAGCTGTTGCCGCGCAGGCGCAGCTGCACGGGCTGCCGGGTGCCCTGGAAGACGAAGGTCGCCGGCTTGAGGATGTCCTCGTCGACGTCGGCGAGGATCTCGGCGAGGGCCGCCGGATCGATCTCGAGCTCGTAGTGCGGGACGTCCGTCTGGAGCGGCGGCAGCTCGAAGGGCTCGACGACCCCCGGGCGCCGGACGGTCGGCCGCGACGAGCCGTCCGGCACGTCTCCGACCGGCGACGGCCGCTCGGGAAGCACCGGCGGGACGCGCTCCTCCGCAGGCGGCGTCACCGGTCCCTGCGGGTCGTGCTTGCCGACCGGCAGGGGCCGCTCGGGGAGGACGACCCGCGGGACGTGCTCCTCCGCGGGCGGCGTCTCCGGCTCGCCCTCGGGCGGGAGCTCCGCAGCCGGCGGCACGCCGGGCGTCCCGACCCCTTTCGGCCGGGGGACCTCCGTCGCCAACCCGCACCCGGCGGCCGCCAGCGCCGCCACCACCACCGCACCCCAACGCATGTCCACCTCCGGCGGGAACGGGCCCACGAAGGCCCCGCCGGTGAGGATGCGCCCGGTCGCTTCGCGCTCCACCGTCCGGCCGGGGCCGGCGACCCGGCGCGGAGGACCTGCGGCCGTGCGCCCTCCCGGCTCCCTCCGGCCGGCCAGGCGAGCGATCGCTGGGGTGCGGGTGTTCGAGCGGTGCCGAGCTACGCGCCCGGGGACGTCACAGCCCCACCTCGAGAACCTGCCCGTACCCGACCTCGATCACGTCGGCGTCGCCGAGCGGCCGCGCCGCGCCGTCGACCTTCAGCACGTACGGCGGCCGCGGCTTCGGCTTCGCGAGCTTGCGGAGGTGCGGCGTCCAGGCGTTCGGGATCGTCCCCTCGCGGACGCGGATGTGCAGCTCGACGACCTCGTCGCCGGTGCAGGTCTGCTTCTTCTCGGCGAGCACCTTCGGGGCGATCGTCTTCCGGTAGTCGGCGACGATCGCCTCGAGGTCCTTCGGCCGGTTGTCGGCGCGGATGGACCCGATCGCCTCGTCGACGATCACCTGCGCCTGGCACGGGTGCGCCGGCGGCGGCGGCGGCACGTGGCGGAAGCGGTACCGCCCGATCGCGAGCCGCGCGGGATCCGGGACCGGGAGCTCGCGGCCGCCCTCGACCCGCACCGCCTCGAGCGTCCCCGGCAGCGACGTGGTCACCCGCGCGAACGGCCGCCGGGTGATCGCGAAGGAGCCGCCGTCGTGCCAGAGGTCGGCCTTGAGCTGCAGCTTCACCGCCCGCTTCGCCGGCTCGTAGTTGGTCTCGGTGCGGTCGAACGACACCGCGATCGACGAGACCCGCCGCGGCGGGAGCCACGCCTTCACGCAGCCGGCGTCGCTCCGAGTGAGCTTCTCCGGCGCCGCGCCGTCGAGGGTGAGGTCGAGGTCGAGCACGTAGGCGTCGCCGAGCTTCCGGTAGCCGCGCCGGGGCGCGTCGGCGAAGAGCGGCGCGTCGGCCTCGAGCCCGGTGAAGCAGACGCGGACCGCGGAGGGCTTGTCGGCCGCGGCGGCGGAGAGCGCGAGGGTCGCCGCGAGGGCGAGGTGCACGGTCACTTCCTCCGGCGGTAGATCACCGCCATCAGCTCGTGGTCGCCGCCCGGCCCCGGGAACAGCGAGCGGAAGCGCTGCTCGTCGGGCCCGAGCCAGGTGGTGACCTCGCGCCAGCGCAGCTCGCGGCCGTCGGGAAGCCTCGCCTCGCACCGGAACGTCAGCGCCTTCGCCGCCGGGTCCCAGTCGCCCTCGTAGACCACGAGGAACGTCCGGGCCGTGTCGACCCAGGTGCCGACGTACCGCCGCTTCGAGGGATCGAAGCCGTACACGCCGTGGCCGGCGAAGCCGCTCTCGGCCTCGTAGTCGGTGACGAGCCAGCGGCCGCCGACGAGGCGGCTCGTCGACACGCCCTTCGACACCTGCGGCGCCGCGCCCGGCGCCGGTGTCACGGTGACCTCGGCGTCCCAGGTGCCGACGTCCTTCTCGAAGAGCCGGTGCTCCTCGCCGGGCTTCGGCGTCGGATCGGTCACGGCTTCGCCCCTCCGGCCTCGACGAGCACCGAGCGGTCGCGGCACGACTCGAGGCCGAGCGGCCCGAGCTTCCGCGGATCGCCGCCGGCCTTCGCGGCGTGCTCGCCGAGGGTGGCCCAGTACGCCTCGAGCGGCGGCGCGTCGTCGCAGTAGATCGCCACGACGCGGAGCGGCCCCGCCGGCACGCGCAGCGAGAGCCCGGTGGGCAACGGGCGCGGCCTCGTCGCCGCGAGCGGCAGCGCGCCGGAGGTCGGGTGGATCGGCTGCACGGCGCCGGTCGCGTCCACGGCGGCGACGGCGACGTGGCCGTCGCGGGCGATGCCGAGCTCGAGGCGGAGGTCGGCGTCCGCGGGGAGCGTCGCGCCCTCGGCGAGGCGCCGCGTCTTTCCGCCCTCGCGGACGAGGAGCGCGAGGGCGTCGTGCGGGCCCTCGGGCGGCGGGGCCCGCTCGCAGGCGGCGAGCGCGAGGAGCAGAGCTGGGAAGAGCCGAGCGATTCCGTCACCATAGCCGGCAGAGGCCGTCCGGTGGAACCTTCGGCCCGGCCCGTCCGTGGAACGGCAGGAGACATGGCCGAGGAGCTCGACCGACGGACGATCCTCGCCGCGGCCGCCGGAGGGCGCGCCGCGCAGGACGCGTTCCTGCGCCGCTACGCGCGGCCGCTCCACGCGCTCCTCGCCCGGAGCGGCCTCCGCGATCCGGACGACGCCGCGCAGGAGCTCCTCGCCAAGCTGCTCGAGGTGCTGCCGCGCTTCGATCCCGACGGCCCGGCGAAGCTCACCACCTGGGTCTTCACCGTGGCGCATAGGTTTCTCGTCGACGAGCGGCGCCGCCGCCACCTCGCGCTGGTGCCGCTCGAGGACGGCCTCGCGGTGGCCGACGACGCGCCGGGGCCGGAGCGCGCCGCGTCGTCGCGGGAGCTCGCCCGCGATCTAGAGGCGGCGCTCGCGACCCTGCCCGACGCGCAGCGCCGCGTCTTCCTCCTCGCCTGCGTCCACGGGCAGCCGCTCGAGGCGATCGCCGAGGTGGAGGCGGTGCCGGTCGGCACGCTCAAGTCGCGGCTGCACCGGGCGCGGGCGGCGCTGGCGCTCGCGCTCGCCCCCGAGGAAGGAGCGGATCGTGCCCTCTCCCGCTGAGCTCGAGCGGCTCTCGGCGTACCTCGCCGGCGACCTCGACGAGGCCGAGGCGGCGGCGGTGCGCGCGGAGCTCGAGGCGCGGCCCGAGCTGCGCGAGGGGCTCGCGCGGCTCCGCGCCCTCGACGAGGCGGCCGCCGCGCTGCCGGAGACGCTCGTCGATCCCGAGGCGCTCGTCGCCGGCGTGCGTCGCCCGGCGGCGCCGCGCCCGCG
>CAZDGH010000366.1:0-6189 GCA_964504805.1 uncultured Myxococcales bacterium | reverse complement strand
GTCACGCTGCCCCGCGGCACCGCCGTCGTCCCCGCCGAGAGCGAGGCCGAGGTCTCCGGCGGCCGCGTCGTCCTCGTCCGCGGCAGCGTCGTCGCCGACGGCGACGCCGTCCTCGCCGCGGAGGACGTCGTCGTCCACCTCCGCGGCCGCGCGCTCCTCTCCGCGGAACCTTCGCTCGCCCTCGTTCGTGGGACGGAGGCACACGAAGGAGGAGCGATGGAGAAGCGGATCGCGTGGTGGAAGCTGGTGCCGGTCGCCGGCGGCGCGGCGGTGGCGGGCGGGGTGCTCACGCTGCTCGTCGTCGACGGCACGGCCGGCGTCTCGGTCGCGGGCGCGGCGCCGCAAGAGGTGAAGGCCGGCGAGCGCTTCACCCGGCCCGCGCCTGGCGCGCCGGCGGGCGCGGTCTCGCGCGCGGCCCCGGCGGACCCGGCGGTCGCCGCCGTCGAAGCCGCCCACGAGGATCCCGCGGCGATGCCGCGCGAGGCCCTCGCCCGCGAGGTGGTGCGGCTCCGCGACGAGCGCGAGGCGCTGCTCCGCGAGCGGGCGAAGCTGAAGGCCGCGCTCGAGGTCGAGCGGAAGACGCCCGAGCACGGCACCTACCACCGCATCCCCGAGGCCGAGCTGCTGGCGTCGGCCGAGGCCGGCCGGCTCCGGATCCGCCTCCCGCACCTGCACGACGCCGGCGGGCAGCTGTGGGACGAGGAGGCCACCCGGGACGTCGGCCTCACGCCCGAGGAGGAGGCGGCGATCCACGCCGTCTACGAGCGCTCCACCCGCCGCCTCACCGAGGGCCTCGGCGCGCTCTACCAGGAGATCGGCGGCGACCCCGCGGTGAAGGACACGCTCTCGGCGCAGGCGCTCTTCCAGGAGATCCAGCTCAAGTCGCACCGCGACGACGCCCGCCGCGCGGTGCGGCAGGGCGCCCGGGAGCGCGCCGGCCTCGCCGCCCCCGGCGCCGGCGGCGCGCCGATCGAGCGCGCGCTGCGGCTCCTCTGGCAGGAGGACGATCGCGTCGTCGCCGAGCTCGACGCGCTCCTCGGCCCGGAGCGCGCCGCCCGCTTCCTCGACCACCCCGACACGCATCACTCGGACTGGACCACCGAGGTCGGCCCGGAGAGGTGATAGGACCTCCCGGGTGAAGACCGCCGAGACCGTCCTCCTCCTCGTCGTCGCCGTCCTCCACCTCTGGTTCCTCGTCCTCGAGATGTTCCTCTGGGCGAGGCCGTTCGGCCGGAGGACCTTCGCGCTCTCGGTGGAGAAGGCCGAGGCGACGAAGGTCCTCGCCGCGAACCAGGGGCTCTACAACGGCTTCCTCGCCGCGGGGCTCGTCCTCGCGGCGCTCGGGCCGGCTCCGCTCCAGGCGTTCGAGGTGAAGGTCTTCTTCACTGCTTGTGTCGCCGTCGCCGGGCTCTACGGCGGGCTCACCGCCTCCCGGGCGATCCTCGTGGTGCAGCTCGTCCCCGGCCTGCTCGCGCTCGGCGCGGTGCTGGTGTCGAGGTAGGAGAAGGTAGGGGTGCTGCGCAGGCGCGCAGCGTTCCGGCGCCGGTGCCCCACCTGCTAGGGTTCGCGGCTTCCCCGGGGTCCCACATGCGTCGCTTCCTCCTCGCCTGCGCGCTGGCCGCGCCGGTCCTCCACGCGTGCTCCTGCGACCAGGACGCGGTCTTCAGCGCGACCGGCGCGCTCGCGATCGACCCGGCGTCGCTCGACTTCGGCCCGGTCTTCGTCGGCGAGTCGAAGGCGATCGAGGTGAAGCTGCGCAACGACGGCCAGGCGTCGATCGCCGTCAGCGCGCCGTCGGACCTCGCGCTCGTCCGCGGCTACGCGATGGAGCCGAAGGAGCTCGTGCTCCCGGCCGGCGGCGAGGCGGCGGCGACGATCACCTTCTCGCCCGACGAGACCGGCACCTTCACCGGGACGCTCGTCCTCGGCGCCGCCGGCGCCACCAACGAGCCGACGATCGCGGTCACCGGCCTCGGGGTCGAGCGCGCGATCGGCGTCCCCGACGTGCTCGACTTCGGCGCCGTGGGCGTCGGCGAGTGGAAGACGCTCCCGCTGCCGATCGCCAGCGCGTCGGACGTCGGCCTCGACCTCGGGGTCACCGTCTCCGGGACCGACGCGCAGAGCTTCCGCCTCGAGTCCACCGAGCTCGCCCTCGACGCCCGGGCGTCGGGCGAGGTGCTCGTCACCTTCGTGCCGCAGCTCCGCGGCCCGCACGAGGCGGTCGCCACGGTGTCGTTCTGCGAGGGCTGCGCCGACGTCACCGTGCGCCTCCGCGGCGAGGGCGCCGCGAGCTCGCTGGTGCCGGTGCCGGATCGCCTCAACTTCGGCGTGCTCTCGCCGGGCGCGACCCTGACGCTCCCGCTCACCCTCGCGAACCGCGGCGACTTCCCGGCGGCGGTCGGCTCGGCGCTCCTCGCCGACGGCACCGCGCCCGAGTTCACCCTCGACGCCTCGACGCTCCCCGCCGACCTCGCGCCGGGCGAGGAGGTGGAGCTGCTGGTGACGTTCGCGCCGACCGCGCTCGGCGAGCGGACCGGCGCGGTGCGGGTCCTCGACCCGGGCGGCGTGGCGCTCTTCGAGGTGCCGGCGATCGGCCGCGGCGGCGGGCCGGACCTGGCCGCGAGCCCGGCGCTCCTCGACTTCGGCAACCAGGCCGTGAACGTGCCGGCCGTCCGCCGGGTCACCATCGCCAACGTCGGCGAGCTCGAGCCGGTGGACGTCTTCGGGATCCGCGTCGACGGCGACCCCTCGGCGTTCGCCGCGGTCGCGGTCGAGGCGCTGCCCCACGACGCCGGCACCACGCCGATGTCGATCGAGGTCACGTTCACCGCCCGCGCCGCCGGCACCTTCGCCGGCGAGCTGGTGGTGCAGTCCACCGATCCCGACGAGCCCGAGCTGCGGGTGCCGCTCGCCGGCGCCGCCCTCGACCTGCCGCCCTGCGACCTGCGCGTCTGGCCGACGGAGCTCCGCTTCGGCCTCGTCCACGCCGGCGACACCGTCACCCGCGAGGTCACCCTGGTGAACCGGGGCGCCTACGACTGCCTCGTCTGGGACCTCGCCCTCGACAACGCCGGCTCGCCGCACTTCTCGCTGCCGAACGGCGCGGGCTCGATCACCATCGGGCCGTTCGGCGAGGTGGCGGTGGCGGTGACCTACGCCCCGCCGATCCCGAGCGTCGACGTGGACCGCTCGACGGTGACCTTCAGCTACTCGAACCCGTTCCAGCCCACCGGCTCGTTCCCGGTGAGCGGGTTCGCCACCGACGCCGATCTCGTCGTCGTCCCGAACCCGGTGGACTTCGGTCGGACGCCGCTCGGCCTCCAGGCGCTCCGCGGCTTCGACCTCTTCAACCAGGGCGCGACCGACGTGACGCTGGCGTCGTCGCAGCTCTCGGCCGGCAGCTCGCCCGACCTCACCGTCGCCGCGGCGCCGCCGCCCGCGACCGTCGTCCCCGCCGGCGCCCAGATCGCCTCCCAGGTCCGCTACACGCCGTCGCAGATCGGCGCCGACGCCGGGCAGGTGGCGATCCTCCTCCAGGGCGCGCCGGAGCCGCTCCTCGTCGACGTCGTCGGCGAGGGCGTGGACGAGCCGTGCGGCGCCGCCTGCGAGGGCCCGACCGCGAGCTGCCCCGGCGCGCAGGTCACCGACGTGAACACCCGGCTCACCATCGTCGGCGCCGGCGCCGATCCCACCGGCGACCCGCTCACCTGCACCTGGCGCGTCGTCTCCGCGCCGGTCGGCTCCGGCGCCGCCCCGCTGCCGTCGGGCCAGTGCGTGACGAGCTTCACGCCCGACATCGTCGGCGACTACACCCTCGAGCTCACCGTCCGCGACCCGCAGGGCAACGCGGCGACCTGCCTGATGCAGATCACCGCCAACCCGCGCGGCGGGCTCTGGGTCGAGACGTTCTGGGATCTCTCCGACGACATCGACCTGCACCTGCTCCACCCGAACGCCGGCAACCCGAACGTCCGCGGCTCGTGGCAGAGCGCGCCGTGGGACTGCTTCTACGCCAACCTCACCCCGTCGTGGGACGCCGCCGGGATCCAGGACGACCCGTCGCTCGACCGCGACGACATCCCCGGCACCGGCCCGGAGAACATCCGCATCGACCAGCCGGTGCACGGCCACGACTACGCCGTCGGCATCCACTGGTTCTCGGACGCCAACGGCCGCGCGCAGATCAACGTGACCACGAACATCTACTGCGGCGCGCAGCTGCAGACGACGATCGTGACCACGATGCGGAACCAGGGCGACATCGTGCACCTCGGCGACGTCACCTTCGCCCCGGGCAACGTCTGCACCTGGACGCCCGACGGCACCGTGATGCCCTAGTCAGTCCGCGAGCGGCACCAGCTTCGACTCGATCACGGCGCGGGCGCCGCCCGGCAGCTGGTGCACCACCAGCGTCGCGGTGGTGCCCCACCAGCGCGGCGGCGGCGCCGACAGCGGCGCCGGCGGCCCGAACTCGCGGCCGAGCGCGGCGACGAGCGCCTCGCCGTTCTCCTTGCCCTCCGCGGAGAGGGCGATGCGGGCGAGGCGTCCGCGGTGGAGCTCGTAGGTGATCGAGGTCAAGGTCGCGCCGCCGTAGCGGAGCTCGTCGGACGGCCGCCGGCAGACCTCGACCGCGCCGTCGCGCGAGGTCCAGTGGGTGACCAGCCCGGGGATCTCCGCGCGCGCGCTGCCGAGGGTGACGCCGAGGAGGCCGTGGCGGATGTCGAGCTCCACCGAGCGCGGGCCGGCGTCGTCGCGCTCGGCCTCCGAGAGACAGACGCACGCGCTCGCGAGGACCCACGCGGCGACGGCGATGTTGCTACGATCGATCCACACCCGGCGATGCTCGCCCGCACCGAGGCTTCCCGCAACGACATGCGCGCCACCGCCCTCTCGCTCACCGCGGCGCTGCTGCTCCCCTCGGCCGCCGTCGCCGCGGACCTCCCCGACGCCGCCGAGCCGCCGTCGCAGGCCGCGCAGGAGCCGCCGCCGCCGAGGACCGAGCGCGAGCGCCGCGACCGGATCCTGGAGCGCGAGCTCACCGGCGCGCTCTCCGGCGTCGAGGAGCTGCCCTGTGGCTCGGGCGGCCTCGTCGGCGGCGTCGTCTTCGGCGCGGCGGCGACCTGGGTCGCGCTCGAGACCGACATCCGCGGCACCTGGGCGGTGATCCTCGGCGAGCTGGCGGCGCTGTCGCTCGGCGAGGCGGCGATCGACGTGGCGCCACGGGACCCGTCGCCCGCCTGCGCCACCCGGTTCCGGGCGCTGCCGTCGCGGACGCCGGCGGAGCTCGCGCGGAGGGTCGAGGTCGGCCGCGCCTGCCTCGAGGCCGAGGCGGCGAGCAGCCGCGCCGCGGGCTACGCCAATACGGCGCTCCAGCTCGGCGTCGCCGGCGGCGTGCTCGCGCTGTGGTGGACCGATCCGCCGGAGCAGCGCGACTCGACGCTGCTCATCCTCTCGGGCGCGACGGGGCTCCTCGCGTTCACGCACCTCGTGCCGGGCGCGCCGGAGTCGCTCTGGGAGCACCACCTCGAGGTGGAGGACGCGCTCGAGGCGACGCCGGCGGCGGCGGTCGACGCCGGGGGCCGGCTCGCGCCCGGCCTCGCGCTACGGCTCACCTTCTGAGCCACACGGCGCCGGCCGACCGGCCGGCGTCTTGCGACCTCAGGGCGCCTTGCCGCCGGGGCCGAAGTTCAGCGACTTGCCGAAGGAGTCGCGCGCGTCCTTGACGCTCGGGTCGTTCGAGACCGCCAGCATGTAGCGGCCGAAGAGCACCTGCAGGCCGGCGTCGTCGGGGGCGAGCTCCATCGCGCGCTCGAGCGGCGGGCCGGACTTGTCGGCCTTCTTCTCCCGCTGGAGCTTCTCGGCCTGGGCGCGGCAGGCGGCGACGACGGCGGCCTTCGACGCCTCGGTGACGGCGGTGCGGATCGCGGCCTCGGCGCTCTCCCGGGCCTCGTCGACCTTGCCCCGGGCGAGGCGCAGCCTCGACAGCTCGAGCTGCACGGCGTACCACGACGGATCGGCGGCGACGGCCGCGGCGAGCGCCGCCTCGCGGCCTGCCGTGTCCTTCGACCGCGCCGCGACCTCGGCGAGCACGAGCTGCGCCTCGGCGCGCTCGTCGGCGCTGGCGCCGTCGCCCAGCGCGCCCTTCGCGTGCTCCGCGGCCTTCTTCGCCTGCCCCTCGGCGAGCGCGGC
>CAZDGH010000365.1:0-6211 GCA_964504805.1 uncultured Myxococcales bacterium | reverse complement strand
CTTCTGCCCGCGCCGCCGCTTCCGCCCGCGCCGCCGCTTCCGCCCGCGCCGCCGCTTCCGCCCGCGCCGCCTGCGTCGTCGCAGGCGGAGAGGAGGAGCGCGAGGGCGAAGGCGAGGGCGCGTCGCATCGGCGGAGCGTACCGCGCGCCCTCGGGCTCCGGTACGCTCGGCCTCACCTGGGGGGCCACGTGGACATCCTCGCCATCGTCGCCGCCTCGGCGCTCGGCTCCGTCGCCTTCTTCGCCGCGATCTGGCTCCTCGTCTCCGCGATCGTCTCGCGCCTGTGGAACGCGAGCCTCGGCCGCGCCTATGGCTCCGACGAGGCCGTGGTGGGCCGCGCGCTGCCGCGGTCGAAGGTCCTCGTCGGGATGTCGAAGTGGGGCGGCGTCGGGCTCACCCTCGGCGCCGACCGCCTCGGCCTCCGGGTGCCCAAGGCGTTCCCCTGGCACGTGCCGGTGGTGATCCCGTTCGGCGCGATCGAGCGGTGCGAGACGCGCGACGCCCTCGGCGGCACCGTGCTCTTCCTGAAGCTCCGCGGCGTCGAAGCCCCGGTGTACGTCCGCGGCCGCGCGGTGGCCGAGCTCGCCGCGGCGCTCGCGGGGCGCGGGGTCGCCGCCGCCTAGCCCGCGCCTAGCCCGCGCCTAGCCCGGAGCGGGGCGTGGCGACTCGCTGCGCCGCAGCCACGGCACCAGCGCGAGGAACGCCGCCGAGAGCACGGCGCCGAGCAGGAAGAGCCCGTCGTACCCGAGCGCCTCGGCGAGGAACCCCGACGGCGCGCCGGCGAGCGCCTTCCCGACGACCTCGACGCTGGCGAGCAGCGTGAAGTGCGTGCCGCCGATCCGCGCGTCGGTGCGGCTCATCATGAACGCGAACATCGCGGTGGTGAGCATCCCGCCCGCGGCGTGCTCGGCGAGCGTCACCGCGATCACCTCGGACGGCGACGGCGGGCCGAACGCCGCGAGCGCCCACTCCCCGAACACCGACGCGGCGCGGGCGGCGCCCGAGAGCCCCACCGCGGCGACGAGCGGCACGCGCATCGCCAGGTAGCCGCCGGCCGCCGAGCCGGCGAGCGACGCCACCATGCCCCACGTCCCGAGCCAGAGCCCGATCGTCGGCGCCGGGAACCCCGCGTCGGTGAGGAACGGCTTGAACATCGCGTCGACGAGCGTCTCGCCGAGCTTGTAGGTGAGGACGAACGCGAGCAGCCAGCCGGTGCCCGGCGCGGAGAGCGCGTCGCGCAGCGCCCGCAGCACCGCGCCGAGGCTCTGCCGGGCGGCGCGGCTCGCCGCCGTCTCGTGCGGCTCGCGGGCGAGGAGGGCGACGGCGGCGAGCGCGAGCATGAGCGCGCCCATCGCCAGGAAGAGGCCGCGGAAGCCGATCCAGGCGCTCGCCCAGACCAGGAGCCCGCCGCCGACGAGCATCCCGACCTTGTAGCCCACGACCTGCGCGGCGTTCGCCGGCCCGAGCTCGCCGCCGGAGAGCCAGTCCACCGCGAGGCCGTCGACGGCGATGTCCTGCGTCGCCGCGAGCAGGTTCAGCAGGAAGACGAGGCCGAGGAGGGCGAGGAGCCCCGCGCCGTCGGGCCGGACGAACGCCGCGGCGAACGCCGCCGCCGCCATGCCGAGCTGGCACGGCACGATCACCCGCCGCCGGGCGCCGGCGCGGTCCACGAGCGGCGCCCAGAGCGCCTTCAGCGCCCACGGCAGCGCCAGCGCGCCGAGCAGGCCGATGGAGCCGAGGGAGACGCCGCGCTCGCGCAGGTAGACGGGGAGCGCGGTGGCCTGGAAGCCGAACGGCAGGCCCTGCCCGACGTAGAGGGCGCCGAGGAGCGCGAGGCGGGCGACCTTCGGGCCGGGCACGGCGCGCATCGTACGCGACCGGGGCCGCGGCACCACGCCTGCGCCTGCCCGCCGCCGTTGCCGGGGCCGCGCAGCGAGCGGTAGTCTCGGCCGCACCAACCGCACGGCCGAAGAGAATCCGGCGACCCTCGCGGCCGTCGGTCGCCGGCGGTGTGACCGACGACGGAGATCGAGCCCATGAAGAAGAGCTGCCTCGCCCTCGCCACCCTCGCCCTCGCGGCCTGCGCCTCGACGCCCGGCAAGGAGGAGATCGGGAAGGCCTCGCCGAACGTCGCGCAGACGGTGCGGATCAACCCGCCCCCGCAGAACGTGTTCGTCCGCGTCTCCTTCGACGACAACCCGAAGGCCTTCATCGGCCGCTTCATCCCCGACGCCCTGCCGCGGACGGAGATCGACGAGAACCGCGCGGCCACCACCCGCTGCAGCGAGCACGTCGCCTTCGAGGAGGTGAACGCCGGCGGCACCTTCGACTCGAGCTTCAACGGCTCGAACGCGGTCTCCGGCAGCCTCGGCGTGGTGCCGGTCGCCTCCGCCGAGCTCGCGAAGAGCTCCGAGGGCGTGCTCCGGGTGAAGTACGTGCTCAAGAAGAAGCTGCGGGCGGTGGTGAAGGACCCGGCGGCGTTCGACCGCTGTTGCAAGGCCGCCGCCGACCAGTGCGCGAAGCAGTACATCGGCGAGTTCTGGTACGGCTCCGGCTCGATCTACCAGGTGCTCGGCGCCAAGGAGTCGATCGAGGCCTCCGGGGTCGCCAAGACCGTGAGCGCCGCCATCGACTACAAGGACGACGTGGCCTGGAAGCAGCTCACCGAGTTCCAGGACATGTACTTCGCGTTCCGCACCAACGAGACCGGCCTCGGGTCGGGCGTCGGCGCGATGGCCGCGAACGACTGCTCGTGGGCGAACGCCGTCCCCACCAGCCTCGACGGCCAGTACTTCGTCGGCGTGTCGCAGCCGATGGCCGACCAGGCGATGGCCCGCGACGACGCGATGCGGAACGCCCGCACGCAGGTGGTGAAGTTCATCGGCGAGACGATCAAGACCGCCTCGAAGACCACCGCCAGCGCCGTCGAGGGCGTGCTCGCCGACGAGCGCGTCACCGCCGCGGTCGCCGAGGGCCTGGTCGAGCGGGTGAAGGACCAGCGCTGGTGCGACGGCGAGAAGGTTGCGACGCCGAAGGGCGAGCTCGTGCAGACGAAGGTGCTCGCGTTCTTCCCGACCGCGGACAAGGCGGCGGTGGCCAAGGCGTCGGTGGACGTGATGCTGAAGACCCTGAAGGCCCAGGGGAAGCTCACGCCCAAGCTCGAGAAGGAGCTCACCGCCGCGGCGGCCGACGTCAAGTGAGGCGCCCGCTCCGCGCGATCCTGGTCGCCGCCCTGGCGGCGTCGTGCGCCTCGGCGCCGACGGTCCCCGACGAGAAGGCGCCGCCCCCGGCGCCTGCCCCCGCGACGACCGACGCGCCCGCGCCGGGCCCCGCGCCGAACCCGGCGCCGGCGGCGGCCGCGCGGCCCGGGGCGAAGGCGTGGGACTGCCAGACCGCGGTCCCGCCGTACGGCGGCTACGAGTACGACGTCGGCTACCGGCCCGCCGCGCCGGGCGCCGCGGACGAGGCGATGGCGCTCGCGAGGCGGCGCCTCCTCGAGCGGCTCTGCGGCCGGTCGGGCTCGTGCAAGTCGCTCGAGCCGCTGGTGAAGCCGTGGAGCCAGGGCGAGGGCGGCGGCCAGGTCTGCGCGATGGCGGTCGTCGCTTCCTCCGACCTGGCGTCGTGGAAGCAGCGCTGGCTCACCGCCGAGGGTCTCGAGGCGCAGCTCGCCGAGATCTCGCGGGAGCTCCTCCCCGGCGGCAAGAAGAAGCAGCGCGTCTTCATCGACAAGATCGTCGACGGCAACGTGCCCGGCGGCGACCGCGCCGAGTGGCTGCGCCTGCGCATGGAGCGGGCGCTCCACGTCACAGGCGTGGCGGTGAACGACCGGCCGAAGGGGTGGGGCGGCCTGGCGATCCCGCGGGGCTTCGACGCCGTCGTCGAGGGCCGGGTGGTGCCGCGGCGCGAGGAGCGCGTCCCGGTGCTCGAGGTGCTGTGGGTCGCGCGCGTGCGCCGCGGCCTCGGCGAGGAGCGCGTGATCGCGCCGCCGACCGTCTTCGCCGCCGACGTCGTCCCCGCCGTCGCCGAGGTGGCCGCGCTCCCGGAGGACACCGCCGACGTCTCCATCCGCCTCGACGCCGCGTCCGGCGGCAGCCTCTGCCGCGGGCAGCGCACCCAGCTCACCGTCGAGGCGCAGAAGGCGATGCACGTCCGCGTCTTCAACCTCTACGGCGCGGACGGCGGCTACCTGATGTTCCCGAACCCGGAGCGGCCCTCGGATCGGCTCGAGGCGGGCGTGCCGACGCCGCTCGGCGGCGCGGCGGGCTTCGAGGCCCAGCCCCTCCCCGGCGTGGACGCCGAGCAGTTCGTGGTGCTCGCCTCCGATCGGCCCGACGGCTTCGGCCCGTTCGGGAAGCTCGCCGGCTACTGCCGGCTCACCGCGGCGCAGGTGCGGATGCTCCGGAGCCGCGAGGGCCTGCCGGCCGGCCTGCGCATCGCGACCGACGGCTACCGGCTCCGCTCCGGCGCCGGCTGCCCGAAGGTGCCGCCGCCGGATCCGGGGACGATGGCCGCGCAGCTCGAGCAGCTCCCGCTCTGTCGCTAGGGTGACCGGATGAGGCCGAGGCGGCTGTTCGTGGCGGGCTCGACCGGCGCGGTGGGCCGGACCGTGGTGGCGCAGGCGAGGACCCGCGGGATCGCGGTGGTCCCGCACGTGCGGCCGAAGCCCGGCCGCACGCCGGAGCCGGGCGCCGCCTGCCTCGCGCTCGACGACCGCGCCGCGCTCGTCGAGGCGCTGCGCGGGTGCACCACGGTGCTGCAGCTCGTCGGCACGATGCGCTCGCGCTTCTCGACCGGCGACACCTACGAGACGAGCGACGTGGGCACGACCCGCGCGCTCGTCGCCGCCGCGGGCGAGGCGGGCGTCGACCACTTCGTGCTGCTCTCGTCGGTCGGCGCCGGCCGGCCGGTCGGCGCGTACCTGCGCGCCAAGGCCGAGGCGGAGCGGCTGGTCCGCGAGGGGCCGGTGCCGTTCACGATCTTCCGGCCGTCGTCGTTCGTCGGCGAGGGCCACAAGGCGCCGCCCGGCCTCGGGCTGGTGGCGGCGCTGCCGGGCCTCCGGCCGCTCCGGCCGATCGCCGTGGACGACCTCGCCGCCGCCCTGCTCCACGTCGCCTCGCGCCGCGCGCCGCTCGGGGCGGTGCTCGGCGGCGACGAGCTCGCGGCCACCGCCCGCGCCGCGGCCGCGGCCTAGCGAGAGACGGCCTCGGCGGCGAAGTCGGCGATCCGCGCCTCCAGCGCCGCCCCGCCGACCTCGAAGAGATCGACGTGCTCGGCGCGCTCGACGCGCACGCAGCGGGCGCGGCCCTCCGACGCGGCGCAGAGCCGCTCGTGCATCGCGAACGGGATCTGCACGTCGCGCGCGCCGTGGACGAGGAGCACCGGCACCGCGGCGCCGCGCACCACCTCGAGCGTCGAGGGCTCGTCGACGGCGAACCCGGCGCGGAGCGAGGCGGCGAGGAGCGCGGCGTCGACGACCGGCCCGGGGACGCCGCCGAACGCCCAGGCGCCGTAGTGGCGCAGGATCTCGCGCACCGAGGTGAAGGTGGAGACGAGCACCAGGGCGCGCGCGGCCGGATCGCCGTGGGCGAGCTGCGCCGCCACCGCGCCGCCGAGCGAGTAGCCCACGAGCACCTTCCGGTCCGGCGGCGCGCCCAGGAGCGCCGCGGCGTCGAGGGCGCGGCGGAGGTCGCCGGCCTCGAGCGGGCCGTACGAGAGCGGGCCGTCCTCGCTCCCGCCGTGGCCCCGCAGATCGCAGAGCAGCACCGCCAGGCCGCGGTCGAGCAGCGCGGCGCCGAGGCGGCGCCCCTGCTCGCGGGACGCGCCGAGGCCGTGGACGAAGATCGCGGTGCCCGGCGTCGGGCCGGGCGGGAGCCCGAGCCAGCACGAGAGCCGCGGCGTGCCGGGGACGTCGAGCGGGACGAAGCCGCGAGGCGGCGGGCCTCCGCCGTCGCGCGGACCCGCGAGCGGGTGGAGGACGAGCTGCGAGAGGCCGAGCGTCGCCGCCAGCGCGAGGATGGCGAGCGCTCCGGTCGCGATCGCCAGCAGGCGCGGCGCGCGCTTCACCGCCGCGAGAGGCGCGCGAGCGCGAGGCCGAGCAGCGCGAGCGCCGGGAGCCCGCCGCCGGCGCCGCCACCCGCGCAGCCGCAGCCGCCGCCTCCGCCCTCGTCGGACGCGCCGCCGTCGTCGTCGCCACCGGACGTGCCGCCCTCGC
>CAZDGH010000364.1:0-6240 GCA_964504805.1 uncultured Myxococcales bacterium | reverse complement strand
CCTTCTGAGCCTCGTGAAGAAGCGTGAAGCCCCGCCCGGCCCGCTGCGCAGCGGCCGGCCAGCCGCTACATTCGGCCCCATGCGCCGCGCCCTCCTCGCCGCCCTGTCGATCGCCGCCGGCGCGGTCGCCGCGTGCGCGACGGTGCAGCGGCCGCCGGCGTTCCAGGGCCTGCCGCCCGACGATCCCGACGCGACGCTCTCGGTGGTGTGGATCGGCCACGCCACCGCGCTCATCCGCATCGGCGATCGGCACGTCCTGACCGACCCGAACCTGAACGGCACGCTCCTCGTCGTCCCGCGCGAGACGCCGGCGTCGGTGAAGCCGCGGCAGCTCCCGTTCGTGGACGTCGCGGTGGTGAGCCACCTGCACTGGGATCACTTCGACCGCGGCACGATCCGGCAGCTCCGCCCCACCACCGCCCTCGTCCTCCCGCCCGACTCCGAGCGCTACGTCGGCGGCCTGCCGCAGCGCCGCCGCGAGGCGCTCGACGCCTGGGAGAGCACCACCGTCCGCGGCCTCACCATCACCAGCGTGCCGGTCAGCCACTTCGGCGGCCGCTACGGCCTCGACGCGCTCTGGAACGACTCCTACGCCGGCTACGTGATCGAGGGCTTCGGCCACAAGGTGTTCTTCGCCGGCGACACCGGCTGGCACCCCGAGCTGTTCAAGGAGATCGGCCGCCGCTACCCCGGCATCGAGCTCGCGCTGGTGCCCATCGCGCCGTACCGCCCCGGCTCCATCGGCAGCCGCGTCCACGCGAACCCCGCCGAGGCGCTGGAGATCGCCAAGGACGTCGGCGCCGCGAAGATGATCCCGATCCACTACGAGGCCTACTACGGCGGCTGGATGGGCTACGACCGCCCGCGGCAGGAGCTCGTCGAGGCCGCCCGCGTCGGCGGCTGGTCCGACCGCGTGCACGCGCTCCGCACCGGCGAGCGCTGGCAGCACGACGGCGCCGCGCTCGCGAAGCGGTAGCGCTACTCGAAGTTCAGCGCGCGCTGGAAGTCGGCCGGGTTCGACGCCGCCGCCTGCGCCACGTCGAGGGTGATGAGCCCGGCGCGGTACAGGTCGGTGAGGTGCTGGTCGAACGACTGCATCCCGTAGTGCTCGCGGCCCTTCTCGATCACGTCCTTGATGCCGCCGGTCTTGTCGGGATCGCGCAGGTACTCCTGGATCGTCTTCGTCTGCACCATGATCTCGAGCGCGACCACGCGGCCCTTGCCGTCGGACTTCGGCAGCAGGCGCTGCGAGATCGTCGCCTTGAGATTGTCGGCGAGCCGCGCCCGCACCATCGCCTGCTCGTCGGCCGGGAACACCGAGACGAGGCGGCCGATCGTCTTGGAGGCGTCGGTGGTGTGCACGGTGGAGAGCACCAGGTGGCCGGTCTCGGCGGCCTTGAGCGCGATGTCGATGGTCTCGGTGTCGCGCATCTCGCCGACGAGGATCACGTCGGGGTCCTGCCGGAGCGCGGCCCGGAGCGCGGTGTTGAAGTCGGGGGTGTCGGAGCCGATCTCGCGCTGGCTGATCGAGGCCTTCTGGTTGGTGTGCAGGAACTCGATCGGATCCTCGATGGTGAGGATGTGCACGTTCTCGGTGCGGTTGATGTGGTCGATCATCGCCGCCAGCGTCGACGACTTGCCGGAGCCGGTCGCGCCGGTGAGGAGGATGAGCCCGCGCTCCTCGCCGGCGATCTTCGAGAGCACCGAGGGCAGCTGCAGCGACTCGAGGGTCGGCACCTTCGACGGGATGATGCGGAGGATCGCCGAGAGCGCGCCCTTCTGGCGGTAGAGGTTCACGCGGAAGCGCGCGACGTCGGGCAGGTTGTACGAGCAGTCGTGCTCCTGCACCTCGTCGATGTTCGCCTTCACCTTCTCGTCGTGCAGGAGGTGCAGCGCGATGAGGCGGGTGTGCGCCGGCTGGAGCTTGTCGCTCTTCAGCGGCCGCAGCATGCCGTTGACGCGGTACGTCGGCGCCTCGAAGGCGCGCAGGTGGATGTCCGAAGCCCCGTTCTGGACGCCGACCGCGAGCAGCTTGTTGAGCGTCTGCAGATCCACGCGAAAGACCCCCGTTTCGTGGGCCGAACCCTACCACCGGCCCCGTCCGGGTGGCGCTCCCATGGTCAGTGCGCCCGCGGCCGCTCGCCCGCCTGCTCCCGCTCGTGGAGCATCACCTCGGTCTCGACCTCGACCTCCTTCTGCCTTCGCCGGACGAGGCCCTGCGTCTCGTCCACGAAGTAGAACGCGACCCGCAGGAACGCGGCGAGCACGACCACGAGCATCGAGGAGAGGAACCAGCGGAGCGCCGCGCCGGGCCAGCCGCCGACGACCACGTCGACGTGGTACGCGCCGGTGAGCGGCACCAGGGCGAACGCCACCCAGTGCGAGATGCACAGCGGGCAGGAGACGAGGAAGCCGAGGTGGGTCCTGGTGCCACCGAGCGCCGCGCGCAGCGGCGCGAAGATGCGCTCCTTCGCGATCACGTGGGAGATCCCCATCGTCACCGCGGCGACGGCGAAGAGCTGGAACAGCGGCCCGTGCATGCCACGGGAACGTCTCCACCGGGCGCGGTGGCGGCAACGGGCGTCCGCCCGGCTACAGGGTCGGCAGGCCCCGCGGCGGCCCCGCCGGGAACGCCTCGTCGAGCCGCGCGACGTCCGCGTCGGAGAGCTCGAGCGCGCCCGCCTTCGCGTTCTCCTCCACGTGCGCGACGCGGCTCGCCTTCGGGATCGCCAGCAGCGACGGCCGGCGCACCAGGAACGCGAGCGCCACCTGCCGCTCCGTCGCGCCGCGCTCTCCCGCGACCGCCGCGAGCACCTTCCCGCCCGGGCTCCACGGGTCCACGAACGAGCCGGCGCCGAGCGGGCTGTAGCCGACGACCGCGACGCCGTGCGCCTCGCACCACGGCAGGACGTCGTGCTCGATGGCGCGCTCCTCGAGGTGGTAGAGCACCTGGTTGCAGGCGATGCGGCCCGGGCCGGCGATCGCCAGCGCGGCCTCGAGGTCGTCCACGTCGAAGTTCGACACGCCCCACGAGCGGATCTTCCCCGCCGCCTCGAGCGCCTCGAGCGCCGCGATCGTCTCCTCGAGCGGGTGCTCGCCGGGCCAGTGCAGCAGGTAGCCGTCGAGCCGATCGGTGCCGAGGCGCCGGAGCGACGCCTCGCACGCCTTCACCGTCCCGGCGCGGGTCGCGTGCGACGGCAGCACCTTCGACACCAGGAACACCTCGTCGCGCCGCCCCGCGATCGCGGGCCGCACGATCCGCTCCTCCACCTGCCCGCGGCCGTAGAGCTCGGCGGTGTCGAGGTGGACGAGCCCGAGGTCGAGGCCGCGGCGGAGCGCGGCGATCGCCGACGCCTCGTCGTCGGACTCCATCCGCCACGTGCCCTGCCCGAGCGCCGGCACCCGGGCGCCGGTCCTGCCGAAGAGCCGCGTCCGCATCGTCCACCTCGCGCCACGTGCCGGCAGCGTGTACGTTCCGGGTCACCGCCGCAACGGCCCGCACGCGTCGTCCGCGGGCAAGGAGCCTGCACCGTGTCGATGGAGATGGAGTGGGACGATCCGATGTACCGGTCCACGCTCGCGCTGCTCGAGCGGACCACCGAGGCGATGAACCTCGACCCGAACCTGCGGCGCCGGCTCCGCTACCCCGACCGCGCCGTCATCGTCACCTTCCCGATCCGCATGGACGACGGCCGCGTCGAGAGCTTCCACGGCTACCGGGTGCAGCACAACAACACCCGCGGCCCGTTCAAGGGCGGCATCCGCTACTCGCTCGACGTCAACCTCGGCGAGGTCACCGCGCTGGCGATGCTGATGACCATCAAGTGCGCGGTCGTCGGCCTCCCGCTCGGCGGCGCCAAGGGCGGCGTACGCGTCGACCCCTCGAAGCTCTCGCGCTCCGAGCTGCAGCGGCTGACGCGGCGCTTCACCACCGAGATCATCAACGACATCGGCCCCGACTCGGACATCCCCGCGCCGGACATGGGCACCGACGAGCAGACGATGGCGTGGATGATGGACACCTACTCGCAGATGAAGGGCCACGCGGTGCCGGCGGTGGTCACCGGCAAGCCGGTCTCCATCGGCGGCAGCCTCGGCCGCTCCCAGGCCACCGGCCGCGGCGTCGTCTACGCGGTGATGGAGGCGGCCAAGCACCTCGGGTTCGACCTCGACGGCAAGACCGCGGCGGTGCAGGGCTTCGGCAACGTCGGCATGAACGCCGCGCGGAAGATGCACAAGATCGGCGTCAAGGTCGTCGCCTGCTCCGACGTCTCGGGCGCCGTCTACAACCCGCACGGCCTCGACATCCCGAAGCTCCGCAAGCACGTGCAGAAGACCGGCCGGGTCGCCGGCTTCCCGGAGAGCGAGCCGATCTCGAACGAGGGGCTCCTCGAGCTCGAGCTCGACGTCCTCGCGCCCTGCGCCACCGCCGGCGTGATCACCGAGAAGAACGTGGAGAAGCTCCGCTGCCGCATCCTCGCCGAGGGCGCGAACGGCCCGGTCACCGCCGGCGCCAACGAGCTCCTCCGCGAGCGCGACGACGTCTTCGTCCTCCCCGACGTCCTCGCCAACGCCGGCGGCGTCACCGTCTCCTACTTCGAGTGGGTGCAGGGCCTGCAGTCGTTCTTCTGGAGCGCGAAGGAGATCAACGAGCGGCTCTACTCGCTGATGTCTCGCGCCTTCCACCAGGTGCTCGAGTACGCGCAGAAGGAGAAGGTCGACATGCGGAGCGCCGCGCTCATGCTCGGCATCTCCCGCGTCGCCGAGGCGATGCGCACCCGCGGCCTGTTCCCGTAGCGCGCACAGCGCTACCCGGTTGCGCTGACCTACTGCGCCGCACGATGCCTGCCTGCGGGCGGCGGACTCGTCGCTGCGGTGCTCGACGTACCCTGCGGGTACGCCTCCGCCCCTCGCTCCTCGTGCGCCGCCCTCGGCGACGGCCTCGCGCGGCTCGTGACGATCACCGCAACTGGGTAGCGCTGTCAGGGCCGCCGCAGCACCAGCACCGCGAGCTCCGGCGGCGCGTTCACGCGCACCGGCAGGGCCGCGCCCATGCCGCGGCTCACGAACAGCGTGGTGCGCGCGGAGAGGGCGTAGAGGCCCTCGGTGTAGCGGTGGCCGAGCCGCGCCAGCACGCCGGCGGTGAGCTTCGGGATCTTCACCTGCCCGCCGTGGGTGTGCCCGGCGAGGATCAGCATCGGGCCGAACGGCGCGATGGCGTCGGCCGCGGTCGGATCGTGGGTGAGCGCGATGGTCGGGAGATCCGGCGCCCCGGCGAAGGAGCGCACGGGGTCGTGGCGCCTCGTGCGCGCGTCGTCGACGCCGACGATCGAGAGCGACGCGCCGCGGAGCTCCACGGTGGCGTGCTCGTTCTGCAGGACGTGGATGCCGACGCGCTCGAGCGCCGCCCGGATGCCGGGACCGTCGCACCAGTGGTCGTGGTTGCCGAGGGTGGCGAACGGCCGCGTGCGCGTCCGGAGCGCCGCGAGGCTCCTCGCGAGCCGGGGGATCGCGCCCCGGTGCCAGCAGACGTAGTCGCCGGTCAGGAAGGTGAGGTCGGGGTCGAGGGCGTTCACGGCCTCGACCGCGCGGTCGAGGTGGCGCGGTCGCGCCAGGCGCTGCACGTGGACGTCGGAGAAGTGGGCGACGACGAGGCCGTCGAGCGCCGCCGGCAGCCCGGGGACCGGGACCTCGTAGCGCTCGAGCAGGGGACGGCGCCGCGGTCTCCGCGGCGGGCGGCCGCGGCGGGCGAGGCGGGGGCCTAGGAGTGCCATGGGTCGGGCAGAGGAACGCCGACCCGACGGGGAAATTCCGCCCGCGACGCCGCCGCGGTCCGGAGGCCCTGCTCAGAGCGGCGCGGCGCCGCCGGCCTCGGGCAGGCAGGCGTGCGCCGGCTCCTCGCCGCGGTTCAGCGTCCGCGCCGCGCCGGCGGCGGTGGCCAGGTCCGACGCGGCGACCGGCTTGCCCGCGCGCACGTCGGCGACGAGGCGGTCGAGGGTGTCGAGGACCGCGAGGGCGGTCGGTCCCGCCTCGAGCCTCGCGCAGGTGGCGACGCGGCCGCTCGCGACGTTGAGCAGCAGCGCGGCGAGCTCCCGCTCCGCGGGCTCCTCCGCGGCGAGCGCCTCCCGCACCTGCGCGCCGTCGCGCAGCGAGAGCGACATCGCCACCGCGCGCTCCAGCGTCTCCTCCACCGCCGGACCGCGCGACCAGCGGGCGGCCTCGAGCGGCTCGCCGCGGCAG
>CAZDGH010000363.1:0-6305 GCA_964504805.1 uncultured Myxococcales bacterium | reverse complement strand
TACC
This sequence comes from uncultured Myxococcales bacterium, assembly GCA_964504805.1. Lineage (GTDB taxonomy): Bacteria > Myxococcota > Myxococcia > Myxococcales > Vulgatibacteraceae > CAZDGH01. Next base: position 6,301 of record CAZDGH010000363.1, on the reverse strand, counting down.
ACCCGTCCGGCGAGGTGGTGCTCTTCACCGAGCGCGACTTCCCCGCGCCCCGCGGCACGAAGCTCGCCGCGATCTCTCCGGCCGGCGTCTCGGAGGTGACCTACGTCGGCGACGGCATGGTGCCCTACGGCTGCGAGGGCACGCCGACCCGGATGTCGGCGTTCGACCTGCCGCAGAAGCTCCCCGAGGGGCCGGTGTGGCTCCTGCCGGCGGGCGGCCGCGGCGCCGCGGTGCCGGTCGAGGCCGGGCCGGTCGTCCCCGGGAAGGCGCCGTCGCGCACCTTCCGGGCGGGCCCGCTCACCCTCGTCGCCACCCGCACCTCGGAGCGCGCCGGCACGCTCTCGATCGAGGAGGGCGGCAAGCGCGTCGCCGCGCTGCCCTTCGAGAAGCACCTCATGGAGGGCGCCGACGAGTCGCCGCTCGACCTCGCCTCCGCCGACGCGATCGGCCTCCCGGTGCCGCGCTGGGCGTTCCGCCTCGGCGACGGCGCCGACGCGCCGCTCGCGGTGGTGCTCTCGGTGCGCGGCTGGGAGGGCGTCACCTTCCGCGTGGTCGCCAAGACACCCGGCGCCCCGGCCCGCCTCCTCGAGGAGAGCCTCGGCCTGTACCACTGCGCGTTCTAGGATCGAGCCGCGATCCATGCTCTCCTGCCGGGCCCCGCAAGGAGCCCCGATGAGCGCACCGTCTCCCCTGCCGCCCACCCCGGCACCGGCCGCCACCGCCTCGCTCCCCGACGATCCCGAGCTGCGCTGGCTCGCGACCGTCTACCGCCGCGGCGAGAAGCAGCTCACGGTCCGCGCCGTGATCACCGGCATGGCGCTCGGCGGGGTGATGTGCCTCTCGAACCTCTACGTGGTGCTCAAGACGGGCTGGAGCCTCGGCGTCACCCTCACCGCCTGCATCCTCGCCTTCGCGATCTTCCGCGGCCTCCAGGCGACGCGGCTGGTGAAGCAGGAGTTCACGATCCTCGAGAACAACGCCATGGGCTCGGTGGCGTCGGCCGCGGGCTTCATGACCGGCGGCGGCAACATGGCCGCGTTCCCGGCGCTCTTGATGCTCACCGCGGTGCGGCCCGACGGCGTCTCGATGTTCCTCTGGTTCACGGTGATCGCGCTCCTCGGCGTCTTCGCCGCGATCCCGGTGAAGCGGCAGCTGGTGAACCGCGAGCAGCTCCCCTTCCCCACCGGCACCGCCACCGCCGAGACGCTGCGCTCGCTCCACGAGGCGTCCCACGCCAAGGAGGGCGCGGCCGGCGGCAGCGACAAGGCGCGGCTGCTCGGCATCGCCGCGGCCATCGGCGCGCTGCTCGCCTGGTTCCGCGACGCCAAGGGCGCGTTCATGCCCTTCAACATCCCCGGCTCGGTGGCGCTCCCGTTCGAGATCGCCGGCCGCGCCGCCAAGGACTGGACGCTGACGCTGAAGAGCGAGCTCGTGCTCGTCGGCGCCGGCGCGCTGATGAGCTTCCGCACCGGCTGGTCGCTGCTCCTCGGCGGCCTGCTCACCTACGTCTTCCTGGCGCCGTCGCTCGTCGAGCAGGGCCTGGTGAAGGAGGTCTCGTACAAGGCGATCGTCGCCTGGACGCTGTGGCCCGGCGCCGCGATCCTCGTCTCGAGCGGCCTCACCTCGTTCGCCCTCGACTGGAAGAGCGTGATCCGCTCCTTCTCCGGCCTCTCGGGGATCTTCGGGAAGAAGAAGAGCGCCGAGGAGGACCCGATGCGGGAGGTCGAGTGCCCGGACTCGTGGTTCCCGCTCGGCTTCGCGCTCCTGGGCCCGATCGTCGTCGTGCTGATGTGGTGGCTGTTCCAGATCCCGCTCTGGGCGGGGCTCATCGCGGTGCCGCTCGCGGTGGTGATGGGCTTCGTCGCCGCCCGCGTCACCGGCGAGACCGACGTGACGCCGACCAAGGCGCTCGGCCCGGTGACCCAGCTCGTCTACGGCGTGGTCACGCCCGGCAACCTCGCCGGCAACCTGATGAGCGCGAACGTCACCGGCGGCATCGGCCTCCACGCCGCCGACCTGCTCGTCGACCTCAAGAGCGGCTACCTCCTCGGCGCCAACCCGCGGCAGCAGTTCTACGCCCAGCTCTTCGGCGTGGTCGCCGGCGCCGCGGTGGTGGTGCCGGCGTTCGCGGTGCTCATCCCCGACGCCTCGGCGCTCGGCGGCGAGGAGTGGCCGGCGCCGTCGGCGCTGGTGTGGGCCGGCGTCTCGCAGGCGTTCACGAACGGCGTCGAGGCGCTCGCGCCCTCGGCGCGCACCGCGGCGCTCGTCGGCGGGATCCTCGGCGTCGTGCTCGCGCTCGCCGAGAAGCTGGCGCCGAAGGCGGTGAAGCCCTTCGTCCCGTCGGCGTCCGGCCTCGGCATCGCCATGGTGATCCCGGGCTCGAACGCGATCGCGATGTTCCTGGGCTCGTTCGCCGCCGAGGTGCTCCGCCGCACCAGGCCCGCCCTCGCCGAGCGCACCATCGTCCCGGTGAGCTCCGGCTTCATCGCCGGCGAGTCGCTGATGGGCATCGTGGTCGCCTTGCTGGTGGTGCTGGGCGTGCTCGCGAAGTAGCGGTCAGCGACGCTTCCGCCGCGCCGCCTCCCGCCGGGGCGCGGCCCGCCGCCGGGCCGCGGGCGCCGGCTCCTCGCGGCGGATCTCGTCCGGGCTCTTGTCCTCACGGAGGCCGAGGAAGCTCGGGTGGCGGAGCTTGCCGTCCTCGGTCCACTCGGTGAACTCGACCTGGGCGACGAGCCGCGGCCGGACCCAGATCGCGCCCTTGTGCTTCGCCCGCGGGTCGACCGGCGCCGCGATCCGATCGGCGGAGAGCCGCTTCCACAGCTCGGTCCTCAGCTTCGCCGAGAAGCCGGTGCCGACCTTGCCGGCGTACTTCCAGCGGCCGTCCTCGCGGTAGCCGACGAGCAGCGCGCCTATCTCGCGGCCGCCGGTGGTGATCGGCGTGAAGCCCAGGATCGCGAGCTCCTGCCCGGCCTGGAGCTTGAGCTTGCGCCACGCCTTCGAGCGGCGGCCCTCGTACGGAGAGCCGCAGCGCTTGGCGAGGAGGCCCTCGAGGCCGCGCCCCCGCGCCGCCTCCAGCGCCTCTTCCACGGTCCCGGGGATCCGCTCCGCGAGCGCCAGCGGCGGCGCCGCGTTGGCGAGCACGCTCTCGAGCAGGTCGCGGCGCTCCTCGAGCGGCCGCCGCCGGAGGTCCTCGCCGTCGAGCCAGAGCAGGTCGAACGCCACGAAGCGCAGCCCCTCGTGGCCGCCCTGGAGCGACTGGAAGCTCGAGCGCCCCTTCGCGTCGACGACGACGACCTCGCCGTCGATCACCGCCTCGGGCACCGGCACCTCCCCGAGCGCCCGCGCGACCTCCGGGAACCGCCCGGCGAGGTCGAGGCCGTTGCGGCTCTGGAGCGCGACCCGGCCCGCGGACAGGCCCGCGAGCCCGCGGAAGCCGTCGTACTTCACCTCGTAGACCCACCCGCGATCCTCGACCCCGGAGGCGGCGGAGAGCGTCGCCCGCATCGGCGGCCACACCTTCACCAGCAGCTCGAGCGGGTCCGGGTGCGGCGCCGCGAGCTCCTTCTTCCGCACCGGCCCGCGGGTCACGCGGCGGCCCGACGCCACCGACTCGGGCCGCTCGGCGACGACGTCGTAGGCGGGATCGGCGTGCTCGTCCTTCCCCTTGAAGCAGAGCCACGCCTGCTTGCCGCCCTGGGGCCTCGTGCGCACGAGGTGGAAGCGCCCCTTCAGCTTCTCGCCGTCGAGCACGACCTCGAGGTGGCCCTTCCGCCGCATCTCGCCCGCCCGGCCGGGCGGCTCGGTCTCGTAGGTGCCGCGGTCCCAGAGGAGCGAGTCGCCGCCGCCGTAGTCCTCGTCGGGGATGCGGCCCTCGAAGTCCGCGTAGGACATCGGGTGGTCCTCGGTCTCGACCGCGAGCCGCCGGACCTTCGGATCGAGGCTCGGGCCCTTCGGGATCGCCCAGCTGGCGAGGGCGCCGTCGATCTCGAGGCGGAGGTCGTAGTGCAGCCGCGTGGCGTCGTGCTTGTGCACCACGAAGATCGGCCGCTTCCCGCGGCGCTTCCGGCGTACCTCGGGCGACGGCTCCGGCGTCCGCCGGAAGTCGCGCTTCTCCCGGTAGGCGGCGAGCCGCTTCGCCATCTCAGAGCTTCTTCTTCGGGAGCGGCTCGATGGCCGGGCCGTCGATCACTTCGCCGGTGGGCGCGAAGCGGCTCCCGTGGCACGGGCAGTCCCAGCTCCGCTCCGCGGCGTTCCAGGCGACGTGGCAGCCCAGGTGCGTGCACGCCGGAGACAGCGCGTGCACCTGCCCCTGCTCGTCGCGGAAGCACGCGACCTTGTGCCCTCCGAGCTGGACGATCTTGCCCTCGCCGCGCGCGACCTCGTCGAGCCCATGGGCCTCGGCGGGCGAGAGCCGGTCCCTGAGGAGGTGCGCCGGGAAGTCGAGGTTCTCCGCGACGAGCTCGGCGGCGTGCGACGGCTGGGCGAGGGTGCGCTTCCGTCCCGGGTCGTAGAGGCTCGCCCACGGGCTCTCGCGGCCCAGCGCCAGGTCGGCGAGCAGCATCGCCGCCATGGTGCCGCTGGTGATGCCGTTCCCGGCGTAGCCGGTGGCCAGGTAGACGTGGTGCCCCGCGGGGTTCCTGCCGACGTACGGCAGGCCGTCCACGGGCTCCACCACCTGCGCCGACCAGCGGTACGCGATCGAGCTCCAGTCGAAGCGCCGGATCGCCCACTCCTCGAGCCGCGCGAACGGCCGGCGGGTGTCGTCCTCCTGGCCGACCTTGTGGTCCTCGCCGCCGACGAGGACGAGCGGCCCCTGCCCGTCGTCGAGGCCGCGCACGTAGTGGTACGGGTCGGCGGTGTCCCAGAACAGGCCGGGGAGGAGCGGGCCGCGGGATCGCAGGGCGATCACGTAGGAGCGGTACTGCGCGAGCTTCGGCTGCAGGAGGAGCTTCGCCGAGACGTTCGCGTGGGTGCAGAACAGGACCGCCCGCGCGGTGACGGTGCCGCCCGGCGCGTGCACCGTGCACGGCGTCCCGTCCTCGAAGTCGGTGACGCGGGTGTGCTCGAAGATCGAGCCGCCGAGCGCCTCGATCCGGTCGGCGAGCGGCAGCAGGTACCGCCGCGGGTGCAGCTCCGCCTGCCGCTCGAAGCGGAGCGCCACCGTGGTCGAGAACGGCAGCGGCACGTCGGTGGTGAGCCGCGCGTCGAGGCCGAGCCGCGCCACCGCCTCGGCCTCCCGCTCGACCTCCGGCGCCGCCTGCGCGCTCTCCGCGTAGAGCCAGCCCGGCACGCGGCGGAGCCCCGCGTCGATCCCCTCGTCGCGCACGATCCGCTCGACCCGGTCGATCGCGGCGCGCTGCGAGCGGGCGGCGGTCGCGGCGCCCTCCTCGCCGAAGGTCCGGATGAGCTCGTGGTACCGCGTGTCGAGCGCCTCGGTGAGGTGCGCGGTGGTGCCGCCGCTCACGCCGGCGACGAGCCGGCGCGCCTCGAGCACGCAGACGCGGCGCCCTTCCCCGGCGAGCAGGTACGCGGCGGTGAGCCCGGTGATCCCGCCGCCGACGACGGCGACGTCCACGTCGAGGTCGCCGGCGAGCGACGGCCGCGGCCTGCCCTCCACCTCCATCCACGGCGACGTCGGCGCGTGCTCGGTCTCTTCCACGGTCCCTCCCGGCCCGAGATCCCTTCGGGACGATGCGCACCGGGGTCGGGGACGGCACCGCGTCGAAGGCTCGTCGGAGGCGTCCACGCTCCGTCGCCCGGGGCCCGGGCGCCCGCCAGAACCCCGCGACATCACGAGGGCCCCGGCCTTGCATCGGCTCGCCCCCGGAGGTGTCCATGCTCGAGGCCCACTTCCGCGCGCGGCTCCGGCGCGAGCTCCCAGGGTGGCAGGCCGAGGGCCTGCTCGGCCCAGAGGCCGTGGCGGAGCTGCGCCGCCGGCACCGGCTCGACGAGAGCGGCGCCGGCCTGGTGCTCGGCACCGTCTACGCCATCGGCGCGCTGCTCGTCGGCGGCGGGGTGATCTCGCTCGTCGCCTGGCACTGGGCCGCGCTCCACGGCCTGGTGAAGCTCGGGCTCGTCCTCTCGCTCCTCGCCGCGGTGCAGGCCGGAGGCGTCGCGCTCCGCGCACGCGGCCGCACCATCCTCGGCGAGGCGCTCCTGCTCCTCGGCGGCGTCGTCCTCGGCGCCTCGATCGGCCTCGTCGCCCAGCTCTTCCACGTCGGCTCGACCTGGTGGGGCGGCATCGCCGCCTGGGGCGCCGGCGCGCTCGCGGCCGGCGTCGTGCTCCGGAGCCCGGCGCTGC
>CAZDGH010000362.1:0-6309 GCA_964504805.1 uncultured Myxococcales bacterium | reverse complement strand
AGCGGCGCGGTGCGCCGGGTGACCGCGGCGGAGAGCTCCACCGGCACGCCGGCGGCGGAGAGCGCGCGCAGGCCCCGGAGCGTCGCCTCGAACCCGCCCGGATCCCGCGTCACCTCGTCGAGCGCGTCGCCGGATCCGGCGAGGTTCACCCGCGCCACCGAGAGCCCCGCGGCCGCGAGCGCCCGGGCGCGCGCCTCGTCGATCGAGGTCGCGTTCGTCTCGAGGGTCACGGCGCCGCCCCTCGCCGCGTGGGCGACGAGCGCCTCGAGGTCGCGCCGGAGCGTCGGCTCGCCGCCGCCGAGGAGCACCTCGCCGGCGCCGGCGGCCCGGGCCTCGTCGATCTTCCGCAGGATCGCCGCGGGCGCGATCGCCGAGAGGTCGTCGGTGGCACGCCGCACGTCGCAGTACGTGCACGCCTGGTTGCAGCGCAGGTTCGTGACGACGCGGGCGGTGCGCACGCGCCGAGGCTAGCACCCGGAACGGCGATCGGTTCGGCCCGCCTGCTGCGGCGAACGAGCGCCCGAACCGATCGCCGTTCTAACCGACGAAGGTCTCGCGCACCTGCCGCGAGCGGCGCACGTAGAGGATGCCCAGCGCGCCGAGCGCCGCCGCGCGGAGGAGCTGCGCCGAGGGCAGGTCGGCCCGCGCCTCCGGGCCGCCGAGCAGCGCCAGCGCGAGCTCGCCCGCCGCCGAGAGCAGGACGCCGCCCGCGAGCCACGCCGTGAGCAGCGCCGGCACCCCGCGGTCGCGCCGCGAGAAGCGCAAGAGCACGTACCCGGCGCCCGCCGCGATGGCGACGTCGGAGAGCGCCTCGAGCGCGACCAGCGCGCAGAAGGACGGGTTCGCCGAGAGCACCTCGGCGTCGAGCGCGGCGATCGTCCGCACCGAGCCGGCGACGCGGTGCAGGCACGCGAGGGCGGTGATCGCCACGCCGGCCCAGAGGACCGAGAGCAGACCCCGGATCGGCGGCGGCTCCCGCGGCAGCCGCGCCGCGCACGCCGCGCACGTCCCCGGCCTCTCGGGGTCGAAGCACGGCGCGCAGGCGAACCGGCCGCACCTCGCGCACGGCCGCGCCGGCCGGTCGGGGTGCTCCCCGCAGGTGGGCTCGTCCCACGCGGGTGCGTCGAGAGCTCGGGTGGTCACCCTCCACCCGACAGCGCGGCGCGGTGCGGGTTCCCGCGCCTACCGCACCGGCGCCAGGAACCGCGCGCGGACCTCCTTGGGATCGTCGGCGGCGTCGCTCGTCACCCGGACGCCGAGGTCGAACGGGCCGTGGACGTCGGCCGACGGCACCTCGACGAAGATCGGCAGGCGGTAGCCGGCGAGCGGCTCGAGCTTCACCTCGGTCATCGGCAGGGTGAACTTCGCGCCGGCGTGCGCCTTCGGCTCGACCCGGAAGGTGGCGGGCTCGGGCGCCTTGTTGACGAGGTGCAGCTCGAACTGGTTGCGGACGACGCCGGCCTCCTCGATCCACGGGGTGCCGCGGACGCGGAGCAGGTTGGCCTCGAACGGCGTGCGCAGCACCAGCGAGAGCACCAGCGCCGTGGCGGAGACGCCGAACATCGCGGTGTAGATCGCCAGGCGCGGCCGGAGGATCTTCCTCGCCTTGCCGGCGAGCCCCTCGAGGGAGTCGTAGCGGATGAGGCCGCGGGGCCGGCCGACCTTGTCCATCACCTCGTCGCAGGCGTCGATGCACTGCGCGCAGGCGATGCACTCGAGCTGCATGCCGTTGCGGATGTCGATGCCGGTGGGGCAGACGTGGACGCAGCGCATGCAGTCGACGCAGTCGCCGACGGCGGCCTCCTTGCCCTCGCGGGCGGCGCGGGTGAGCTTGCCGCGCGGCTCGCCGCGGCGGGCGTCGTAGTTCGGGCCGATGGAGTGCCGGTCCTGCAGCGCCGACTGCAGGCGGCCGTACGGGCAGACGATGATGCAGAGCTGCTCGCGGAACCAGGCGAAGTTGAACTGCAGCGCCGCGGTCACCGCCAGGACCCAGAGGAACGCCGGCCAGCTCTCGCGCGGGTCGCGCTGCATCATCCGCCACAAATCCGAGGCGGAGACGAAGAAGCTGATGAAGACGTGGGCGAGCGCGAGCGACACCAGCAGGTAGAGCCCGTGCTTCACCACCCGCCGCGCCAGCTTGCCGAGGCCGTACGGCGCCGCGTCGAGGGAGAGCCTCGCCTGCCGCGGCCCGTCCACGAGCCGCTCGATCTTCCGGTAGACGCCGTCGAGGAAGACCGTCTGCGGGCAGGCGTAGCCGCACCAGACGCGGCCGAGCCAGGCGGTGGCGACGAAGAGGCCGAAGCCGAAGGTGGTGAGCAGGAACACCACGATCCAGGTGTCCTGCGCGTTGAACGTGGCACCGAAGAGGTAGAAGCGCCGCGCCGCGATGTCGAGCTGCACCGCCGGGTGCCCGTTGACGTGCACCAGCGGCAGCCCGACGTAGATCGCGATCAGCACCACCCAGAGGGCGTAGCGGGAGCGCAGGAAGCGCCCCTTCACGTCCGCCGGGTGGATGGTGTTGCGCGAGCCGTCGGTGTGGATCGAGTAGAGGCGCTCGAGGCTCGGCCCTTCGGTGCGAGACATCGCCTACTCGACCGCCTCGCCCTGCGGCGGCTTGCCGGGCACGTTCATCCCCTTCTTCGAGACCACGAAGGCGGCGAGGAGCTGCACCTTCTCCTGCCCGAGCGTCGGGCCCCACGCCGGCATGCCCTTGGCGGCGACGCCGGCGTCGATCACCTTGGCGATCTCGGTCGGCTTGCCGTGGCCGTTCAGCCAGAACTTGTCGGTGAGGTTCGGGCCGATCACGCCCTGGCCCTCGGGGCCGTGGCACGAGGCGCAGTACTGCGAGTACAGCACGCCGGCCTTCTCCTTCGCGCCCGGGTCGCTCGCCAGCGCCGCCAGCGCCTCGTCGCTGACGCCCGCGGAGCCGCGCGCCGCCGCGGCGGCCGCCGCCTCGTCGAGCTCCGCCTGGTACTCGGTGAGCTGCGTCGGCCCCTTCGGGAAGGCGTGGAAATAGAACCAGTACCCGAAGCCGAACAGGATCGCGCCCCACAGGGTCAGGAGCCACCAGTTCGGCAGCTTGTTGTCGTACTCGCGGATGCCGTCGTACTCGTGGTCGAGGATCTGGGGCTCAGACATGGCTGCCTCCGTGCGCGGGCGGCACGTCGTCCTGGAGCGGGAGGCGCGAGGCCTCCTCGAGGTTGACGTCGTTCCGGGCCGCGAGGACCCGGGCGACGGTGAACGCGAACGCGAACAGGAAGCAGCCGAGCGCGATCAGCGCGAAGTGCAGCCCGTCCATGCCGCGGAAGTACGAGGCCCACATCACGGCACCGCCTCTCCGCCCGGCGCCGCCGGCGCGGCCGCGACCGGCACGCCCGGCAGCGGCGGCGACTGGGGCTTCCCGAGCCGCTGGAGGAAGCCGATGAGCGCGACCATCTCGCGATCGGCCTCCACCTTCACGCCCTGCGAAGCGAGCTCCCTGGCGATCGCCTCCGACTGCGCCCGGTAGTGCTCCGGCGCGCGGTCGATCTGCTCCTGCGAGTAGGGGACGCCGAGCTTCCGCATCAGCGACAGCTTGTCGGAGGTCTTCTTCACGTCGACCGGCAGGTCGGCGAGCCAGCCGAAGGACGGCATGTTGGAGCCCGGGCTCGTCGCCCGCGGGTCCATCAGGTGGGTGTAGTGCCAGAGGTTCGGGTACTTGCCGCCCTCGCGGGCGAGGTCCGGGCCGGTGCGCTTCGAGCCCCACTGGAACGGCCGGTCCCAGGCCGACTCGGCGGCGGTGGAGGGATCGCCGTAGCGCAGCTTCTCCGACCGGAAGGGCCGGATCATCTGGCTGTGGCAGGTGTAGCAGCCCTCCTTGACGTAGACGTCGCGGCCCTCGAGCTCGAGCGGCGAGTACGGGGCGTGGTCCGCCGCCGCCACCGCCGGCCGGCCGATCACCGTCGGCAGGATCTCGGCGATGCCGCCGACGAGCACCGCCGCCAGCGTGAGCACGGTGAAGATCAGCGCGCGTCCCTCGACCAGCCGGTGCCACGTGGGTCTGCCGTCGCCGCGCGGGCCGGTGAGCAGGTAGGCGCCGACGCTGGAGAGGAGGATGCCGGCGAGCACCACGATGGCGACCTCGATGTCGACGAAGCCGAGCAGCACCACCAGGCCGGTGATCACCACGCCGAAGACGACCGGGCGGCCGAAGGCGACCTTCACCCAGGCCGGCTCGTCGGCGGGCGCTGGCGCGTCGGCGACCACCACGGTGATCTCGCCGTCGACCGCCTTGCCGCTCCGCGCCGTCTTCAGGAGGTTCCACGCCATCACGATGAAGCCGGCGAGGTACATCGTGCCGCCGGCGAGCCGCACGATGTACAGCGGCCGGATCGCCAGCAGCGTCTCGACGAAGTCGGGGTAGACGAGCGAGCCGTCGGGGTTGGTGGCCTTCCACATCAGGCCCTGGGAGATCCCCGAGACCCACATCGCGACCATGTAGAGGAGGATGCCGACCGTGCCGAGCCAGAAGTGCGCGTCGGCGGCGCGGGTCGAGTGCAGCTTGGTGCCGAAGAGCCGCGGCACCAGCCAGTAGAAGACGCCGGCCGCCATGAAGCCGTTCCAGCCGAGCGCGCCGCCGTGGACGTGGCCGATGATCCAGTCGGTGTAGTGGCCGAGCGCGGAGACGCTCTTGATCGAGAGCAGCGGGCCCTCGAACGTCGCCATGCCGTAGAAGGTCACGGCCGCGGCGAGGAACTTCAGCACCGGATCGGCGCGGACCTTGTCCCAGGCGCCGCGGAGCGTGAGCAGGCCGTTGAGCATGCCGCCCCAGCTCGGCGCCCAGAGCGCGATGCTGAAGACCATGCCCACCGACTGCGCCCAGCCCGGCAGCGCGGTGTAGAGCAGGTGGTGCGGCCCGGCCCAGATGTACATGAACACCAGGGCCCAGAAGTGCACGATGGAGAGCCGGTACGAGTAGACCGGCCGCTCCGCCGCCTTCGGAATGAAGTAGTACATGATGCCGAGGATCGGCGTGGTCAGGAAGAACGCCACGGCGTTGTGGCCGTACCACCACTGCACCAGCGCATCCTGCACGCCGGCGAACACCGAGTAGCTCTTCACGATCGTGAGCGGCAGCACGAGGTTGTTCACCACGTGCAGCACCGCCACGGTGACGATGGTGGCGATGTAGAACCAGATCGCGACGTAGAGGTTCTTCTCGTGGCGCTTGGCCACGGTCCAGAAGAAGTTGATCGCGAACACCACCCAGACCACGGTGATGGCGAGGTCCACCGGCCACTCGAGCTCGGCGTACTCCTTCGACTGGGTGATCCCGAGCGGCAGGGTGATCGCCGCGGCGACGATGATCGCCTGCCAGCCCCAGAAGTGGACCTTCGAGAGCAGGTCCGACGCCATCCGCTGCTTCAGCAGCCGCTGCGACGAGTAGTAGATGCCGGCGAACATCATGTTGCCGACGAACGCGAAGATGACCGCGTTGGTGTGCAGCGGCCGGAGCCGCGAGAACGTCAGCCACGGCAGGTCGAAGTTCGCCTGCCACCAGGCGAGCTGGGTGGCGACGAGCGCGCCCACGGTCATGCCGACGATGCCCCAGAGCACCGCGGCCCAGACGAAGCGACGCACGCTCTCGTCGTCGTAGACGATGCGGAGCTCGCGGGTTCCGACTGCGGATTCCATGGCGGGGTTCCTCACGGGTGCGGGATGCGGCGCTCCTCCTCGACCGGCAGGAGCGAGAGGCGATCGGCGTGGTCGGGGTCGCCCTGCTTCACGGAGAGCAGCAGGGCGAGCACGGCTCCGCCGACCAGGCTGAGCGAGACGAAGACCATCAGGACGAGGACGTTCACGCGGGAGCCTCCACGGGCTCGCGCGGCTGCATGCGAGGTGCCACCGCGCGGCTCGACGAGACGGCCGCCGCGGCGAAGAGGATGAGCGAGATGGAGCTCACCGGCATCGCCACCGCGGCGCGGAGCGGCGTCATCAAGCCGGCGAGGCTGGCGGCGACGGCGAGCAGGTTGTAGGCGAGGGCGAGGGCGAGGATGCGCCGCACCGCGACCCGCAGCCGCCGCGCGGCCTCGAGCGCCGCCCGCACGCCCGAGATCCCGTCGCCGACCAGGTAGAAGTCGGCCTTGCCCGGGAGCACCGGCCGGTCGACCGCCGGCGTGCCCGCGCAGGTCGCGGCCTCGAAGGCGAGGCTGTCGTTGATCCCGTCGCCGACGAAGAGCGTGTCGCCGCGATCGAGCGAGCGGACGAGCGCGGCCTTGTCCTCGGGCCGCTGGCCGCCCCGGGCGCGCTCCGCTCCGACGCCGAGCCGCG
>CAZDGH010000361.1:0-6313 GCA_964504805.1 uncultured Myxococcales bacterium | reverse complement strand
GGCGGCGTACGCCGGCGCAGCGGGGCGCTCGGCCTCGACGCCGCCGTTGCCGGCGGGAGCCTCGGCCGGCTCCGGCTGCGCCTCGGGGGCAGGGCCCGCGGCGGCCGGCGCGCGCTCGTCGGCCGGGCGGCGGATCACCACCGCCGGGCGGAAGCCGCCCTCGGCGGGCGCGGGCGTGGGCGCGGCGGCGGGGCCCGCGGCGGCGGGCACCTCCGCCTCGACCTTGCGGCGGCGGACGACGAACCCGGGCGAGCTCGGCGCCGGCGCCGCTGCGGGCTTCGGCTCCTTCTCACCCTTGATCTTGGCGGCGATCGCAGCAGCCTGATCGTCGTCGAGGGAGCTGGAGTGGGACTTGATGTCCTCGTAGCCGTGGGCCTGGAGCCAGTCGACCAGCTCCTTGTTCTGCATGCCCAGGTCCTTGGCCAGCTCGTATACGCGCTTCTTCGCCATGCTAGGAATACGCCTCTTCTCGGGCCCTTCGCCCGGACCCTTGCCGTCCACCCGTGCCTTCGGCGGACCGCGTTAGGTAGTCCAAAGGAGGCGGCCGGTCAACCGAGCCGCCTTCGCAACCGGGCGGATTTCCCGCCCCCCTTACGACACGGCGAGCCCCAGGGCTGCCGCCTGCTGCACCAGGTCCCCCTCCGGACCGGGCACCGCCTTGCCGCGGAACGCCCGACCGAGCGCCCGCGCGGAGCCTGCCGCGAGCAGGCACGCCCTCGTGCGGTGCACGTGGGCGCCCCGCCCCGGCCTGCGCCCGGCGGGATCGAGGGCGACCCTCCGATCCGCGCCGAGCCGGAGCCGCAGGAGCTCCGACCGGTCGGCGCGCTGCCCGCACCCGATGCAGGTGCGGACCGAGGCGCGCGGCTCCACCGTCTCGCTACTCAACAGGCGAGGACGGCTTTGCGTTCTCGAGGGCGGCCGCGGCGGCCTTCCGCTCCCGCTCGGCGTTCAGCTCGGCGCGGAGCTTCGCCTCCTCCTGGAGGTAGATCTCCGCGGCGTGCTTCACCTGCTTCGCCTTCTTCACGCCGATCTCGGTGTTCTCGCCGAGCTTCATCATGTCCTGCTCGGCGACGATGTCCTCGACCGTGTGGTAGCCGCCCCTGGCGAGCTGCTCGATGGTCTTCTCGCCGACGCCGCGGACGCGGGTCAGCCGCTCGGCCTGGGTGAGCTCGTCCGGGTGGCGCCGCGCCTCGGCGATGCGGGCCGCCTCGCGCTCCGCCTCGAGCCGCTCGAGCTCCTGGGCGTCGTCGTACATCTGCGAGCGCGCCCGCTGCTGCATCTCGGGGATCGCCTCGATGACGATGCCCGGGATCTGGGCGAGCACGTCCGGCGAGGCCTCGGCCACGTCCTTGGCCTGCCGGAAGCCGTGGGCGTAGAGCACCTCGACCAGGGTCTCGTTCACGCTCGGCAGCTGCGAGAGCGAGCGGAACGCGAACTCGCGCATCTGCTTCACGCGGGTCTCGCTGTTGATGTCGAGCTTCCAGCCGGTGAGCTGCGCGGCGAGGCGGACGTTCTGGCCGCGCCGGCCGATGGCGAGGGAGAGCTGGTCGTCGGGGACGATGATCTCCATCGCGTGGTTCGCCTCGTCGATGAGCACGCGGCTCACCTCGGCGGGGGCGAGGGCCGAGCAGACGAAGCGGGCCGGATCCTCGTCCCAGGGCACGATGTCGATCTTCTCGCCCCGGAGCTCCTGCACCACCGCCTGGACGCGGCTGCCCTTCATGCCGACGCAGGCGCCGACCGGATCGACGTCGGAGTCGCGCGAGGAGACGGCGATCTTCGAGCGGCCGCCCGGCTCCCGGGCCGCCGCCTCGATGACGACCACGCCCTCGGCGATCTCGGGGACCTCCATCTCGAACAGCTTGGTGAGGAGGTGGACCGAGGCGCGGGAGAGGATGATCTGCGGCCCCTTCGACTCGCGGAGCACGTCGAGCACGTAGGCCTGCACCCGGTCGCCGGCGCGGTAGGTCTCGCGCGGCACCTGCTCGCGGATCGGGAGCACCGCCTCGGCGCGGACGAGGTCGACGATGATGTTGCCGCGCTCGAACCGGCGGGCGGTGCCGGTGACGATCTCGCCCTTGCGGTCCTTGAACTCGTTGAAGACGATCTCGCGCTCGGCGTCGCGCACCCGCTGCACGATCACCTGCTTCGCGGTCTGGGCGGCGATGCGGCCGAAGCCGCGGCGGAAGGTCTTGAGCTTGAGGATGTCGCCGTAGCGGTCGTCCTGGGCCTTCGCCTCCGCGGCGTCCTCCTCGCGGTAGAAGATCTGGAAGACGAGCTCGTCGCCGTGCTCCGCCTCGATGCCCTTGGCCTGGGCCTCCTCGATGGTGAGCTGGTTCACGGCCTGCAGGGGATCGACGACCTCGGTGACGACGGTGAGGGCCTGGAACACCTCCACCACGCCCTTCTCCTCGTTGTAGTGGGCCTCGAGGTTGCGCTCCTGGCCGAAGGTCTTCTTCGCGGCCATGAGGATCGCCTGCTCGAGGGTGTCCACCAGGACGCGGCGCTCGACGCCCTTGTCCTTCGCCACCTGGTCGATGATCAGGTTCAGGTTCACGTTCTGCGGCATGCCGCCCTGCATGGTGCTTCCTCGCTTTTCGTGTCGCGCGGTTGCCATCGGGACCGGAGCCCCGCGCTATGTCGGCCTCTCCGGCGGGCCGTGCTGCCTTCCCCTTACTTCTTCTTGCCCTTCGGCTTCGGCAAGCCCGGGCCCTGGTTCTCCTCGAAGGCGTCGAAGTCGAAGGCGAGGTGCGCCTTGGCGATCTTGTCGAGCGGCAGCTCGTACGGCTTCCCCTCGCACTCCACGGAGACCACCTGGCCGGTGGAGATGCCGAGGAGGCGGCCGCGGTAGTTCTTCCGCGGCGGGTCGCCGAGCGGCGCGAAGGTCTTCACCTCGACGAGGCGGCCGACGAAGCGCTCGAAGTGCGCGGGCAGCCGGAGCGGCCGCTCGATCCCGGGGCTCGAGACCTCGAGCGCGTACTCGTGCTCGATGAAGTCCTCGACGTCGAGCACGGTGTCGAGCTGCCGCGAGATCTTCTGGCAGTCCTCGAGGCCGACCCCGCCCGGCTTGTCGATGTAGAGGCGGAGGACCCAGCGGCCGCCGTCGCGGCCGTACTCGACGTCGACGAGCTCCATCGCCTCGGCCGCGACGAGCGGCTCGGCGAGGTGGCGGACCTTCTCGGCGACGGTCTCGAGGTACTTGCTCATGGGTGCCGACCAAAAAAAAAGCGGGCCGTACCGCGCCCACTTCCCGTGCCCCGCACGGCTTCTCCGGGGTCGAAAAATGTAGCCCGCCCCTACCACGCCATGGGGGGATGGTCAACGCGGTGGCCCTTGCTAGGCTTCCCGCCCATGGAACGGATCGTCGTCGCGGCGGTGCAGCTCACCTCGGTGGCCGATCGGGCCGCGAACCTCGCGTCCGCCCTCGCCCTCGTCGACCGGGCGGCGGCCCGCGGCGCGCGGTTCGTCGCGCTCCCCGAGAACGTCGACTTCATGGGCCCCGAGAAGGAGAAGATCGGCGGCGCCGAGCCGCTCGACGGCCCCACCTTCGCCGCCTACGCCAGGAAGGCGGCCGAGCACGGGATCTGGCTCCTCGCCGGGACGATCGCCGAGCGCAGCGACCAGCCGGGCAAGGCGCGGAACACCTCGGCGCTGTTCGGGCCGACGGGCGAGCGGCTCGCGGCGTACCGGAAGATCCACCTCTTCGACGTCGACATCCCGGACGGCGCGCGGTACCGCGAGAGCGAGGTCGTCGAGCCGGGGACGGAGCCCGTGGTCGTCGACGCCGGCTTCGCGAAGGTCGGCCTCTCGGTCTGCTACGACCTCAGGTTCCCGGAGCTGTACCGTGCGCTCGCGGCGAGGGGCGCCGAGGTGCTCACGGTGCCGGCGGCGTTCACGCTCCACACCGGCAAGGATCACTGGGAGGTGCTGCTCCGGGCGCGGGCGATCGAGAACACCGCCTACGTGATCGCGCCGGCGCAGGTGGGACGTCACTCGGAGAGCCGGCAGACCTACGGCCACGCGATGATCGTCGACCCGTGGGGCGCAGTGGTCGGTCGTGCCTCCGACGGGCCGGGCATCGCCGTCGCGGAGCTCGAGCCGGCGCTGCTCGCCAAGGTGCGTCGCGAGATTCCGTCGCTCGCACACCGGCGCCTGTAGCCGTTTCGCCACACCTCGTTCGGAAACCCGCGACGCCTCGTCGGGCGCACATGGCCCGGGTGTCGCTTCCTGGACGCTCGTTCCGCGGCCTCGCTGCAGCGGCAGCGGAGGATTCCACGAAAACCGCGCGCTTCGACCGCTGGCACGGAGGGTGCTTGGAGACCCCTCGTCGCGGTCGTCTCGCGGGCGGAGGTCGTCGTGGAAGGTGCGAGAGGGTACGAAGCGGTGCAGGACGCGGCGGCACGTCGCGGCACGGCCGCGGCCGCCATCGGCGCCGCCGGCATCTGCGTCGTGGTGCTCCCGGTGGACGGCGCGCTCGAGGCCGCCGGCGTCGCCGGCTCGACCGGCCTCGTCGGGCTCCACGCGGTGCTCGCGGGCGTGCTCGTCGGCCTCTTCTTCCTCGGCCGCGCGGTCCCGAGCCTCCCGCCGCTCGTCCTCGCCCACCTCGTCTTCGGCGCGATCGGCGTCGCCACCGGCCGCCCGATCGCCGCCGCCGGCGGGCCGGGCACCGCGGCCATCGCCGCGATCGCCCTGCCGCTCCTCGGCTGGGCCGCGCTCGTCCCCGGCGGCGCCCGCACCGCGACCCGCGGCGTGGTCACCATCCTCGCCGCCTCGCTCGGACCGAGCCTCGTCCGCCCCGAGCTCCTCGAGGGGCCCGAGGCGCTCCTCGGCCTCGTCGCCGCGGCGCAGGCCGGCCTCGTGACCATCGCCGCCGCCTCCTTCGCCGAGCTCGAGCGGCGCCGCTCCCACGCGCTCGCGGTGAAGCTCGCCGCGGAGGCGACGGTGGATCCGCTCACCGGCCTCGCGAACCGCCGGCCGGTCGAGGCCGCGCTCGCGGCCTGCGCGAGGGGCAGCGTGATCCTCTTCGACCTCGACCGCTTCAAGCGCATCAACGACACCCTCGGCCACGCCGCCGGCGACGCGGTGCTGAAGGCGGTCGGCGCGCGCCTCGCCGAGGTGCTCCGTCCCGCCGACGCCGTCGGCCGCGTCGGCGGCGAGGAGTTCGTGGCGGTGCTGCGCGACGTGGCGCCCGCCGAGGCGGCGAAGATCGCCGAGCGCGCGCGGCGCGCGGTGGCGGCGCTCATCATCCCGGCCGGCGGCCGCACCGTGCAGGTGACGATCTCCGCCGGCGTCGCCCCGCTCCGCGGCGACGGCGCCCGCGCCCTCGAGGCCGCGGACCGCGCGCTCTACCGCGCGAAGGACGCCGGCCGCGACCGCGTCGAGGCGGACGTCGCCACGCCCGCGGCGGGGACGCCGATCCTCCCGCACGCGGCGTGAGCTACCGCCTCGAGGCGCGGACGAACGGCAGCGGCCAGTCGTGGACGTGGCAGCTGTGCGCCGAGAGCGAGCTCACCGACTGGCCGCGGAACGAGCCGCCATCCGGCGACACCGCCACGTAGTAGGTGCCGGCGCCGCCCGGACAGGTCCAGTCGTCGAGGACGTAGACGAGGAGCATCCCGTACCGCGGGTCGAGCGGGTTCGTCACCCAGTTCATCGAGAAGGTGCAGTCGTACTCGGGGTCGGTCTCGGTGAACGAGTAGGTGCCGTAGTTCGGGATGCCCCACCAGTCCGGTCCGCCGCCGGCGAAGGTGCCGGTCGTCGCGAAGTCCTTCTGCCCGTCGCCGAAGCACGGGTAGGCGCCCCAGACGTCGACCGCCCAGGTGCCGTCGAGGTTCGGGAAGGCCGGGTTGAACGGGAGGCGGCCGGTGGTGAGCGAGAGGCCGGGCTCGCCGACTTCGACGTCCACCTCCCAGGGCTGGCCGGTGACGACGCCGGGCGGGACGACCGCCTCGATCCGCGCCGGCTCCACCGAGAGCACCGTCGCCACGTGCGAGACCTGCGCGCCGTGCGGGTCGAGGCCGTGGAACCGGACCGTGACGAGCGAGGCGTCGGCGCCGAAGCCGCCGCCGGCTAGCTCCACCTTCGTCCCCGGGCCGCCGTCGTTCGGCGTCACGTCGGAGAGCGCGAGGTCCGAGGTGAGCCGCACCGGCTGCTCGACCTCGTCCACCTCGTCGCCGAGCCGTACCGTGAGCAACAGCGGCCCGGCGGCGTCGCCGACGTAGCGCGCCGGGACCTCGAGCTCGAACGAGGTGCCGTCGGGCGCGACGTGCTCGGCGAGCGCCTCGATCGGCGGGAGCCTTCCGCCGCCGTCCCG
>CAZDGH010000360.1:0-6329 GCA_964504805.1 uncultured Myxococcales bacterium | reverse complement strand
CTCATGGAGCGCCCCCCGGCGAACGCGGAGGATGCTAGGGCGGGCGCACCGGCCGGGCAACTCCCGCGGGCCGCGACGCGGGTCGGACGCACTCGCGGTGAATGCGAGCCGCACCGGTTCCGCAGGATCGGCGCGGCCTTGCGCGGGAACGCGACGGCCGGTGCGCGGGGGTCGCACACCGGCCGTCATGCTCATCCGTTCCGCGAGCGGCTAGATGTCGAAGTAGAGGGCGAACTCCATCGGCGACGGACGCATCCGCACCGGGTTCACCTCCTTCTCCATCTTGTAGTCGATCCAGGTCGAGATCACGTCCTCGGTGAAGACGTCGCCCTTGAGCAGGAACTCGTGGTCCTTCTTCAGCGCCTCGAGCGCCTCGTCGAGCGAGCCCGGCATCTTCGGGATGTCCTTCAGCTCCTCCGGCGAGAGGCCGTAGATGTCCTTGTCCATCGGCGCGCCCGGGTCGAGCTTCTTCTCGATGCCGTCGAGGCCGGCCATCAGCATCGCCGCGAAGGCGAGGTAGCCGTTGCAGGACGGATCCGGCGAGCGGAACTCGATCCGCTTCGCCTTCGGCGACGGCGAGTACATCGGGATCCGGATCGACGCCGAGCGGTTCCGCGCCGAGTAGGCGAGGTTCACCGGCGCCTCGAAGCCCGGGACGAGGCGCTTGTAGCTGTTCGTCGTCGGGTTGCAGAGCGCGGCGAGCGCCGGCCCGTGCTTGAGGACGCCGCCGATGTAGTGCATCGCCAGCTCGGAGAGCCCCGCGTAGCCGTCGCCGGCGAAGAGCGGCTTGCCCGCCTTCCAGAGCGACATGTGCGTGTGCATGCCCGAGCCGTTGTCGCCGTAGAGCGGCTTCGGCATGAACGTCACCGTCTTCCCGTGCTTCCGGGCGACGTTCTTGATGATGTACTTGAACCACTGCAGCTGGTCGGCGCAGTTCACGAGCGAGCTGAAGCGGATGTCGATCTCGGCCTGGCCGGCGGTCGCGACCTCGTGGTGCTGCCGCTCGACCTTGATGCCGACCGCCTCCATCACCCGGCACATCTCGGTGCGGAGGTCCTGCTGCGAGTCGGTGGGGCCGACGGGGAAGTAGCCCTCCTTGTAGCGGGGCTTGTAGCCGAGGTTGCCGCCCGGCTCCTCGCGGCCGGTGTTCCACTGCCCCTCGACCGAGTCGATCTTGTAGAAGGCGTGGTTCTGCGCGGCGTCGTAGCGGACCTCGTCGAAGATGAAGAACTCCGCCTCGGGCCCGTAGTACGCGGTGTCCGCGATCCCCGTCGACTTCAGGTACTTCTCGGCCTTGATGGCGATGTTGCGCGGGTCGCGGTTGTACGGCTCCTTGGTGATCGGATCGACGACGTTGCAGATGAGCGACAGCGTCGGATCCGCCATGAAGGGATCGAGCGTCGCGGTCGAGGCGTCCGGCACCACCAGCATGTCGGAGGCGTGGATCGCCTTCCAGCCGCGGATGGACGAGCCGTCGAAGCCGAGGCCCTCCTCGAAGATCTCCTCGGAGAGCTCGCCGAGCGGGATCGAGAAGTGCTGCCAGATGCCGATGAAGTCCATGAACTTCAGGTCGACCATCACGACCCGCTTGTCCTTGGCGAACCCGACGACGTCCTTCGGCTTCATCTCGGCCACGGCTTCCTCCAGGCGCGCCCGCGGGCGCGGAAAAGTCTCGCGCGCGGCCTAGCAAGGTCCGGGCCCAGGCCCGACCCCGTCGTCCACCGTGCCGTGAGGCAGTTGCCGTGCGAGACGTGCGCGCACCTTGGGCAGCCGGTGCCCGGCCGGCAAGCACCCGAAGGGTCGCGGGCGGCGTGCCAGCCGGGTGGCGGGAGCCTCCACGGGCGAGACGGAAAACCGCGGCGGGCGCCCGCGCACCTGCAACCCAACCGGCCGGGTAAGTGTGCGTTGACACGGGTCAAACCCGCTTCCTACACTGCCCGGCTCGCTGCTTGCTGACGAGCCCTTGCCCCACTGCCGGGCAGGGCCCTCCCCAGGACCCAGAGGATCGATGGCACGGCGTTCCGCGACCGGACGACACCTTGCGCTCGTGGCCGTGCCGTTCGCGCTCGCGGTGGCCGCGTGCGACTGCGGCGGGACGCCGCTCGTCACCGTCCCCGAGCCCGAGCCGCGGCTCGACGAGCTCTGCCAGCTCACCGCTTCCTCGATCGACATCCTCTTCGTCGTCGACAACAGCCGCTCGATGGTCGAGGAGCAGGAGGCGCTGGCGGCGAACTTCGAGCGCTTCCTCGAGCTCGTCGACCCCGATCCCTCCCGCGGCGGCGAGCGCGGCGAGGTGGACTACCGGATCGCGGTCACCACCACCGACGCCCTCGGCGACGCCGGGTCGCTCGTCGGCCAGCCGCTGGTGATCCGGCCGAACGGCGGCTACGACCCGCTCGCCGCCTTCCAGGACAACGTCAAGGTCGGCGCCGGCGGCGGCGCGCTCGAGCAGGGCCTGCACGCCGCGGAGCTCGCCATCGAGAAGGCGCGCGGCCTGCGCGATCCGGAGAGCGGCGAGCAGCTCTTCCTCCGCGACGGCGCCTACCTCTACGTCATCGTCGTCACCGACGAGGAGGACGGCTCGTTCGGCGAGGTGCGCTACTTCCAGCGCTACTTCGAGCAGGCGAAGGGCATCGGCAACGAGAACGCCGTCGCGGTCTCGGCGATCGCCGGCCCCGTCCGCACGCCGTGCGACGGCGCCACGCCGGGCACGCGCTACCAGGCGGTGGCCGACGCCACCGGCGGCGTCATCGGCGACATCTGCACCGAGGACTGGCAGGCGACGCTCCGCGACCTCGCCGTCTCCGGCCTCGGCCTGCGCCGGCGGTTCCAGCTCGAGGTGCCGCCGAAGGACTACGACGAGTCCGGCGACATCTCCGAGCCCGACATCAAGGTCGAGGTCCGCTACCCCTGCGACACGCCGCGGCTCGAGGAGTACCTCGCCGGCTGCGTCGCCACCGACGACACCTGCGCCGACGACGGCTTCGTCCGCTGCACGCCGTTCTACGACCACCCCGACGGCTGGCTCTTCGATCCGGCGGAGAACGCCCTCGCCTTCGACGGCCTCGCCGTGCCGGGGCCGGGCGCCTGCGTCGAGGCGACCTACTTCGAGAGGGACGAGTGAAGCGGCTCCTCCGCCGTACCGCGCTCGTCGCCTGCGCGCTCGCCGCCGCCTCCTGCGGCGACGAGACCGTGCGCGAGCTCGTCCCCGAGATCCGGGTCACGCCGACGCACGTCACCGAGGACGGCGCGGCGCTGCTCGACTTCGGGCCGGTGCCGGTGCTCAACGTCCGCACCCTGAAGCTGCTCGTCGACAACCTCGGGCAGGTGGACCTCGTCCTCGGCGAGGTGGCCGTCGAGGGGCCGGAGGGGATCTTCACCCTCGCCCCCGAGGCGGTCGGCCTGGTCGTCCCCGGCGGCGGCACCGGCGAGGTGCCGGTGCTGTTCAAGCCGGTGGCGCAGGAGCCGTACGAGGGCACGCTCACCGTCCCGCACAACGATCCGGCGCAGCCGGCGGTGGTGGTGAAGCTGAAGGGCGAAGGCAGCACCGTCGGCCGGATCGAGGTCGAGCCCGAGACCCTCGACTTCGGCCGCGTCGGCGAGAACGAGCAGAACGTCGTCGGGCTGGTGATCCGCTCGGTCGGCACCGCCGACCTCATCGTCGAGAGCATCGAGCTCGATCCGTCGAGCGCGCCGGAGTTCTCCTTCGCCGGCTCGGCGCGCACGCCGGCGACCTTGCCTGCGCCCGCCGGCGGGCAGCCCGGCGCCGAGGTGGTGCTGCCGGTGCGCTGCGCGCCGACCGACGCCACCGTCCCGACCGAGCTCACGGGACTCGTGCGGATCACCTCCACCGATCCCGACCGCCGGGTCGTCGAGGTGCGGCTCGTCGCCAGCGTGAACCGGGCGCCGATCGCGGAGATCGCGCCGCTCGGCGCCGGCGTGGCCGCGCCGCAGGACCTGCTCGTCCTCGACGGCACCGCCTCGCGGGATCCCGACGGCGACGACCCGATCGTCCACCAGTGGCGCGTCTTCCGCCGGCCGATCGGCTCCGAGGCGGCGTTCGAGGACGCGACCTCGCCGACGCCGCGGATCGTCGTCGACGAGCCGGGCGACTACGAGTTCGGCCTCGACGTCGCCGACGCGACCGGCCTCTCCTGCCTGCACCCGCAGGCCGATCCTCGGATCCCCTGCGCGCGGATCCAGGTGACGGTGAAGCCCGCCGACGACCTCTACTTCGAGCTGGTCTGGGATCACGCCGAGACCGACCTCGACCTGCACCTCACCGAGCGGGGCGCGGCGCTCTACTCGAACAAGGACTGCTACTACGGCAACCCGCAGCCCGACTTCGGCGACTTCGGCACCCTCCTCGACGATCCGCGGCTCGTCCGCGACGATCTCAACGGCTACGGGCCGGAGACGATCGTCCACTCGAAGCCGAAGGAGGGCACCACCGACGTCTCGGTCGTCTACTACTCGGACCACGGCGCCGAGGAGCCTCTCACCCGGGCCACCGTGCGCGTCTACGTCTACGGCGTGCTCGCCGCGGAGGTGACCCGCGAGCTCGAGCGGCCCGGCCTCGAGTGGGACGTGCTGACCGTCGAGTGGCCGGCCGCCACCATCACCGCGATCGACACCGTGCAGGAGGCGCCGCCTCCGTGAAGCGACTGCTCCAGGTCTCGCTCCTCCTCGCCGCGGCGCTCGCGTCCGGTTGCGACGACGACGGCGGCAAGACCCCGCCCGGCGGCGACGGCGGCGGCGGCGGCGGCATCGCCCCGCCCGCCTGCGACTCGAACGACGACTGCGACCAGGGCCTCGTCTGCCGCGAAGGGCCGGACGGCGCCGTCGGCTGCTTCGCCTGCGCGACCGACGGCGACTGCGGCAAGGCGCAGGAGTGCGAGCAGGGCACGCTCACCTGCGTCTTCCGCGAGGGCTGGGGCGACGAGTGCGCGCTCCACGAGGACTGCCCGCTCGGCTTCTTCTGCGTCCAGGGCCTGTGCCAGCCCGGCGACCTGGTGGTGCAGTGCGGCGCCCTCGGCCAGTGCCCCGAGGGCCTGCGCTGCAACGGCGGCACCCGCGTCTGCGAGGAGGACATCGGCTGCTTCCAGAGCGAGGACTGCCCGCAGGGCGAAGTCTGCAACCCCGGCACCCTGCGCTGCGAGATCCGCTGCACGCCGGAGACGGAGCAGGACATCTGCGCCGCCCGCGAGCACTGCAACGAGGACGGCCGCTGCGTCGAGTGCACCACCGCCGAGGACTGCGGGCCGGGCCTGGCCTGCAACGTGGCCGCGGGCCGCTGCACCGGGAGCGAGACCTGCTTCACCGACCGTGACTGCGCCGCGGGCCTGGTCTGCAACCGCGCCACCTCCACCTGCACGCCGCCGCCGCCGCCCTGCGCCTCCAACGAGGACTGCCTCGAGGACGAGCGCTGCGATCTGCGCACCGGCCGCTGCGTCCGGGCGAGCTGCGCGCCCGACCAGGACGAGCCGAACGACACCGAGGAGCAGGCGGTCACCATCCTGCCGCAGGACCGCGAGGGCCTGTCGGTGTGCGGCACCGAGGAGGACTGGTACCGGATCGCGCTCCGGCGCGGCGACCGCATCAACGTCAACATCGAGGCCGACGTGCTGGTGGCGAACGGCCTCGACGTGCAGCTCCGCGACGATCGCGGCCGCGTCCTCGACGCCGATCCGTTCCTCGTCGACGCCGTGGTCGCTTCCGACGCCAACTACTTCCTCCGGATCCGCACCAACGACGAGCAGGCGCGCTACGCCCTGCGGATCATCGTGGCCCGCGGCGTGCCCTGCGACGACGACGCCCGCGAGGAGAACGACTCGTACACCGCGGCGTCGTCGCTCTCCGCCGGCGAGACGCGGAACCTGCAGGCCTGCCCGGCGGACCCGGACTGGTACGTGGTCGCCGCGCCGGCCGGCCAGGCCGTGCGGGCGCGCCTCGTCCACGATCCGCTGCAGGGCGACCTCGACCTCTACCTCTTCGACTCCGACGGGACGACGCTCCTGCGCACCTCGAGCACCTCGCAGGCCGAGGAGGTCGTGGAGGCGCCGGGCGTCTCCGGCGGCCGCGCCTACCTGCAGGTGATCCCGTCGAACGACCGGACGCAGAACGCCTACGACCTCTTCGTCGAGGTCTCGGGCCCCTAGCTGCAGAAGGAGACCGCCATGCGCCTCACCCACCTCCGCAGGCTGGTCCCCCTCGCCCTCGCGCTCGGCGCCGGCGCCGCGTGCGACGACGCCGCCGCCCCTCCGCCCGAGGAGAAGCCCTGCTTCACCTGCCGCGCCGACGGCGGCGAGCGGCCGGACGGTGGCGAGGGC
>CAZDGH010000359.1:0-6343 GCA_964504805.1 uncultured Myxococcales bacterium | reverse complement strand
CCGGCTCGCCGTGCACCTCGCCGAGCGGTTGGGTGGCGTGGAGGATCTCGACGTACGTCCGGCGGCGCTGGTCGACGACGGGCGCCGCCGACGCCGCCGCGTGCTCGAACCGGAGCCGGGCCCGCTCGTGCGCGCCCCGCGCCACGACGAGCGACGCCGCGCCTGCGAGCGTCAGCGTGGCGAGGAGCACCGCCGCGGGGAGACCCCACGTCGCCCGGCGGGACGGCGCCGGCGAGGCCGGGCTGCGCGCGGGCTCGGCCACGGGGCGCCCGTCAGACCAGCGATCGCAGCAGCCGCTGCGCCTCGAGCAGGTCGGCGTGGATCCGGTCCGCCTCGTGGACGGTGCGCATGGCGAGCCCGCAGGCCGGCGCGACCAGCGAGCTCCGCAGCACCGGCCGCAGGCGATCGCCGAGGAGCGCCGCCGCGTGGGCGACGCGCTCGGCGACGTCGTAGTCGACGGCGGCGTTGGTGGGCAGCACGCCGAGCACCAGCTGGCCGCCCCGGGCGACGAAGCGATCCAGCGCCGCGCCGGTCGCGACCACCGCGCCGAGCGAGAGCCCGGCGTCGACGCTGACGAGGTCGACGCCGAGGTCGAAGATCGCCGCCCAGTCGGTGTTCGAGCAGGAGTGGAGGCCGACCAGCGCCCCCTCCTTCTGCAGCGCCATCACCAGCACCCGCAGCTCCTGGAGCTGCACCACGTGGAGCGGCTTGCGCCGGTCGTAGGCGTAGAGACCCGGCTCGTCGAGGAAGAAGATCGGCTGGGTGCCGCGCTCGCGGAGCGCCCGCGCCATGGCGGTCGACCGCGCCAGGATCAGCTTGAAGATCTGCGCCTCGAGCTCCGGCAGCGCCCCCACCGGCGCGCCGTCGTCGAGCCGCGACGCCCATCGCACCGTCAGCGGCCCCGCGAGCTGCGCCTTCGCGAACGGCAGCTTCCGCTCCTCGACCTCCCCGAGGAACGGCCGGAACGCCCGGTACGAGGTGCCGGACGGCGCGAACGGCTCGGCGTCCCCGGCGAGCGCGGCGATCAGCCGGTCCTCGAGCGCGTGCCGGCCCTCGCTCCACGCCTTCCGGTCGATCACCGCCACGCCGCTCTCGTCGAACGACGCGCCGGGGAGCCCCTCGAGCGCCTGCGGGATCATCAGCTCGGCCCGGTCGATCGCCGGCAGCTGCGGCGCCGCCGGCACGTCGAGCCGGAGCACCAGCTGCAGCGCGAGCTCCGTCTGCGTGTGCGGGAGGCTCCCGATCGCCGTGGTCGAGAGCGGCGCCGGCCGCCTCACGAGCGCCCCTCCTTCTCCGCGCCGAGATCGCTCACCGAGAAGTACGACGCCTGCGGGTGGTGGAAGACGAGCGCCGAGACCGACGCCTCGGGCTCCATCATGAAGCCGTCGGTGAGCGAGACGCCGATCTCCTCGGGCCGGAGCAGCTCGAAGAGGAGCGCCTGCTCGTCGAGGTTCGGGCACGCCGGGTAGCCGAACGAGTAGCGCTTCCCGCGGTAGTTGCCCTTGAAGCGGTCGAGCATCGTCGCGCCGGGCGGATCCGGGAAGCCCCACATCGAGCGGAGCTGGCCGTGGAGCAGCTCGGCGTAGGCCTCGGCGGTCTCGAGGGCCAGGGCCTGCAGCGCGTGGCTCTTCAAGAACGCGCCCTCGGCCTTGAGCCGCTCGGAGAGAGCGCGGATGCCCTCGCCCGCGGAGACCACGAAGAGCGCGACGGTGTCGGGCGGTCCTCCCGCCGGCGCCACCAGATCGGCGAGGCAGAGGCCGCCCTCCCGCGGCTGCCGCAGGAACGGGAGCGCCCCGAGCGGCTTGCCGTCCGGGTCGAGCAGCCGGATGGAGTTGCCGTCGGCCTCGGCGCGGAAGAAGCGGTACACGGCCCGCGCCTTCATCGCCCCGCCCCGGCACAGCTCCTTCACCTCGCCGAGGACGCGCTTCAGCTCGAGCGCCTTCCGTCCGGCCTCGGTGGTGGCGAGGTCCGCCTCGTCGGCGTCCTCGACGATGCGCACCACGCTCGACTTCAGCCCGAGGTGCCGGCCGTAGAGCATCACCGGGTTCACGTACCGCCAGATGAGGTCGAGCGGCGTGGTGGTGAGCACGTGGCGGTCGAGATCGGGCGGCGCCGGCGGCGCGGCCACGGGCTCGAGCTCCGGCGAGCGCCGGGTGGAGACGGGGCGCGCCTCGGCGGCGGGCTTCTGCTCGGGGGCGAGCTTCCGCCGCGCCTCGGCCAGGTCCTTCTCGAGCGACGCGCGGCGCGCCGGGTCGACGAGCTGCTTCGCGAGCTCGAGGCCGCTCATCGCGTCCTGCGCGTAGACCACCGTGCCGGCGTCGTAGGCCGGCGCGATCCGCCGGTCGACGAAGCCGCGGGAGAGCGCGGCGCCGCCGACCATCATCGGCACTTCGACGCCGGCCCTGGCCAGGTCCTCGGCGGTCACCACCATCTGCTGCGCCGACTTCACCAGGAGGCCCGAGAGCCCGACGATGTCCGGATCGTGCTGCTTCACCGCGGCGATGAGCTGCTCGGGCGGCACCTTGATCCCGAGGTTCACCACCTCGAAGCCGTTGTTGCCGAGGATGATCTCGACCAGGTTCTTGCCGATGTCGTGGACGTCGCCCTTCACCGTGGCGAGCACGACCTTGCCGCGGCTCGCCGCAGCCGCCTTCTCCATGTGCGGCTCGAGGTAGGCGACCGCCGCCTTCATCACCTCGGCGCTCTGCAGCACCTCGGCGACGATGAGCTCGTTCTTGCCGAAGAGCCGGCCGACCTCGTCCATGCCGGCCATCAGCGGGCCGTTGATGATCTCGAGCGGCGTCGCGCCCTTCAGCTTCTCGTCGAGGTCGGCGTGGAGCCCCTCGCGGCTGCCCTCGATCACCGAGCGCGCCAGGCGCTCGTCGAGCGGCAGCAGCGCGCGGTCGCTCTGCTTGGCGTCCTTCTTGCGGTCGCGGAAGTGCGCCGCGAACGCGGCCACCGGATCCTCGCCGCGGTGGAAGATGAGGTCCTCGGAGACCTTCCGGTCCGCCTCGGGGATCGACGGGTAGCGCTCGAGCTTCTCGGTGTTGACGATGGCGAGGTCGAGGCCGGCCTGCACGCAGTGGTAGAGGAAGACCGAGTTCAGCACCTCCCGCCCGGCCTCCGGCAGGCCGAACGAGACGTTGGAGATCCCGAGCACGGTCTTGCAGCGCGGGAACCGCCGCTTGATGGCGCGGACGCCCTCGATGGTGTGCACCGCCGAGCCGACGTACTGCGCGTCGCCGGTGCCGCACGGGAAGACGAGCGGGTCGAAGTAGAGGTCCTCCTCCGGCACGCCCCACTTCCCGGTGAGCAGCGCGTGGCTGCGCTCGGCGATGGCGAGCTTCCGCTCCACCGTCACGCCCATGCCCTGCTGCGGGTCGTCGTCGATGCAGCCGACGACGAGGGCGGCGCCGAAGCGGCGCGCCAGCGGGACGACCTGGTCGAACCGCTCCTCGCCGTCCTCGAGGTTCACCGAGTTGATGATCGACTTGCCCTGGCAGTACGCCAGCGCGAGCTCGATCACCGCCGCGTCGGTCGAGTCGATCATCAGCGGTACGCGGACCTTGTGGATGAGCTTCGCGAGGAACGCCTCGACGTCCTTCGCCTCGTCGCGATCGGGATCGGCGAGGCAGACGTCGACGATCTGCGCGCCGCCCTTCACCTGGGCGCGGCCGATCTCGGTCGCCTCCTCGAGCTCGCCGCCGGCGACGAGCCGCTTGAACTTGCGCGAGCCGATCACGTTGGTGCGCTCGCCGACGAGCACCGGCCGCTCGTCCTCCTTCACCTCCAGGAAGTCGATCCCGGAGAGCGTCGAGCGGCGGGCGCGGGGCGGCGCCCGCGGCGGGTGGCGCTTCGCCACCTCGGCGAGCGCCGCGACGTGCGCCGCGGTGGTGCCGCAGCAGCCGCCGATGACGTTGAGCCAGCCCTCGGCGCAGAAGCGGTCGAGCACCCGCGCCACCATCTCGGGCGACTCGAGGTAGTTGCCGTCCTCGTCTGGGAGGCCCGCGTTCGGCACGCACGCGACCGGCCAACGCGCCTGCGCGGCGAGGCTGCGGACGTGGTCGGTCATGAAGGCGGGGCCGGTGGCGCAGTTCAGGCCCAGGTACAGGAGCTCCTCGTGCTCGAGCGACGCCGCCAGCGCCTCGACGCCCTGCCCGGCGAGCATCGTGCCCATCGGCTCGATGGTGCCGGAGACCGCGATCGGCAGCTTCACCTCGAGGTCTGCCTGCGCCTCGTGGATGCCGAGCAGCGCCGCCTTCACGTTCCGGGTGTCCTGGCAGGTCTCCACCAGGAAGTAGTCGACGCCGCCCTCGTGCAGCGCCCGCGCCTGCGCGCGGAAGTGGCCGACGAGCGCCTCGAAGGTCACCCCGCCGGTGACGGTGATGGCCTTGGTCGTCGGGCCGATCGAGCCGGCGACCCAGCGGGGCTTCTCGGGCGTCGAGAGCGCGTCGGCGACCTCGCGGGCGATCCGCGCCGCGGCCACGTTGAGCTCGCGGGTCTTCCCCTCGAGGCCGTACTCGGCGAGGACGAGCGGCGTCGCGCCGAAGGTGTCCGTCTCGAAGACGTCGGCGCCCGCCGCGCCGTAGGCGGCGTGGATGTCGCGGATGACGTCGGGCCGGGTCAGCACCAGGTGCTCGTTGCAGCCCTCGAGCGCGGCGCCGCCGAAGTCGGCGTCGGCGAGGTTCCTCGCCTGGATCGCCGTGCCCATGGCGCCGTCGAGGACGAGGATGCGACGGGTGAGCGCCTCTCGCAGCGCGGCGATGCGGTCCTTGCGTTCCAATGCGGCTCCTGCGCGGGGATCGACCGGCCACCTTAGCCCGCGGATCTCCACGGCGAAAGGCGCCGGAGGGCTAGGATGGCGGGGCGCCCCCGGAGGCTCCCTCGATGCGCCCGCCCGTCCGCCTGCTGTCCGTGCTCCTCCTGCTCGCGCCCGCCGGCGCGGCCGCGCAGGTGGTCCCTCCGGACCTCGCCTGGGTGGAGATCACCAAGGACGGGCTGCCGCTCCGCGACGCCTGGGGCGACGCGAGCGAGCTCGCGTGGGACCTCGTCGGCGACGCCGCGGCGCCCGCGCTCGCGGTCGCCTTCGACGAGGCGAGCTTCTACGTGCGCCTCCGGCTCTCCGAGGATCCGTTCGCCGCCGGCGCGCCCGGCACCGGACGGTGGTCGGTCGCCTGGAGCTCGAACGCCGCGGAGGACGCCTACAGCTGGATGATCGTCGTCGACGCGGGCGACGACACCGTCGGGATCATGCAGAACTCCGTGCACGGCAGCGACGACGCCAACGACCCGCCGGAAGGGTTCCTCGTCGCCCCGTCCGACCGCGCGACGAACGCCGTCGTCGACGCCGACGGGCTCGGCGGCACCTTCC
Organism: uncultured Myxococcales bacterium; assembly: GCA_964504805.1. Lineage (GTDB taxonomy): Bacteria > Myxococcota > Myxococcia > Myxococcales > Vulgatibacteraceae > CAZDGH01. Next base: position 972 of record CAZDGH010000359.1, on the reverse strand, counting down.
TCTACGCCTGGGTGCCGCACGCGGCGTTCGCGGGCGCCACCCTGAACGGCCACTACGTGCGGTTCTTCGCCGGCACGAGCCCGGGCGGCTTCTACATGGAGGAGGACCGGGCCGGCGTCGGCGCCGACGGGAGGCTCTCCGCGATGGCGAGCGACCCGTTCACCTGCGACCCCGTCAACGGCTGCCGTCTGTGCACGCTCTGCGGCTTCGCGTGCTGCGCCGGCGGGCTCCCCGCCTGCGCCGACGAGGCGACGGGCAGCTGCGGGGTCTGCACGCTCGATCGCGACTGCCCCGTCGATCGCCGCTGCGACGCCGGCTCGTGCGTCGTCGGCACCGACGCGGACGGCGACGGGGTCGAGGACCGCCACGAGATCTCGCTCGGGCTCTCGTCCGTCGATCCGGACTCGGACGACGACGGCGTCCCCGACGGCGTCGAGCTGGCGCTGCCCGGCCTGGGCGACACCGACGGCGACGGGGTGCCCGACGCCCTCGACCTCGACTCCGACGGCGACGCGATCTCGGACGCCGACGAGGCCGCCGGCTCGGACCCGGTGGACTCGGACGGCGACGGCACGCCCGACTACCGGGACCTCGACTCCGACGACGACGGCGTGCCCGACGCGGAGGAGGCGGGCGACGACGATCCGGCGACGCCGCCGGTCGACACCGACGGCGACACCGTGCCCGACTCTGTCGACCTCGACTCCGACGCCGACGGGGTGGAGGACCGGATCGACACCTGCCGGACCGAGGCGGGCTCACCGCCGGACGGCGACCAGGACGGCCTCGGCGACGCCTGCGACAACTGCCCGGCGGACGCGAACCCCGAGCAGGTGGACGAGGACGGAGACGGGCTCGGGGCGGCGTGCGATCCCGACGACACCGGCGGCGCGGGGGGCAGCGGCGGTGCAGGTGGCGCGGGAGGCAGCGGCGGCGCGGGCGGAGCGGGTGGCGGCGGCGCGGGCGGCGACG
>CAZDGH010000358.1:0-6357 GCA_964504805.1 uncultured Myxococcales bacterium | reverse complement strand
ACCGATGGCCGCGTGGAGTGCTACGAAACGCTCGCCATCGGTGGTGGGGTATTGCACCAGCACGCCGCCCGCGCCCTCGAGCGCACCGGCGATGTCCCCGGCTGGCAACACGTCGATCGCCACGCCCATCGACCTGCCGCGCGTCTCCACGACGGCGATGGTCTGCGGGTGGCAATCGTCTGCGACGATGAATCGCTTCTTGCTGTTGACGGCAAAGCACATCGCCATCGCCTCGGCCGCGGCGGTGCCCTCGTCGAGCAAACTCGCGCCCGCCAGCGGCAGGGCGGTCAGGTCGCTGACCATGGTCTGGAAGTTCAGCAGGGCTTCGAGGCGGCCCTGGCTGATCTCGGCCTGGTAAGGCGTGTACTGCGTGTACCAGCCGGGGTTCTCGAGCACGTTCCGCTGGATCACCGGCGGCGTGAGCGTGTCGTGGTAGCCCATGCCCAGGTAGCTCTTGAAGAGCTGGTTCTTCTCGGCGATCCCGCGGAGCTCCTCGAGCAGCTCGTGCTCGCCCTTCGCCGGCGGGAGCTCGAGCGGCTTCCTGGCGCGGATGGCCCTCGGCACGGTCTGGTCCACGAGCTCGTCGAGCGAGCCCACGCCGAGCGCGCGCAGCATCTCCGCCTGCTCGGCCTCGTCGGGGCCGAGGTGGCGGGACAGGAACCGATCCGGGTGCTCGAGCTTCGTCGTCATGGCGGGCGTCCTAGCTTCCCTGCTCCGCGAGCGTCTTCAGGTACGCGGCCTTGTCGAGCAGCTGGCCCACGGCGCCGGCGTCCGACGGCTTCACCTTCACCAGCCAGCCCTTGCCGTAGGGATCCTGGTTCAGCGTCTCGGGGGATCCGACGAGCGCGTCGTTCCGCTCGACGACCGTACCGGTGACCGGCGCGAACAGCTCGCTCACCGACTTCGTCGACTCGACCACGCCGAACGGATCGCCGGCCTTCAGCTCCTTCCCGACCTCGGGGAGCTCCAGGTAGACGATGTCGCCGAGCGCGTCCTGCGCGAAGTCGGTGATGCCGACGGTGACGAGGCCGCCGACCTCCTTCGCCCACTCGTGGTCCTTCGTGTACCGGAGGTCGTCCGGGTAGCGGAGCTCGGCCATGGTGTCTCCTCGGATGCCGCCGGGTCAGGCGGGGCGGCGGTAGAACGGCGTCTTCACGACCTTCGCGGCGACGGGCTTGCCGCGGATCTCGACGTGGAACGTCGACCCCTCCGCGGCGAGCGCGGTGGGCACGTACCCGATGCCGATCGGCTGGTCGAGCGACGGGCTGTGCGTGCCGCTCGTCACCTCGCCGACGCGCTGCCCGTCCTTCAGGATCGGGTAGCCGTGCCGGGGGATGCCGCGCTCGGTCAGGACGAAGCCGACGAGCTTGCGCGAGACGCCGGCGGCCTTCTGCGCCACCAGGGCGTCCTTGCCCACGAACGAGGGCTTCTCGAGCTTCACGATCCAGCCGAGCCCGGCCTCGAGCGGCGTGTGCGCGTCGTCGATGTCGTTGCCGTAGAGCGCGTACTTCATCTCGGTGCGCAGCGAGTCGCGGGCGCCGAGGCCGGCGGGGACGAGGCCGTCGGCCTTCCCGGTCTCGAGCAGCTTCTCCCAGAGCGGGTCGGCGTGCTCGCCTTCGACGAAGAGCTCGAAGCCGTCCTCGCCGGTGTAGCCGGTGCGGGCGACGATCGCCTTCCGGCCGTCGACCTCGCCCTCGGCGAAGCGGTAGGTGCCGAGCTTCGACAGGTCGGTCCGGGTGAGGCGCTGCAGGATCGCCGCGGCCTTCGGCCCCTGCAGCGCGAGCTGCGCCCAGCGGTCGCTCTCGTTCCGCGGCGCGACGCCCTGCGCGCGCTCCTTCATCCAGGCGAAGTCCTTGTCCGCGTTCGAGGCGTTCACGCAGACGAGCACCTTCGCCGGCGAGAACCGGTAGCAGACGACGTCGTCGACGAACCCGCCCTGCTCGTTCAGGAGGCCGGCGTAGGCGGCCTGGCCGTCGGCGAGCTTCGAGAGGTCGTTGGTGACCAGGCGGTCGACGGTCTCGACCGCGCCGGGGCCCTCGAAGAGGACCTCGCCCATGTGCGAGACGTCGAAGAGGCCGGCGGCGCTCCGCACCGCCTTGTGCTCGGCGACGAGGCCGGCGAACTGCACCGGCAGCTCCCAGCCCGCGAAGTCCACCAGCTTGCCGCCGTGGCGCTTGTGGGCCTCGTACAGCGGCGTGCGGCGGGCGGCAGCCATCGGCACCTCGGGCGGCGGGAGGCCGCGAATCCTCGCGACCGCCCCCCCCTCTGTCAAGCGAGCGGGCGCGCGCTCCGCTACCCTGCGCGGGATGCCGGAGCTGCCCGACGTCACCGTCTATCTCGAGGCCCTCGGGCGCGCCGTGCGGGGCCGCGAGCTCCGGGGCGTCCGGCTCCACAGCCCGTTCGTGCTCCGCACCGTGGAGCCCCCGATCCGGAGCCTCGTCGGGCAGCCCGTGATCGCGCTCCGGAGGCTCGGCAAGCGCCTCGTGCTCGGCTTCCCGGACGACCGGTTCCTGGTGATCCACCTGATGATCGCCGGCCGGCTCCGCTGGGGCGCGCCGGCGTCGAAGCCGCCGGGCAAGATCGGCCTCGCGAGCTTCGACTTCGACGACGGCACCCTGCACCTCACCGAGGCCAGCTCGAAGAAGCGCGCCTCGCTCCACGTGGTGGAAGGAGAGGCGGCGCTCGCGGCCCACGATCCCGGCGGCCTCGAGCCCCTCGGCTCGACCCTCGAGGCGTTCACGGCCGCCTTGCTCGCGGAGCGGCACACGGTGAAGCGCAGCCTCACCGACCCGACGATCCTCTCCGGCATCGGCAACGCCTACTCCGACGAGATCCTCCACCGGGCGCGGCTCTCGCCGCTGCGCCTCACCGACAAGCTCTCGCCCGAGGAGCTCGCGCGGCTCCACACCGCGACGCAGGACGTGCTCCTCGAGTGGACCGAGCGGCTCCGGGCCGAGGCGGGCGAGGGCTTCCCGGAGAAGGTGACGGCGTTCCGCGAGGGGATGGCCGTCCACGGCCGCTACGGCCAGCCATGTCCCACCTGCGGCGCCAAGGTGCAGCGGATCGCCTACGCCGACAACGAGACCAACTACTGCGCCGTCTGCCAGAACCAGGGCCGGCTCCTCGCCGACCGCTCGCTGTCGCGGCTCCTGAAGGACGACTGGCCGCGGACGCTCGAGGAGCTCGAGGAGAAGCGCGCCGCGGGCCGCGCTTCGCCTTCGGCGAAGAAGCGGTAGGATCGACGCCTCCTCGGAGGTCCTCGTGCGGAAGCTCGTCTCGCTCCTCGTCGTGTCGCTCGCGCTCCCGGCGGCCGCGGCCACCCGCGAGCTCAAGACCGACTCGTTCAACGACGGCGGCGAGGTGCGCGCCCAGGGCCAGTACGCCTCGGGCGAGAAGTTCGCGATCGAGCTGTCCGCCGACCCGGACGACTACCCGATCCGCGTCACCACGGTGCGCGCGCTGTTCATCCCGACCTTCGCCGGCGGCGACGGCCAGGTGGCGCCGTTCCACCTCACCATCTACGCGGGCACCGGCGCGGTGAGCCCGGGCGCGGTGCTGTTCGACCAGGCCGACGACTTCCAGATCACCGCCTCGACCTCGAGCTACAACGAGATCGTCTTGCCGACGCCGATCGACGTGGCGTCGGGGAGCATCCGCGTCTCCTTCAGCCCGACGCTGGATCAGACCGACTCCGGCGTGACCATCGGCCAGGACGCGGGGCCGATCCAGCCGACGCGGAACTTCATCTTCACCGGCGGCGCCTGGAACGCCGCGGCGTCGCTCGGCCTCACCGGCAACTACGTGATCCGCGCCATGGCCGAGACCCAGTTCGGCGGCGGCGGCTCGCCGCCGGTGGTGACCTCGGTCTCGCCGGCCACCGTGGAGGAGGGCGCGTCGACGCGCCTCACCATCTCGGGCAGCGGCTTCGAGGTGGGCGCCACCGCCCGCGTCGGCTCGACGCCGCTCACCGGGATCCAGGTGCCGGGCAGCTCCTCGCTCTCCGGCCTCCTGCCCGAGGGCCTCGACGTCGGCACCTACGACGTGATCGTGCGGAACCCCGACGGCGAGGAGGGCACGCTCGCGAACGGCCTCACCATCGTGCCGGCGGGCGGCGGCGGCGGGAGCGGCGGCGGCGGCGGGCCCGAGGACGTGCGGCTCGACTCGATCGTCCCCGGCGTGGCGCCCGCGGGCGAGGAGGTCGGGTTCGTGCTCTTCGGCGCGCGGTTCGCGGCCGGGGCGACGGTCACCATCGGCGGCGCGGAGGCGACCGCGGTCGGCGTGGTCTCGTCCGAGCTGCTCCGCGGCACGGCGCCGGCGGGCCTGCCGGTCGGCGGCCACGACGTCACCGTGGCGGTGCCCGGCGCCGGGGAGGACACGCTCTCCGACGCCTTCGTGGTGGTCGCCGGCGGCGGCGGGGGGCTCGCGGTGGATCGGGTGGTGCCGCCGGTGGTCGCGTTCGGCGACGCCGCGGAGCTCGTCGTGCTCGGCGCGGGCTTCGCGCCGGGGATGAGCATCAGCGTCGGCGGCATGCCGCTCGGCGAGCCGGTGCTCCTCGGCCAGACCGCGGTCGCGGGCTTCGCGCCTCCGCTCGCGCCCGGCGTCCACGACGTGGTGATCTCCTACGAGGACGGCAGGACCGCGAGCCGCGCCGGCGCGCTCGAGGTCACCTTCGATCCGTTCGCCGGGCCCACCGCCGACGCGGGCGGCGGCGGCGCGTCCGAGGACGACGGCTGCGGCTGCGCGGGCGGCACCGGAGCGCCGGGCGCGGTCGGGCTCGCGCTCGGGCTGGTCGCGCTCGCGCGGCTCGGGCGGAAGCGGTCGACCCGCGCGTGAGCACGCCGCTCGTCGCGCTGGTCGGCTACGCGGTCTGGACGATCCTCCTGGTGCTCGGCGTCTTCACCGTGCGCTCGGTCGAGGTGCTCCGGGGCCGGAAGCGGATCGAGGAGTTCCGGGCGGCCGGCCCGCAGGGCGCGCCGTTCGCCGAGCGCCTGCACCGGGCGCACCTGAACGCCACCGAGAACCTGCCGGTCGCCGGCGCCGTCATGGCCGCGGGCGTGCTCGGCGGCGTCGCCTCGCCGCTCTTCGGCACCCTCGCGCTGGTCGTGCTCGGCGGCCGGATCGCCCAGTCGCTCGCCCACGTGGCGAGCCTCGGCCAGCCGTTCGCCACCCTGCGCGCCACGGCGTTCTTCACCCAGCAGGCCGCGCTCCTCGCCATGGCCGTCGAGCTCCTCCGCGTGGCCGCCCTCTGACGCGTGGGCGAGCTCGTCGCGGTGCTGGTCGCGGCGGCCTGGGCCGTCTCGACCCTGATCTTCGCCCGGGTGGGCGTGACCGTGCGCCCGCTCGTGCTCGCGGCGGTGAAGTGCACCCTCGCCCTCGCGCTGATGTCCGCGACGCTGCTCGCGACCGAGGGCACGGGCTTCGCGGAGGCGCTCGGCGCGCCGGCGGCGGCGCTGCTGGTGGCGTCGGGGGTGCTCGGCCTCACCGTGGCCGACGCCGCGCACTTCCTCGCGCTGGTGCGCCTCGGGCCGCGGCGGACGCTGATCCTCGCCGCGCTCACGCCGATCGCCACGGCCCTGCTCGCCGCCGCGCGGCTCGGCGAGGGCGTGGGCCTCGGCACCGCGGTGGGGATGGCGGTGACGCTCGCCGGCGTGGCGCTGGTGCTGCGCGAGCGGGCGCCGGGCGACGTGGGCTCGCGGGCGAGCGGGGAGCGCGCGGGGATCGCGTTCGCGCTGGTCGCGGTCCTCGCCAACGCGGTCGCCAACGTGCTCGCGAAGGAGGGCGGCGCGGGCGTGCCGGCGCTCGCGGTGGCGGTGGTGCGCCTCGGGGCCGGGACGGTGGGGCTGCACCTCGTCCTGCTGGCGACGCGGCGGCACGTGGAGGTGGCGCGGGCGCTGGCGTCGTGGCGGACCGCGGCGCCGCTGCTCGCGGCGAGCTTCGTCGGCACCTACCTCGGGATCTGGGGCTTCATGTTCGCGCTCGGGCGGGCGCACACCGGCACGGTCTCGACGCTGACGGCGACGAGCCCGGTGTTCGTGCTGCTCTTCGGCCGCGTGGTGCTCGGCGAGCGGATCACCGCCCGGGCGGCGGTGGGGACGGCGGCGGCCGTGGCGGGGGTGGCCTTGCTGTTCCTGTGGTGACCCGGGCCCGCACCAGCACCACGTCCCCGGCCCCGCCGAGCCCGCCCCCGATCCACGCGAGCGGCCGCTGCGCCGGCGCGAGGCCTGGCCGCACCGTCGCGAGCAGCTCGGCGAGCGTGAGCGCCCCGTCGGCGTCCGGCGCGAGCGCCGCCTCGAGCGCGGCGCTGAACCGCCCGCGCCCGGCGACCGCGGCCGCGGGCTCGGTCCCCGACGACGCCGC
>CAZDGH010000357.1:0-6364 GCA_964504805.1 uncultured Myxococcales bacterium | reverse complement strand
AGGAGGCGGCCACGGCGCCAGGCGAGCCGCCCACGGCCATCCGCCGCGGCGGTCGCACGATCGCCCGCGACGCACCCGCAGCCGCACCCGCGCCGCCGGATGCGCGCCCGCACCCGCGCCGCCGGATGCGCGCCCCCGACCCCGCCCGCGCTATGCTCGACGGCCTTGAGCCGCTACCTCCTCGTTCGCCGCCTCGCCATCGGGTCCACCGCGGAGGTGTTCCTCGGGAGCACCGTCGGCGGCGCCGAGGCGCGGCCGGTGGCGGTGAAGCGGCTGCTGCCGGGGCTCGCGGACGATCCGAAGACGCTGCGGCGCTTCTGGCGCGAGGCGCGGCTCGCCACGGCGGTGCGGCACCACGGGCTCGTCAGCGTGCTCGACCACGGGATCACGGCGGACGGCGGGGCGTACCTCGTCATGGAGCTCGTGGACGGCGCCGACCTGCGGGGGATCCTCGAGGGGGCGGCGGCGCGCGGGCTCCACGTCGGGCTGCGCGAGGCGGGCGCGATCGTCCTCGCGGTGGCGGACGCGCTCGGGTACCTCCACGCCGCCCGCGATCCCCAGGGGAAGCCGCTCGGGATCGTGCACCGGAACGTGAACCCCGCGAACGTGCTCGTCTCGCGGCGCGGCGAGGTGAAGCTCGGAGACCTCGGGCTCGCGCGCCTCGGCGCCGACCAGAGCGTCACCCGGGCCACGGTGGTCGGGCACGTCGAGCCGGGGTACCTCGCGCCCGAGCAGGCGATGGGGCGCAAGGTCGACGCGCGCACCGACGTCTTCCTCGCCGGCGTGCTCTTCTACGAGCTGCTCGCGGGCAAGCCGCTCTTCGCCGGCGCGAACCCGCTCGCCCTCGTCCGCGGCTTCGACGTGGCCCGCCTGCCCGAGATCCCCGACGTGCCGCCGCCGGTGCGGCAGGTGCTCGAGCGCGCCCTGGCGCGGGAGCCGTCGCAGCGCTACGGCTCCGCGAAGGAGCTCGCCGACGACCTCGGCCGGTTCCTCGAGGGCAAGCGCCTCCGCGGGCGTCCCGACGACGTGGCGGCGCTGCTGTCGCGGGCGCTCCCGAGCCGGCCGTCGCTGGTGTCGCTCGGCGCCGACGAGCACGCCGGCGAGATCGAGCTGGCGCGGCCGCCGCCGCTCCCCCGCGGCAGCCCGGTGGCGCGGCCCGCGGGGCCGAAGAAGCTCGGCGAGATCCTGGTCGAGAAGGCCAACGTCGATCCCGCGCACGTCGCCGAGGCGCTCGCGAGGCAGCGCGCCGAGGGCGGCAAGCTCGGGGAGCACCTCAAGGAGGCCGGCGTCTCCGAGCTCGACCTCATCCGCGCGCTCTCGGTGCAGACCGGCATCCCCTTCGTCGGCGACGACAAGCTCGACGGCATGGAGGTGCCGCGCGACCTCGTCGGCCGGCTGCCGAAGCAGGTCGCGGCGCGCCTCGCCGCGGTGCCGCTGCTGCTCAAGCAGGGCGCGCTCTTCGTCGCGATGATGGACCCGCGCGACGCCGCGGCGCTCGCCGAGCTGAAGAAGGTCTGCGGCGTCGCCGCGGTGCGCGGCGTGTTCGCCACCGAGGGCGCGCTCGACCGCGCGCTCCGGCGCTTCTGGGCCGAGCCCGCGGCGCGCGAGGAGTCCACCGGCGTCGTCGACATGCGCGAGCTCGGCATGGAGCCGGGCGGCCCGATCTTCCACGGCACGGAGCGGATGCTCGACGCCGAGGCGCTCTCCGGCGAGGCGTCGCCGCCGCCCGTCGAGCGCGCCCCGCCGCCGGTCGCGCCGCCCCGCGCGAAGCCCGAGCCGGAGAGCCCGCTCGGCCCCGTCGTCCTCGCCGGCGCCCTCCGCGCCCTGGGCGGCGTCGCCACCGAGGGCGCCACCCTCGGTGCCCTCGCCCGGCGGATCGCCGTGAAGCTCGGCGCGCCCGCCTCCGAGCTGGCGGCGATCGAGTCCGCCGCCGCGGCGCTGGCGATCGCCGCGCGCTTCGAGGGGCGCGAGGCGTTCGAGCGCCCCGCGCAGGCGTCGCTGCGCGCCGTCTTCGGCGCCTCCGCCGCGCCGCTCCACGCCCTGCTCTCGCTCTCGACCCGCGACCTCGCCGCCGGTCGCGCCTCGTCGCCTGCCGCCCAGGCCCTGGCGAACGCCGCCGGAGATCGCCTCGTTCGCGCTCTCCGAGGTGGAGCACGACGAGCGCCTCGGCAAGGACGCGCTCGCCGCGCTCGCCGCCGTCGTCGCCGACGCCCATTCCTGACCGAGGAGCTCGATGCTCGCCCCCGCCCGCGCCGCGTGGAACGCCGCCTTCCGTCCGGAGCTCCACGTCCGCTACCTGGCGCGGCTCGAGGCCGAGCTCGGCCCGGTGCCGTTCCGCCTCGCGGAGACGCCGCTGTTCCTCCCGCCCGCGCTGCGCGAGCGGCTCTTCCGCCACGCCGCGGAGATCGTCGCCGCCACCGCCGCCGCCACGCCGCGGATCCCCGAGGGCGACGTGCCGCCGTCGTGGAAGGTCCCGCGCCGCGACGACCTGCCCTCGTTCGTCCTCGTCGACCTGGCGATCGTGCGCGGCGAGGACGGCGCGCTCGACGGCCGCCTGGTCGAGCTCCAGGGCTTCCCGTCGCTCGCGGCCTTCTCGGTGTTCCAGGCCCGCGTCCTCGACGCCATCTGTCGCGAGCTGCCCGGCCTCGGCGCCGGGTTCTCGCCGTACGCGCCGGGCTGGGACGAGGCCCGGTACCTCGACCTGCTCCGCCGGGCGCTCCTCGCCGGCGAGGAGCCCGAGCACGTGGTCCTGCTCGAGCTCGCCCCGACGCAGCAGAAGACGCTCCCCGACTTCGTCGCCACCGAGAAGCTCCTCGGCGTCGAGGCGGTGTGCATGACCGACGTGGTCCGCGAGGGGCGGCGGCTCTTCCGGCGGAAGGGAGATCGGCTCGTGCCGATCCGCCGCATCTACAACCGCGTCGTCTTCGACGAGCTGGAGCGGAAGCGCCCGCAGGCGTCGTTCGCGTTCTCCGACGACCTCGAGGTGAGCTGGTTCCCGCACCCCGACTGGCAGTGGAAGTGGTCGAAGCTGGCGCTGCCGCTCCTCGACCACCCGGCGGTGCCGACCTCGCGGCTGCTCTCGGAGCTCGACGCGCCGCCCGCCGATCTCTCGACCGCGTGGGTGCTGAAGCCGCTCTTCTCGTTCGCCGGCGCGGGCGTGATCCTGGAGCCGACGCCCGACGACCTCGCGCGCGTGCCCGCCGCGGAGCGCAGCGGCTTCATGATCCAGCGCCGGATCGAGTACGCCCGCGAGCTGCGCACGCCCGACGGCCAGGGGGTGGCCGCCGAGGTGCGGGTGATGTGCCTCCGCGCGCCGGGCATGCCGCTCCCGATCCCGGTGGCGAACCTCACCCGGCTGTCGCGAGGCAAGATGCTCGGCGTCGACCACAACCGCGACTTCGACTGGGTCGGCGCGAGCCTCGCCCTGGCGCCTACTTCCTGAGCGGGCGCTTCTGCAGCGCGACCAGCTCGTCGCGGCAGCTCCTCAGCTTGTAGCGCAGGTCGTCGAGCTCGTCGTCCTCGTCGGGATCGGCGACCACCTGCTCCCGCCGCCGCACCGCGGTGTCGAGGGCCCGGCAGCGATCCTGGGCGGCGAGCAGCTCGCTCGGCTCGACCCAGTCGCCCTCCCCGACGGCCACCGCCTGCCCTTCGCCGGGCCGGAGGCTCGCCGGCCGCGCGTCGGCCGCGGCCCGGGCGGCGGCGGCCGCCTTGGCGTCGGCCTCCGCCCGCGCCTGCTCGGCCTCGGCGGCGGCGGCGGCGATCGCCGTCCGGCTCGCGCGGGCCGCCTCGATCTTGGCGACGATCGCCGCGGCCTCGCCGTGGTCGGGGTGATCGTCGGGGATCCCGCGGAGCTTCGCGAGCACCTCGGTGCACGCGGGCTCCTCCGGGCAGGCCTCGTCGAGCGTGCGGGCGACGACGCCCGCGTAGGAAGTGCGGGCGGCGACGTACTCGTCGTGGATCGCGCCCTCGCCCCGGCACGAGGCCAGGGCGAGGAGCGCCAGGGCTAGAGGTCGTCTCATCCCCCGATCCTACAGCGCCTCGAGGACCTCCCTCGCGTGGCCCCTGGGGCTGACCTTCGGGAAGAGCTTCTTCACCTTCCCGTCGGGGCCGACGACGACGGTGATCCGCTTCACGCCCTGCCCCTGCCGCCCGGCGCCGTACGGCTCGATCACCTGGTAGCCGGTGTCGGCGAGCAGCGGGTAGGTGAACCCGTACTTCTCGCAGAACGCGTGCTGCTCTTCCGCGGTGTCGGCCGACACGCCGAGGATCACCGCGCCCTTCGCCTGGAACTTGGGGAGCTCGTCACGGAACTCCTGGCCTTCGACCGTTCAGCCAGGGGTGTCGGCCTTGGGGAAGAACCACAGGACCACGCTCTGGCCGCGGTGATCGGAGAGCCGCACGGTGCGGCCCTGGTCGTCCCGGACCTCGAAGTCCGGGGCGACGTCGCCTTCTGCGAGCATGACGCCTCCATGGTGCGCGAGGGGGCGCACCCGGCGTCGATCCTAGCCGCGCGGCCGCATCCGGTGCCGGACGAACGACTCGAGGTCGCCTCGCACCAGGTAGGGGTTGGTGCGCCACTCCTCCTCGAGCGTCGCGGTCGGCGTCGGGCCGTAGTCGTGCCCCGGGTAGAGCACGGTGTCGCCGGGGAGCGCGCCGAGCACGCGGTGGAGCGAGTCGAAGAGCTGCTCCGGGCTCGACCCGGGGAAGTCGCAGCGACCGCAGGCGCCCACGAAGAGCGTGTCGCCGGAGAAGAGGGCGGAGCCGGCGTGGAAGCACTGCGCGCCCGGGGTGTGCCCCGGCGTGTGCACGCAGGTCACCGCGAGCGGGCCGACGTCCACGCGGTCGCCGGGGCCGACCGCGGAGAGCGCGTCGCCGAAGCCGCGCAGGTAGTCGGCGAAGGCGACCTCCGCCGCCTGCGCGTAGGCGCGGACCGACGGGCGCTTCTCGAGCAGCTCCTCGAGGCCGTTGACGTGGTCGAAGTGGTGGTGGGTGACCAGGGCGGCGACGACCTCCTTGCCGTCCCGCGCCGCCGCGGCGAGCACCGCCGGCACGTCCCACGCCGGATCGACGACGGCCACCTCGCGCGCGCCCTCGGCGCCGAGGAGGTAGACGAAGTTCTGCATCGGCCCGAGCGGGAGCTGCCGGACGTAGAGCGCCACTACGGCACCTTCACCACCTGCACGCCCACGGCCCGGCCGAACTCGTGGCCGACCTCCATCGTCGCCTTCACCACCACCATCGTCCCGTCCTGCGACCAGCCCGCCACCTCGGCCTTGGCGCTCTTGCCCTTCGGCACCGGGACCGGTCCGCCGAACGGGTTGCCGGTCCAGAGCGGCGTGTCGTTCTGGAACAAGGTGACCTCGGTGCCCTTCACCTGCACGTGGAAGCCGTACTGCGCGAGGCGCGCCGGCGGCCGCGGCGAGAGGCGCTCGTAGCCCTTCTCGAGCAGGTACGCCCGCGCCGCCTTCTCGTTCTCCGGGCCGTCGAGCTCGAGCTGCTTCACCGGCTCGGAGGTGGCGGGGTTCACGAGGTGCAGGATCGAGAAGCCCGCGCCCTCGGACCACTTCGCGTAGGCGAGCTCCGAGCCGTCCTTCGAGAAGCCGATGAAGGTGGGGAGCGCGCCGAGCGCCATGTCGGCGCGCTCCTCGGTCGTGGGCGGTGCGCCGTCGCTCCAGGCGATCGGCCCGCGGGCCTTCGGCGAGTAGACCTCGGGCGGCGGCGGCGGCCGCGGCGGGACGGGCGGGGGCGCGACCGGCTGCGCGACCGCACCGGCGGGCGCGGGCTCCTCCGGCTTCGGGGGGTCCTTGCAGGCGAAGGCGGCGGCGAGGGCGAGCGCCGCGACGGCGGTGCGGGCCGGGTGCGTCCCGAACGTTCGGTCCATGCGGCGATCCTCGCCGCTGCCGGCCGGCGCGGCAACCGCGATACCCTCGGCGGGCACATGCGCCTGCGCTTCCTCCTCCTCGCCGCCACCCTCGCCGCCTGCACGCCGGAGCGCGCGGCGACCCAGCCGCCCCCGGGCGACGGCGGCGGAGGCGCCGGCGGCGCGCCGGGGACCTGCGCGCGCTTCGGCGACGCCGAGCGGCTCGGCGCCGTCGAGGATCCCGCGCTCGACGAGCTCTCCGGGCTCGCCGTCTCCCGCGCCCACGACGGCGTGCTCTGGGCCCTCGAGGACTCGGGCAACGAGCCCGAGCTCTACGCGCTCGACCGCGCGGGCCGCACCCGCGCCACGGTGCGGCTCGAGGGCGCGGCGAACGTGGACTTCGAGGACCTGGCCCTCGGCCCGTGCGCCGCCGGGACCTGCCTCTTCGTCGCCGACGTCGGCGACAACGCCCAGGCTCGCGGCATGATCGCCGAGGCGCACGCG
>CAZDGH010000356.1:0-6393 GCA_964504805.1 uncultured Myxococcales bacterium | reverse complement strand
GGCCGAGGCGCGGCTGCCGGCCCCGGCGCGCGCGGCCGCCGACGCGGGCGGCGCGATCCCGGCCTCGCTCGGCTTCGCCGAGGTCGCCGGCGCGCACCACTACGAGGTGGCGCTGGCGCCGGACACGGGGTTCGTCGCCGCGGTGCGCAAGCTCGGCGTCGCCCCCGGCAAGCCCGCGGCGCTGCCGACCCGCGACGCGTCGTGGCTCCGCGTCCGCGCGGTCTCGGAGGCCGGCGTCCCGGGCCGCTGGAGCGTGCTCCGGCCGGTGACCCCGGCGCCCCCCGCCGACGGCTCCTAGCGGCGCCCCCCCTACGGCTCCGGCGAGAGCGGCCCCTCGCCGCCGTGGCTCGCCAGGCGGGCCTCGGTGACGCGGCGGGCCCGGGCGATCTCGCCGAGCACCGTGGCGCCCTCGGTCGGCGTGCGCGCCATGGTGGCGTAGTCGACCGTGTAGAGGCCGAAGCGCGGCTCGAACCCCTCGGCCCACTCGAAGTTGTCGGTGAGGCTCCAGTGGTAGTAGCCGCGCACGTCGGCGCCCTCGGAGCGGGCGCGGCCGATCGCCTCGAGCGCCCGGACGATCACCTCGGCGCGGCGCGTGCCCGAGCGCGTGGCGATCCCCGACTCGGTGACCACCAGCGGCAGGTCCGGCCAGCGGCCGGCGAAGTCCGAGAGGATCCCGTAGAGGCCCGCCGGGTGGTGCTCGTAGCCCATCGTCGGGACCATGAAGCTCCCGTCCACCGGCGGGATGCACGAGCCGAGGTCGAAGTCGCCGTAGCAGGGTGTGAGCTCGAGGACCGGCATCAGCGGCGGGTCCGAGGTGACGCCGGCGCGGAAGTAGTACTGCACGCCGAGCCAGTCGAGCTTGCCGCGCCACTCCGGGTGCTCCTCGTCGAAGGTGCCGTCGAGGTCGACGTCGAAGCGGCCCTGCCGGATCGCCTCGACGAGCACGTACTGGTAGACCCACTTCAGCCGCTCGACCGCCGCGACGTCCTCGGGCCGGCGCGAGATCTCGTTCTCGAACGCCGGCACCCACTCCTGGGCCGCGTGCGGGATGCCGACCGTGGCGGCGATCCCGTCGCCGTCGGCGTCGACGGTGTCGGCCTCGTGGATGGCGTCGTAGACCGCCGCGTGCGCCGCGAGGAAGTTGCGGATCGTCGGCACCAGCCCGCCCTCGAAGTCGCCGAGCAGGTGCGCCTTCCCCGGCGGGAAGAGGCCGATGCCGTAGGCGCTGAGCAGGTAGTTCGCCGGCTCGTTGAGCGTGCCCCAGTCGTCGACCCGGTCGCCGTACCGCGTGGCGAGGAGGCGCGCGTGGTCGGCGAGCTCCTGCACCGCCCGGTCGTGGTCCCAGCCGGAGAGGTTCGCGGGCGTCGGCCCGGCGGCGCACGCCTCGTCGCGCGGGTCGTCGAGCCAGATCGGGTTCGAGAAGTGGTGCACCGTGAGCACCGGCCGGATCCCCTTCGCGACCAGGGCGTCGAGCACCTCGTCGTAGTGGGCGAGGGCGGCCTCGTCGATCTGGTCGTGCGCGGGCTCGACGCGCGCCCACTCCAGGCTGAAGCGGTACGAGTCGAGGCCCAGCTCCTCGACGAGCGCCGCGTCCTCGACGGCCCGCGTGTAGCCGCCGGACGCGTCGCCGACGAAGGTGTGCTCGCCGAGGCCGTCGGGCGGCGGCGCGGTCCACACCCACCAGTCCACCGCAGGGTTCTGGTCCTCGATCTGCGTCGCCGCCGCCGCCGCGCCGAACCGGAAGCTGCCGCGGCCCGCCTCGCCCGCGAGCGGCCCGTACGCCCCGAACACCAGGTCGCCCGAAGGCGCCGGCGGCGGCGCCTCCGCCGCCTCCCCGCACCCCGCCACCGCCAGCCCGATCAGCAAGCACGAACGCCGCATCAGCACCCCGCGCAGGCCGGAGCCTGCAGCCTGGAGCCTGGAGCCTGCCGTCAAGGCCCCAGCCCGACCCACTCGCTCCCGTCCTCGTACACTTCCTTCTTCCAGATCGGCACGTCCTGCTTGAGCCGCTCGATCGCGTGGCGGCAGGCGTCGAACGCCTCGGCGCGGTGCGGCGCCGCGGCGGCGATGACCACCGCCACCTCGCCGGGCGCGAGCACGCCGACCCGGTGGAGGATCGAGACCCGCACGCCCGGCGCGCGGCCGGCGCACTCGGCGGCGATCTTGTGGAGCACCGCCTCCGCCATCGGACCGTACGCCTCGTACTCGAGCCGCGTCACCGTGTGGCCGCGGCTCGTGCCGCGGACGGCGCCGGCGAAGGTGACCACGCCGCCGGCGTCGGGGCCGGAGACGCTCGCCACCGCCTCCTCGAGCGACGGCGGCGTACCCTGCACGCGGATCGCCGCGGCGCCGCCGGAGACCGGCGGGATCACCGCGATCTCGGCGCCGTCGCCGATCCGGAGGTCGGCGGGCGCGAACTCCTGGTCGACGGCGACGCGGCAGCGCGGGAGGATCCGCGCGAGGCCCGGGTGCCGCGCCGCGAGGGCCGCGGACAGGGCGCCGACGTCGGCGCCGTCGGGGAGCTCGACGGTCTCGGACGAGGTGCCGGCCGCCTCGCGGGCGGCGGCGAAGTAGAGGACGGTGACGCGCACGGCGGTCATGCTACCCGACCCCACCTTCGGTTGCCGCATCGCTCCGGGGCGTGGCACACTCCCGGGCTTCCCTGCGTCACAGGAGCCGTCTCGATGACTTCCTCCTCGCGCACGGTGGGGCTCTCCGCCACCGCGCTCCTCATCCTTGCCCTCGCGCTCGCCGGCTGCGGCGACGACGACGGCGGCGGCGACGCCGGTGGCCCCGGCGACCAGGGCGGCGGCTCCGGAGGGTCCGGCGGCGGCGCCGGCGGCGCGGGCGGCGACGGCGGCGGCGGCCCCGACGAGTGCCCGTGCGATCCGAACGAGCACTGCGACACCGCGACGAACCTCTGCGAGCCGGGCTGTCGCGCCGACGCCGACTGCGCGCCGGGCGACGTCTGCAACACCGAGACGTCGCAGTGCGAGACCCCGCCGCCGCCCTGCACCCGCGACGACATGTGCGGCCCGAACACCGGCCTGCGCTGCGATCTCGAGACCGGCGACTGCGTCCCCGCCGACGACTGCGAGGGCGACTTCACCTGCCCGAACACCACCGTCTGCCCCGACATCGAGAGCTGCGTCTGCGTCGCCGACACCACCCAGCCCCACGGCGGCTCGTGCTGGCGCCGCCGCAACGTCTGCGAGACGTGCGCCACCGACGAGGAGTGCGGCGACAGCCAGACCTTCGACAAGCCGCGCGAGTGCGTGAGCTACAACTTCGGCGGCACGCCGGCGAACGTCTGCCTCCCGAGGCGCGGCGCCGGCTCCTGCCCGGCCGGCACCATCCCCGGCAACGCCGAGGACGGCACCCTCGGCCACTGCGTCCCGCAGACCGGCGACTGCGCCGCGCTCCGCCCCTGCGACGGCGACGAGGACTGCACCGATCCGGCGGCGCCGGTCTGCGACCGCGCCCGGCAGATCTGCATCCCGGGCTGCGAGTACAACTTCGAGACCCAGCGCACCGACGGCTGCGCGCCGGGCAAGGTCTGCCACGCCAAGCCCGAGTACCTGCAGGCGCAGCTGCTCTCCGACTGCGCCACGGTGGGCCTCTACGGCATCGGCCGCTGCGACGATCCGTGCGAGAGCGACGCCGACTGCACCGGCATCGACCCGAGCTTCGTCTGCCGGCAGGACGGCGCCGAGCGCCGCTGCCGCCCCGACGGCTGCCTCGACGACCGCGAGTGCCCCGAGGGCGCCGGCGACTTCCGCGGCTACTGCGATCCGAACACCTTCTCCTGCCAGTTCGGCAACTGCCGCACGGGGCCGGATCCGCGGAACGGCTGCGGCGCCGAGGACCCGTACCAGGACTGCGCGGTGACGCACAAATGCGTCGAGGACGCGAGCCAGCCGCTCGGCTACGGCGTCTGCATCCTCAAGAACTGCATCGACAACGGCGGCGCCGCCCTCGACTGCAGGATCGGCCAGTTCTGCGCCGGCGAGCCGATGAAGGACCTGCTCACCGGCCAGGAGGAGGGCTCGCCGCTGACGCCGCCGGCCGGCGTCCCCGTCGGCGTCTGCTACGACATGGACACGCCGGCGTGGTGCGCGTCGGGCTGCGGCGCCAGCGAGGACTGCCGCGCCGCCTCCATCTACGGCGATCCCAACAACCCCGACTGGTGCCTCTTCGACCTCAACGGCGACGGCGCCGGCGAGTGCACCTGGGGCTGCGAGTACGGCGCGCAGTGCCCGGGCCGGTGGGGCTGCTCGTCGGCGGGCCTCGAGGTGCAGTGCGAGGGCCTCCGCGAGTGCCAGGCCGACGCCGACTGCGGCGCCGGCAACCGCTGCGTGGACCTGATGGTCAACGGCCGCGTCTACGCCAACTGGCCGCAGGGCGTGACGCCGTTCCGGGTCTGCGAGTGCTCGGACACCGACGCCTGCCCGGCGGGCTTCACCTGCAACGACGGCATCGGCACCATGGGCCTCGACCCGGCCGACGAGGCCACGTTCGAGCAGGTCCAGGCCCGCTACTGCGCCGCGTCCACCGGGTGCGGCGACGGCGGCTCGTGCGAGTTCTACGGCAAGTACAACCAGCCGGCGCAGCAGGGCGACCCGCCGACGCCGAAGTTCCAGTGCGGCTGCGGCCAGGGCACGGCGGCGACCTGCCCGACCTCGATCACCTCGCCGGACTACCTCGCCGAGGAGGCGTCGCGCTGCGGCACCACCGTGACCGACCGCTTCTTCTGCGTCGGCGGCCAGATGTGCCAGCCGCGGCTGTACACCGACTCGAACGGTGACCAGGTCTGCGGGGTGCCTCCCTGACGGGCCCTGAACGCTGAAGGATCGAGCTCCACCACGATGGGCCCCGCGCGGTTCGGCGGGGCCTTCGTGCTGCTAGGGTGCGGCGCGCACCGCGCCGCAAAGGACCGCCTCTCGCATGCCGAACGTCCTCGTCGCCATCCTGCTCCTCGGCGTCCTCATCGCGATCCACGAGGCCGGGCACTACCTCGCCGCGAGGCTGTCGGGCATGAGGGTCGAGCGCTTCTCGCTCGGCTTCGGTCCGGCGCTGGCGACCTTCACCCGCGGCGAGACCGAGTGGCGGATCGGCGCGCTGCCGTTCGGCGGCTACGTGAAGATCGCCGGGATGAACCCGGGCGACGACGTCGCGCCGGACGATCCCCGGTCGTACGCGAACAAGCCGGCCTGGATGCGCCTGGCGGTGATCCTCGCCGGCGCGATCATGAACTTCGTCCTGGCCTGGGCGCTGTTCTTCGGGCTCCTGCTCGCCGGCCTCGACGTCCCGACCACGAAGGTCGGCGGCCTGGTCGAGGGCATGCCCGCGGCGGCGGCCGGCCTCCTCGAGGGCGACCGGATCGTCGCGGTCGGCGGCGCGCCGACGAGGACGTTCTCCGAGCTCAGCGAGGCCATGGCGGAGAACGCCGGGAAGCCGACGACGCTATCGGTGGAGCGCGGCGGCGAGCGGCTCGAGCTGCCGGTGACGCCGACCGAGGCCGGGCTGATCGGCGTGCGCCCCTCGGACGAGGTCGTCGAGGTCGCCTTCGGTCCCGGCGAGGCGGCGGTCCGCGCCAGCTACCGGGTGGTGAACGGCATCCTCGGCACCATCGCGACGATCGTCGCGCTCGTCTCCGGCACCGCCGAGGGCAACCTGATGGGCCCGATCGGGATCACCAGCGAGATCGCCAAGAACGTGCACCGCGGCGTCACCTGGCTGCTCGGGATCGCGGCGTCGCTCTCGATCGCCCTCGGGTTCTTCAACCTCCTGCCCGTGCCCGCGCTCGACGGCGGCCGCGCCGTCTTCCTCGGCGTCGAGGTCGTGCGGCGCAAGCCCATCGACGCCCGCGCCGAGGCGTGGATCCACGGCGTCGGCTTCCTGCTGCTGCTCGGGCTGATCCTCGCGGTGTCGGTCGGGGACGTGGGGCGGCTCTTCCGCGGGGAGCCGGCGGCGAAGGGCGAGGCCGCGGACGCGGGCACGCCGGCGCCGGACGCGGGCACGCCGGCGCCGGACGCCGGCTCGCCCGCTCCCTAGACCGGCCCCGCGAAGCTCTCCACCGGGAATGCCAGGACCTCGGTCGCGTCGTCCTCGTGGGCGTCGCCGGGGAGCGCCGCCAGGCGGCAGGCGAGCACCAGGCGGAGCTTCGCGTCCCAGCCCCGGGCGGCGGCGTCGGCGGGGAGGAGCACGGCGGCGTGCACGCCGCGGCGCACCGCCACCGCGTCGTCGGGGCCGAGCTCGGACGGCGCGCGGACGCTGCGGGGCGCGCCGCCGAGCGTCACCGTGAGCGTGAAGCCCTCGGCGCGCGGCGGCGGTACGTGCCGCGGGTCGTCGAGGGCGGCCCTGGCGATCCGGGGCGCGAGCGTCCCGGGCGGC
>CAZDGH010000355.1:0-6407 GCA_964504805.1 uncultured Myxococcales bacterium | reverse complement strand
CGGCTTGGCGATGTGGCCGTCGGCCTGCGCGGCGCGGGCGCGGTTCTCGTCGAACGCCTCGAACGTGCCGGCGAGGAGCAGCACCGGGATGTGGCGGGTGCTCGGGTCGCTCTTCAACGCCTCGCACACCTCGTAGCCGCTCTTCCTCGGCATCACCACGTCGGCGAGGACGATGTCGGGGCGGAGCTCGCGGGCGCGCGCGATCGCGTCGTCACCGTTGTCCACCGTGGTGATCGCGAAGTCCTCGTGCGCGAAGGTGATCGCCACGACCTTCTGGATCGTGATCGAGTCGTCGGCGAGCAGCAGGGTGCGAGGCATGCGGTCGGGTCCTCCCGAAGGGCGCGCGGTGCGCGCGCCGATGCTCGGGAAAAGGGGCCGGAAAAACAGGCCCTAAGTCTCCACATCGAAGGAGGAAAGTCAAACTTTTGTCGGCAGTTACGCGCGGTCGTGCCCCGCGTCGCGGGCCCCGAACAGCCGGTCGTACGCGGGCAGGAAGATCGCCTCGCCCCGGTCGCCCGCGAGCCAGGCCCCGCCGGGCGCCTCCGGCACGTCCCCCGGCGGAGGCGCCGCGAGGGCGCGGTGCACGCCGCGCAGCTCGTCGGCGGCGAGGCCGACGAGCTCGCCGGCGCCCTCGACCACGACGACGAAGCCGCCGCCGGCCCGGGGCCGACCCTCGAGGAGCGCGGGGAGATCGAACACCGGCACCAGGGCGCCCCCGTGGAGCAGCACCCCGAGGTGGGCCGGCGGCGCGAGCGGCACGTCGAAGATCCGCGGGGCCTGCAGCACGCTCTGCACGAGCCCGAACGGCGCGCAGTACGAGCGGCCTCCCGCCCGGAACACGAGCGCCTGCCCCGGCCCGGCCGCCGGCGGCGGCGCCGGCGGAGGCAGCGGCTCGGCCGGCGCGGGGAGCGGCGCCGCGGCGAGCGCCTCCGGCGCGAGCTCGAAGTGGACCTCGCCCGAGAGGATGAGGGCGCGGGTGAGCGCCGGGCGCGCGAGGCGCGTGCCGTGCGGCAGGCTCGCGAAGGTCGCGGCGCCGGTGTCGACGATGCCGAAGACCCGCTCCGCCCGCAGCGGCCGCGGCAGGCCGGCGAGCTCCACCGCGACCTCCTCGCCGGTCGGCTCCTCGGCGCGGCCGAGCGCCTCCGAGAGCGCGAGCTCGCCCTGCCCCGTCGCGCGCTCGACCCGCCTCACCCGCTCGGCGGCGATGGCGAGCCGGGCCTCGCCGGCGCGGAGCAGGAGGTGGAGGCGCACCGGCGGATGGTCGCACGGATGCAGCCCGTCCGGTGCACGCGCCGCGGCGCGAGCTCGCTTGACGCGCGCCCGCGCTGCGGCGGTGATCCCCGCATGGCGCGGATCCTCCTGGTCGACGACGAACGGTTCGCCCGGCAGCTCTACTCCGACTACCTCGCCCTCGGCGCGTGGACGGTGGAGACCGCCGAGAGCGCCGAGGCGGCGCTCGAGGTGCTCGGCAGGTCGCGCTTCGACGTCGTCGTCACCGACCTCGTCCTCCCGGGCCTCGACGGCCAGGAGCTGCTCGCCCGCATCAAGGCGCAGGACCCGACCTGCGCCGTCATCGTGATCACCGCGCTGCCGCTGGTCGATCCGGCGGTCCGCGCGATCAAGAGCGGCGCGGCGGACTACCTGGTGAAGCCGGTGACGCCCGGGGCGCTGCAGCTCGCGGTGACGCGGGCGCTCGCCACCCGCGACCTGCTCCGCGAGCACCAGGTGCTGCGGAGCTTCGTCGAGACCTTCGAGACGTGCCAGCGCATCGCCACCGAGCTCGACCCGGTGCTCCTGCCGCAGCAGATCGCCGACGCGCTCCGGCGCGAGAGCGGCGCCGCCGCGGTGGTGCTGGTCGCGCCGGACGGTGGGCGCGTCCTCGCCGCGGCGGGCGCGAGCCCCGAGCCGGCCGCGGCGCTCGCGCCGGCCGCGGCGGGGGCCGTCGCCGAGCGCGAGGTGACGCTCGGCAGGCTGGCGCCGCGGCCCGACGGCGCGGACGAGGGGCGGGTGCTGCCGCTCGGCGGCGGATCCGCGGCGGCGGTGGCGCTGCTCTGCGGCGCCGTCGCCGGGGACGCGCTCGATCGCGCCCGCTACGTGGCGCGGAGCGCCGGCCTCGCCCTCGAGAACGCGAGCCGCCTCGCCCAGGCCTCCGACCTGGCGTACGTGGACGATCTGACGCGGCTCTACAACACCCGCTACTTCCGGGTGGCGCTCGAGCGCGAGCTCTCGCGGGCCGCCGGGTCGGGCGGCACCTTCGCCCTGCTCTTCCTCGACCTCGACCGCTTCAAGCAGGTGAACGACCAGCACGGCCACCTCGTCGGCTCGAAGGTGCTCGTGGAGGTCGGCCGGGTGGTCCGCTCGTGCGTGCGCGAGGTCGACGTGGTGGCGCGCTTCGGCGGCGACGAGTTCGTGGTGCTCCTGCTCGAGACCGACTCGGGCGGCGCGCTCAAGTGCGCCGAGCGCATCCGGCGCTCCATCGAGGACCACGCGTTCCTCGCCCGCGAGCACCTCCGGCTGAAGCTCACCACCTGCGTCGGCGTGGCGGCGTTCCCGGAGCACGCCCGGGATCAGCAGGCGCTCCTCGACCTCGCCGACCGCGCGATGTACCGCGGCAAGCGCTCGACGCGGAACGTCGTCTACATCGCGTCCGCCGACGCGCCGGCGCTGCCGCCGGAGCGGAGCGCCGGACGCTCCGAGCCCTGACGCACGCCCACCTGCCGCCCGCTTCGCGTGGGCCCTGCTTCAGCCCTTGAGCGAGCCGATGGTGAGGCCGAGCCGGGGCGGCGCGGGGAGGGCTTCGCCGGACGCCTCGGGCGACGCACCGACCGCCTCGACCTCCTCGTCCGTCGCGCCGGCGCGGAGCAGCCGGAACTTCGGCTCGGCGGCCATCGCCTCCTCGGCCTGCTTCGGGTCGAGGACCTTGAGCAGCTCGAAGAACAGCGCCGCGTGCTCCTTCTCCTCGTCCATGACGTGGCGGATGACGCGGATCGCCTCCTCGTCGTCGGTGGCGTCGATGTGCGACTGGTAGAGGTTGATCGCGTCCAGCTCCGCCTCGATGTCGAGGCGGATGGCCCGGGCGAGCTCCTCGTTCGTGAGCTTGCGCGGGACCAGCGAGTGGAACGGGTCGGTCTGGGGCATGGCGGGGGAGGCTACGAAGCCGCGGCCCGCTCGACAAGCGCCTCCCCGTGCTCCCGGAGGGGGCCCGGCCGGGGCGCGAAAGCCGAAGGGCCCGGCTCCTCGCGGAGCGCGGGCCCTTCGTGGGTGTTCGGCCGGGGGCCGCTTCTCTCGTCCCGGAGCCCACCGCGAGGGTGGGCTCGGGGCGTCCGGGGAAGGGGCCCGCGCTGGATCCGGCCTAGTGGCCCGTCCCAGATCTAGCGACCCCCGGCCCCGAGGGCAATGCGGGGATGTCGCCTAGTAGTCGCCCATGTCGTCCAGCTCGTCCATGCCGCCGCCCATCCCGGCGCCGCCGCCCTTCGCGGCCTTCTTCGGCTTGTCGGCGATGATCGCCTCGGTGGTCAGCAGCAGCGACGCGACCGACGCGGCGTTCTGCAGCGCGGTGCGCTCGACCTTGGTCGGGTCGATGACGCCGGCCTTCTCGAGGTCCTCGAAGGTCTCGGTGGCGGCGTTGAAGCCGAAGGCGCCCTTCTCGTTCCGGATCCGCTCGATGACGACCGGGCCCTCCCAGCCGGCGTTGCCGGCGATGCGGCGGGCCGGCTCCTCGAGGGCGCGGCGCACGATGTCGACGCCGAAGCGCTGCTCGCCCTCGAGCTTCAGCTTCTCGAGCGCCGGGAGGCAGCGCAGGAAGGCGACGCCGCCGCCCGGGACGATGCCCTCCTCCACCGCGGCGCGGGTGGCGTGGAGCGCGTCGTCCACGCGGGCCTTCTTCTCCTTCATCTCGGTCTCGGTGGCCGCGCCGACCTGGATCACCGCGACGCCGCCCACGAGCTTCGCGAGCCGCTCCTGCAGCTTCTCCTTGTCGTAGTCCGAGGTCGTCTGATCGATCTGCGCCTTGATCAGCTTGATCCGGGCGTCGATGTCCTTCTTCTCGCCGGCGCCGCCGACGACGGTGGTGTTGTCCTTGTCCATCGTGACGCGCTTGGCGCGGCCGAGGTCCTTCAGCGTGAGCTGCTCGAGCTTGATGCCGAGCTCCTCGGAGACCACCTGGCCGCCGGTGAGGACGGCGATGTCCTTGAGCATCTCCTTGCGGCGATCGCCGAAGCCCGGCGCCTTCACCGCCGCGCACTGCAGCGTGCCGCGGAGGCGGTTGACCACGAGCGTCGCCAGCGCCTCGCCCTCGAGGTCCTCGGCGACGATCACGATCGCCTTGCCGGTGCGGACGACCTGCTCGAGGACCGGCACCAGGTCGGCCATCGCCGAGATCTTCTTCTCGGTGATGAGGATGTACGGGTCGTCGAGGGCGACCTCCATCCGCGTGGTGTCGGTGACGAAGTACGGCGAGAGGTAGCCGCGGTCGAACTGCATGCCCTCGACGACCTCGAGCGTGGTCTCGAGGCCCTTCGCCTCCTCGACGGTGATCACGCCCTCCTTGCCGACCTTCTCCATGGCGTCGGCGATGATGTTGCCGATCGTCTGGTCGCCGTTCGCGGAGACGATGCCGACCTGGGCGATGTCCTGCTTCCCGCTCGTGGCCTTGGAGAGCTTCTTCAGCTCGGCGACCACGCACTCGACGGCGTGGTCGATGCCACGCTTGAGGTCCATCGGGTTGTGTCCCGCGGCCACCAGCTTCAGGCCCTCCTCGTAGATGATCCGGGCGAGGACCGTGGCGGTGGTGGTGCCGTCGCCGGCCTTGTCGGAGGTCTTCGAGGCGACCTCGCGGACCATCTGCGCGCCCATGTTCGCGAAGCGGTCGCCGAGGTCGATCTCCTTCGCGACCGAGACGCCGTCCTTGGTCACGAGCGGCGAGCCGAACGACTTCTCGATCACCACGTTGCGGCCCTTCGGGCCGAGGGTGACGGCCACGGCGTCGGCGAGGGTCCGGACGCCGCGGAGGATCTCGTCGCGGGCGGTCTGGCGGAAGTGGATCTCCTTGGCGGGCATCGCAAGTCTCCGGAATGACGTTGTTTTCGGCGCAACGTTCGAGCGAGCGCCGGGCGGGGCGCAATCTAAGGCCTCACCCGACGGCGTCAAGCGAAGACTTGCGGCCGAGCGTCTCATCGAGGATGGTCCGCCCATGCCACGGCCTGCCGACGAGGCGCGGATCGAAGGGCTGCTCGATCGGAGCGCCGACCGCTTCGAGGCCGGGCGCCTCGAGGAGGCGCTCGCGGCGGCCGAGGAGGCTTGCTCCCTCGAGCCCCGGTCGGTGGCGGCGCACCACCACCGGGCCGCGGCCCTCGCCGAGCTCGGGTCGCTCGAGGACGCCGAGGACGCGTACGCCCGCGCCCTCGAGCTCGACCCCGACGATCCCGAGACGATCCTCTCCTTCGCCGATCTCCTGGTGACCCGCCTCGGCGAGGATCGCGACCGCCTCGAGCGCGGGCTCGGGCTGCTGCGACGGGGCGTGAAGCTCGCCCGCAAGGGCGGCGACGCGCGGCTCGTGGCCGAGCTCCTGCTCCTCGAGGGCATCGCCCACAACCAGCTCGGCGACGCGGCCACCGCCCTCTCGCGGATCGACGCCGCCCTGCCCGCCCTCGGCCGCGACGTGGACGCGCTGGTCGAGCGCGGCACCGCGCTCTTCGAGCTCTGCCGCTTCGCGGAGGCGGAGAAGCAGCTCGAGGAGGTGCTCCGGCACGCCGACGAGCCGTGGGCGCACCACTACCTCGGCCTCGTCGCCGAGCGCCGCGGCCAGGCGAAGGAGGCGGAGCGGCGCTTCGCCCGGGCCCGGAAGCTCGCGCCGGAGGAGTTCCCCGCGCGGGTGGCGCTGACCTCGGAGGCGTTCGACAAGGCCGTGGAGGACGCGCTCGAGGAGCTACCGGAGAAGGTGCGGCGCTACCTCTCGAACGTGGCGATCGCGGTCGAGGACATCCCGCAGGACGACGATCTCACCGCGTCGGATCCGCCGCTGTCGCCGCAGATCCTCGGGATCTTCCGGGGCGCGCCGTGGAGGGACAAGGGGATCATGGATCCCTGGGCGCACTTCCCGAGCTCGATCGTGCTCTACCAGAAGAACCTGGAGCGGTTCGCGCAGGACCGCGAGGATCTGATCGAGCAGATCGGGATCACGCTCATCCACGAGGTCGGGCACTTCCTCGGCTTCGACGAGGACGAGCTCAGGGACCGCGGCCTGGAGTAGGCGTCCGCCGCCGCGCGAGGAGCGCCGCGGCCGCGAGGAGCCCGAGGAGCCCGGCGGGAGACGAGGCGCCCGCGCAGCCGGCGCAGCCCGCGTCGGGCGGCGTGCCCGTCCCGGCGGGCCTGGGGCCGGGCCCGGGGCCCGAGGTGCCGCCGCCGGT
>CAZDGH010000354.1:0-6436 GCA_964504805.1 uncultured Myxococcales bacterium | reverse complement strand
GGCTCCTCCCGCCCCTCCTCGCCCGGGACGAGCGGCAGCGGCGGCGGCGGCGCGAAGCCGTCCCGCGGGACCGTCGACGGGAGCGGCGGCGGCCCCTCGAAGCCCGCGTCCGGCGCGGGGAGCGGCGACGGCGAGGCGCGCGGCGTGGCGCGCCGCGCCCGGCCGACGAGCAGGCTCTCGACGACGAGCGCGGCGAAGGTGCTCGCGCCGATCGTGAGCGCCCTGCCCTCGAGGTCGTCGGCGGCGAACAGCAAGAGCGGCGCGCCGAGGGCGAGGCCGGCCGCCGCGCCGCCCGCGAACGTCTCCCACGCCGGCGGCGCCACGAAGCCCTCCGGCACCGAGGCGTGCAGCGTCCCCGCCGACAGCCCGGGCGCGAGCCCCACGGCGAGCACGCCGCCGAGCGGGTACGCGAGCCGCCCGCCGTCCGGCTTCTCGGCCACGTCGAGGACGAGCGTCGCGACCAGGAGGGCGCCGGCGTGGAGGGCGGAGGCGAAGAGCACCGCCGGGAAGCTCGGGACCTGGCCGTCGTCGGCGCCGGTCGACAGGCACCCGCCGCCTCCCGCGCAGCCGCGCTCCTCCGTGTCCTCGTCGGGCGCGGCGGCCCCGAGGCGGAGCCGTGTCCCCGGCGGCAGGAGCGGCGCGATCCCGAGCGAGAGCCGCGCTTCTGCCTTCGACGCCGGCGCCGGAGACGGCGCCGCCGCGGCCCGGGAGGCCACGGCGGCGGTGAGGATCAGGGCGGCTGCCGCGCGCACGCGCTAGCGGCCGGCCTCCCCGAGCTCCTCGCGCTCCTCCTCGATGGCGCCTTCCCACTTCTCGCCTTCCTTGAGGCGCCACTCGGCGGGGATCTCCTTCGTCCAGGCGTACTTCGCCTCGATGTCGCGGCCGGTGCCGCTGCGCGACTTGAGGATCAGCTCGACGTCCGCCGAGGTGGCCTCGTACGGCAGCAGCGGGAAGGCGAAGGTGCCGAGGTACGCCATCGGCGGGAAGTCCTCGATCTGGCGCTCCGGGTGCGGGACGTACGGTCCCGCCGGTATGCCGACCTCGAACTCCCAGCTGGTGGCCTCCTTCTTCGGATCCTTCTTGGCCACCACCTTCTCGTCCTTCGGCTTCGCCGGGCCGAAGTGGACGCTGCCCCACTCCACCGGGACGTCGACGCGCTTCACGACCTGGCCGCCCGGGCCCTTCTCCGCGGTCCGGCGGCGCTGCGCGCCCCAGAGGACGAAGCGGGCCTTCACGCCTTTCTGGCCGTCGACGATCGACGGCTCGAAGTCGAGGAAGTCGAGGCGCAGCGAGCTGTCGCCGGCGGTCATCGTCGGCTCGTACTTGCCCGACTTCATCAGGTCGTAGAACTCCTTGACCTGCTGGAAGTTCGCCTTCTTCTGGTCGTACTCCTCGGCCTTCACCTTGCCGTTCGCGCGCGCCTCGTCGAGCTGCCTCAGGTACGCCTCGTCGGCGCCGCGGAACGTGGGGTAGCGGTTGTAGAGGTCGGCGAGCTCGCCGAAGTACCACTTGAGCAGGCCGCGGACCTCGTCCTCGTACGCCGCGGCGTCCGGCGTCGAGCGCACGGCGCCCGCGCGCTCGAGGTACTCGGCGCGGATCGACTCCTTCGCGAGGCGGTACTCGCTCTCGGTGCGGGTCGTGCTGTGGTAGTTGATGGCGAAGACGGCGATGCCGATCACCGCGCCGGCCCCGAGCACGATCTTCACGAGCGGGTTCATGCAGTCTCGCTCCCCTGGAACGTCGTCGTCGGAAGGTGAAAAAAACGGCACACGGGTATCGCACTGTTGGGGTGCGAAGGCAAACGGTCGACCGCGGGGACGGAGGCCGGAAGTGGCAGCGATCACGGGGCATCTGCGCCTCTCCGAGCCCCTCGCGCTCGAGGCCGGCGGCACCTTGCCCGTCGAGATGTCGTACGAGCTGCACGGCGAGCTCCGCGGCGGGAACGCGGTGCTCCTCCTCCACCCGCTCGGCAGGAGCCACCGCTGCGCGGGCGAGGGAGCGGGCGCCGGCCCCCTCGACGGCTGGTGGGACGCGCTGGTCGGACCCGGCAAGGCGCTCGACACCGACGTGCTCGCGGTGATCGCGCCGTGCCTCCTCGGCGCGCCGTTCGGCTCCACCTCGCCGCTCTCGTCCGAGCCGGCGACCTGCCGCCCGTACGGCGGCGACTTCCCGCCGCTCACGCTCCGCGACCAGGCGCGCGCCCTGGCCTCCTTCGTCCGCGCCCTCGGCGTGGCGAGGCTCCGCGCCGCGGTGGGCCCGGGCCTCGGCGGCGTCGCCGCCCTCGCGCTCGCCGCCGAGGAGCCGTCGCTGGTGGGCTCGGTGGCGTCGATCTGCGCCTCGCCGCGGCTCTCGACGTCGGCGCGGCAGCGCCTGGCGATGGTGCGCCCGCTGCTCGCCGCCGAGCCGTCGTGGGAGGGCGGCCGCTACGCCCCCGGCGCCGGCCCGCGGAACGTGGTGAAGCGGCTCCACCGCGAGCACCTCGAGGACGCCTACGACCCCGACTTCCTCGCCCGCCTCGAGCCCGACGCCGCCGCCCGCGCCGCGCGCCTCGACGCCGAGGCCGAGGCCTTCGCCTCCGCGTTCGATCCGGCCTGCTACGCCGCGCTCTCCGGCGTCGCCGCCTCCGCCGAGCTCGACCTCGCCCGGATCCGCGCCCGGGTGCTGCTCCTGCCCTCGTCGTCCGACGCGGTCTCGCCGCCCGCCCGCGTCCGGGACGCGTACCACGCCCTCGTCGCCGCCGGCGTCGACGCCCGCTGGCAGGAGCTCTCGAGCGCCGCCGGCCACCAGGCCTACCTGCACGACGCCGCCGCCCTCGGCGGCCCGCTCCGCGAGTTCCTCGACGGCGACCGCCCGTAGCGGCACGCTCTCGGGATGCCGCTCTTCCGCCGCCCCGAGGGGACGTACCTCCGCGACGTCCACCCGCTCCGCAAGCTCATGCCGCACCTGATGCCGGGGCGGAACGAGTCGATCGTCTACTTCGAGCAGGAGCTCCGCGTCGGCAAGGCGCTCGCGTGGCTCGACGCCCGCAACGCCCGCGGCGGCCCGAAGCTCACCTTCTTCCACCTGGTGCTCGCCGGCGTGGTGCGGGCCCTCGCCGAGCGCCCGCAGATGAACCGCTTCGTCGTCGGCCGCCGCCTCTACCAGCGCGACGCCATCGAGCTCTCGTTCGCGGTGAAGAAGCGCATGGCCGACGACGCCCCGCTCACCACCGTTAAGATCCGCTTCGTGCCGGGCGACGGCGTCGACAACGACGCGGGCCGCGTCGACGAGGCCATCGGCGTCGGCCGCGGCGAGGCGCAGACCTCCTCCGAGAAGGAGGTCGCCCTGGTGACGAAGCTGCCCGGGTTCCTCGTGCGCCTCGCCTTCTGGCTCCAGCGCACCCTCGACGGCCTGAACCTGCTCCCCGCCGCCATGATCCGCCCCGACCCCATGTACGCGAGCATGTTCCTCGCGAACCTCGGCTCGGTGGGCCTCGACGCCCCGTTCCACCACCTCTACGAGTACGGCACCATCCCGCTCTTCGGCGTCATCGGCCGCATCCAGAAGGCCCCGGTCGTCACCGCCGAAGGCACCCTCGCCGTCGACGACGTCGTCCGCCTCCGCTGGTCCTTCGACGAGCGCATCGCCGACGGCTTCTACTGCGCCCGCAGCCTCGACCTCTTCAAGGCCTGGCTCGAAGATCCCTCGACCCTCGAGCCGCGGTAGCCGCAACCGCAGCGAGCCGTTCCCGGCCGAGCCGCTCCCCGAGCCTCCTCGCGACCCGCGCCCGAGCGCCGACGCTGCCGCCGCCACCACCGACCGCGCGGTGCCCACCGCGAACGCCTAGCGGCTCCCCGGTTTCTGGGGCGGAGCCGGGGGGTCCCCTGCCGCGGCCGCGTCCGCGGCAGGGTACCGGCGGAGGGGGTCCCCAGAAACCGAGGGGCCGCGATCCCTTCACCCGACACCGCGCGCCCGGAAGTTTCTAGCCCCGCAGCGCCCCGCCCGCCTCGAGCAGCTCCGCGACGAGGATCGCGCCCTTCGCGGCGCCGAGCTTGGTGTTGTGGGAGACCAGCACGTACTTCGCGCCGCCGAGGACCTTCTCCTCGCGCACCCGGCCGACCGTGGTCACCATCCCGGCGCCGGCGTCGCGGTCGAGCCGCGGCTGCGGCCGGAACGGCTCGTCGGAGACGTCGATCCACCGGTCCGGCGCGGAGTGGAGCTTCCGCGCCTCGGGCGCGCCCTTCCACTCGCGCATCGCCGCCTTCACCTCGTCCGGCGGCGCCTGCTTCGCGAGCCGCACGAAGACGCTCTCGGTGTGGCCCTCGAGCACGCCGACACGGGTGCAGGTGCAGGAGACGGCGACGCCGTGCGGGGTGATGCCGGTCGGGCCGAGGGTGCCGAGGAGCTTCCGGGTCTCGACCTCGACCTTCTCCTCCTCCTTGGGGATGTACGGCACCACGTTGTCGACGATGTCGAGGGCGAGCACGCCCGGCGAGCGGCCGGCGCCGGAGACCGCCTGCAGCGAGGTCACCAGCACCGCCTCGAGGCCGAACGCCTCGGCGAGCGGCGCCAGGGTGACGGCCAGGCCGGTGGTGGTGCAGTTCGGGATCGGGGTGACGAAGCCCTTCCAGCCGCGCTTCGCGCGCTGCGCCTCAAACAGGCCCACGTGCGAGGCGTTCACCGGCGGGATCAGGATCGGCACGTCGTCGTCGTAGCGGTACGCGGAGGCGGCGGAGACCACCGGCGTGTGCTGCGCGTACGCGGCCTCGAGGCGCTTCGCGGTGTCGCCGTCGACGGCCGAGAAGACGAGGCCGAGGCCGCGGACGTCGAGCTTGCTGCCGTCCTGCACCACGAGCGACTCGAAGCGCTTCGGCAAGGGCTCGCTGCAGAACCACCGCGACGCGCCGCGGGCGTCGCGGATCGCCTCGCCGTAGGTCTTGCCGGCGCTGCGCTCGCTGGCGGCGACGGCGACGAGCTCGAAGTGCGGGTGGTCGCCGAGGGCGGCGAGGAACTGCTGGCCTGCGAGGCCGGTGGCGCCGACGACGCCGACGGGGATCTTCGCCATGGTGCGGGTGCCTTTCGGGAGGTGCGCTTCCCTACCGCGGCGCGGCGGGCGCCGACAAGAGCGGCAGCTCGAGCTCGAGCTCGCCGCCGCCGGGGCGCCTCGGCAGCGAGAGCGCCTTCGCCTTCTCGGCGACGCACGCCGCGATCGCTCCGCCGGGATCGGGCTCGAGGGCCACGTCGCGCACGGCGCCGTCCTCGGTCACCTTCAGGCGGACGAGCAGCGACGGCGGCGGCGCCTCGCCGGCGCACGACGAGAGCTCGTCGGCGCGGTGCCGGAGCGCCGCGGCGACCTCCTCGCCCGGCGAGGCGGCGAGCTCGTCGCGGCAGCTCGCGACCACCTCCGCGGGCTCGTCGAAGGAGAGGCAGAGCCGGAGCGCGGTCCGCGCCTCCTCCCGGAGCTTGCCGGTGCGGGCCGCGAGCCCCGGCACCGGCCCGAGGCGATCGAGGGCGCGGGCCATGTCGAGGAGCGTCCGCGCGATCAGGCGATGGCCGAAGGCCCTCGCGCCGTACGGCTGGTTGACCTGGATCTGGGTGGCGACGGAGAGCGCCTCGGAGACGAGCCTGGCGCGGCGGTCGAGCAGCGCCTGGATCTCCTCCACGGTGGTCCCCGCCGCAGGCTCGACGAGGGACGCGCGGTGCGCCGCCGCCACCGCCAGCGCGTAGGTCTCCTCGCCGGGCGGCAGCTTCGGCTTCGGCGGCGGCTCGCCGGCCGCCGGCGCCGCGGGCGCGAGCACCTCGGCGAGCGTCCCCGTCGGCGCGGGCCCGGGCGCGGCGCAGGCGGCGAGGAGCAGGATCGGGAGGAGCCGCTTCACTGGGCGCGGAAGGTGAACGGGTAGCTGATCACGGCCACGCCCTTCGGCGGCGGGAACTTCATCCGCTGCACCCGCGCCAGCAGGCAGGTCTCGAACGAGAGCCCCTCGAACGTGGACGACTCGACCTCGGCGCTGCCGACGCTGCCGTCCTTCGCGACCGAGAACTTCACCACCACCTGCCCGGAGATCGACGGGCGCCCCGCGAGCGCCTGCGCGTAGCAGTCGGCGAGCGCGCCCATGTGCCCGTCGACGACCTGCTTCACCTCGGCCGAGGTGAGGCCGCCCTGCACGGTGGGCCTCGCGGCGCGGCCGGTCTCCTGCTCGAAGTGGAACGGGTAGATCACCAGGCCGACGTCGCCGCCCTTCGGCGGCGGCAGCGTCGCCGCCTCGACCGCGTCGAGGACGCAGGCGTCGAGCCGCGGATCGGTCGACGTCCCCTTTGCGATCCGCGCGGCGAGGACCTTGCCGTCCTTGCCCACGGCGAGCTCGACCTCGAGGTGCGCCGCCGCGCTCGCGTTGCGCACCAGCGCCACGTCGTAGCAGGCGGGGATCCTCGGGTCGGCGGCGAGGGCCTCCGAGAT
>CAZDGH010000353.1:0-6448 GCA_964504805.1 uncultured Myxococcales bacterium | reverse complement strand
CGCCGCTGCAGGCGGCGCCGCGCCCTCGGCAGGCGGTGGTCGCGGCGCGGTCGACGAGGCGCGCTCGAGCCGGGTCGGCGCGGGACCGCGTCCCCCGCCCTCGGCGCGGGTCGCTCCGTCCCCACCCGGCCGGTCGTAGCGCGCGGACCTGGCCTCGCTCCGCCTCGTCGGGTCGAGCGGCGCAGGCGTCGGGACGGTCATCGTCGCCGCCTCGTCCGGCGCGACGACCACCCCCGACGGCGCGTCCGCGGGCGCGCCCTCGATCGCGGCGGCGAGGGCCGCGTCGACCTCGGCCATGCTCGCGAAGCGCTCCGACGGCGCCTTCGCCAGGCACCGCAGGACCAGCGCGTCGAGCGCCGCCGGGATCGCCGCGTCGGGCGCGGTCTCGCGGAGCGGCGTCACCTTGGTGTTGACGTGGTGGTAGACCATCGCCGCCACGCCCTCGCCCTGGAACGGCGGCAGCCCGGTGAGGCAGCGGTGGAGGAGCACGCCGAGCGCGTAGACGTCGGTGCGGGCGTCGACGCTCTTCCCGAGCACCTGCTCCGGGGCCATGCACTCGAGGGTGCCGACGAGCATCCCGGTGCGGGTGAGCTGCGAGTCGAGCTCGCCGACGAGCTTCGCCACGCCGAAGTCGAGGATCTTGGCGAAGTCCTCGCCCTTGCGCCGGACCACGACGACGTTCGCGGGCTTGAGGTCGCGGTGGACGATGCCGGCCTGGTGCGCGGCCCCGAGCGCGTCGCAGATCTGCCGGGCGATCCCGACGGTGCGGCGGGGGCCGAGGCGGCCCTCGCGCTTCAGGACGGCGTTGAGCGGGCTCCCGTCGAGCAGCTCCATCACGAAGAAGAGCTCGCCTTCGGGGCTCTTGCCGAAGTCGAGGATCTCCACCACGTGCGGGCTCTGGATCTTCACCGCCGCGCGCGCCTCGCGGAGGAACCGCTCG
Organism: uncultured Myxococcales bacterium; assembly: GCA_964504805.1. Classification (GTDB taxonomy): domain Bacteria; phylum Myxococcota; class Myxococcia; order Myxococcales; family Vulgatibacteraceae; genus CAZDGH01. The sequence goes on along the minus strand of CAZDGH010000353.1, from coordinate 5,508 downwards.
GCGACGTCGTCGCTCGACGCGTACTCGCCCTTGAGCAGCTTCACCGCGACCCGGCGCTCGATCTGCACGTGGACGCCGGCGTAGACGACGCCCATGCCGCCCTCCCCGAGCTTATCCTCGAGGCGGTAGCGGTCTCCGAGCATGCGGGGCAGGCCGTCGCCCGCCCGCGGTGCGGGTGCCTTCGCTCCCATCGGCCGATCGACGGTACACCGGGCTACCGGGGGCGTCGAACGCCCGACACGCGAGCGCCCGCCCCCCCGGGAGGGAGGCGGGCGCGGGGACGGCGGCCTACCGGCGGTGCGTCAGTACTTCCACGGGTAGACGCCGCCGGCCTCCAGCACGGTGGTCACGATCGCCTCGCGGAGCTCGACCGGGTCGTAGTCGACGAACTCGTAGAGCCGGTCGAGGTTCGCGAGGTGCTTGGCGCGCTCCTCGCCCTTGGCGGTGGCGCAGATCGCCTTGCGCGCGGCGGCGTGGGCGCGGGCCCAGCCCTCGTGCGCGTAGAGCTTGCACGCGGCGGCCCGGGCCGGATCGCCCGGATCGGACTGCAGCGTGCGCCCGACCATCGAGTCGACGGCGAAGGCCTCGATGCAGGCGTCGGCGATGGCGGCGAGGATCTCCTGGTGCTGCTCGAGCTCGAGGCCGTACGTGCTCGCGCCGACCATCATCGCGTAGCCGGCGAGGCGCTTCGTGCACTCCGCCGCCTTCCTCTCCGCGGCGAGCGGCCCGTCGAACCTCGGCATCCGGCCGCCCTCGAGGTCGGCCTGGATGGCGCCGAACCAGTCGAAGAGCGGGAAGCCCTTCGCGGCCTTCTTGAAGATCATCCCGGGGATGAGCATCCGGTTGATCTCGTTGGTGCCCTCGAAGATGCGGTTCACGCGCACGTCGCGGTAGGCCCGGGCCACCTGGTACTCCTCGGTGTAGCCGTAGCCGCCGTGCATCTGCAGCGCCTCGTCGATGACGGTGGTCAGCATCTCCGAGCCGAACACCTTCAGGATCGAGGACTCCACCGCGTACTCCTCGGCGGCGGCCATCACCGCGGCGCCGTGGGCGTCGGAGTCGTGGTCGAGGCCGGCGAGGCGCTCGTCGATGTAGCCGGTGGTCCGGTAGCTCATCGCCTCGTTGGCGTAGATGAGCGCGGCCATCTTGGCGATCTTCTCGCGGAGCAGCGCGAACTCGACGATCGGCTTGCCGAACGCCTTGCGATCGCGGGCGTACTGCACGCCGGCCTCGAAGGACATCTTCGCGCCGCCGGTCGAGGCGACGCCGAGCTTGAGGCGGCCGTTGTTGAGGATGTTGAAGGCGATCTTGTGGCCGCGGCCGATCTCGCCGAGGAGGTTCTCCACCGGGATCTTGCCGTCCTCGAAGATGAGCTGCCGCGTCGAGGAGCCGCGGAGGCCGATCTTGTCCTCCTCCTTGCCGAGGCTGAAGCCCGGCGTGCCCTTCTCGACGATGAACGCCGAGAACTTCTCGCCGTCGACCTTGGCGAAGACGACGAAGACGTCGGCGAAGCCGGCGTTGGTGATCCAGGCCTTGGTGCCGTTCAGGATCCAGTGCTTGCCGTCGGGCGAGAGCCTGGCGACGGTCTTCGCGGCGAGGGCGTCGGAGCCGGAGCCGGGCTCGGAGAGCGCGTAGGCGCAGATCCACTCGCCGGTGGCGATCTTCGGCAGGTACTTCTGCTTCTGCGCCTCGTTGCCGAACCACACGATCGGCAGCGAGCCGATGCCGGTGTGGCCGCCGTGGGTCACCGACCACGAGCCGTACTTCGACATCGCCTCGCCGATCATCATCACCGTGGTCTCGTCGAGGCCGAGGCCGTCGTACTTCGGCGGGATGGAGGCCATGAGCAGGCCGAGCTCGCCCGCCTTGCGGAGGAGCTTCACCATCAGATCGAAGTCCTTGTGCTCGAGCTTCTCGGCGGCGGGCACGACCTCCTTGCGGACGAAGTCGTCGGCCGTCTTGAAGTAGAGCCGCTGCTCCTCGGTGAAGCCCTCGGGGGCGTGGAACGGGGTGGTCCCGACCGCCTCGAGGAGGAACATCGCGCCGGCCGGCGCCTGCCTCGTCTCTCGCTCCAGCTTTGCCGCCATGTCGTGCTCCGGGCTGAATGAATGAATCGTCATTCATTCTTATGGCTCGCCGCGTCAAATGCAAGAGGGGGGGAAAAAAGGCTCCGGGCTCCAGGCTCCAGGCTCCGGCCATCACCGGCTCCGCCGGAGCGCGTTGCCGGTCTTCGGTGCGCCGCTTCGCTCGCGCTTCGCTCGCATCGGGGCGTGCGCGAGGCGCGGAGCGCCGAGCTACCTGCTGGCTGGAGCCTGAAGCCTGGAGCCTGGAGCCTCGGCCGCGGCAGCGGCCGCCTCGGCCGCGGCCGCCTCGGCCGCAGCGGCCGCAGCCGCTACGCCTGCGCCGGCTTCGGCGCGGCCGTCTGCGCCTTCTCGAGCTCGCGCTGGCCGACGCGGCCGACCTGGCCGAGGCCGTCCTGCTCGTCGCGGCGCTTCTCCTCGGCGGCGAGCTCCTCGACGCGGGCGCGGATGCCGTCCCAGTCGGACTTCGGGACGGCGACGAAGGCGTCGACGACCTTCGGGTCGAACTGCGTGCCGGAGCAGCGCTGGATCTCGGCGAGGGCGACCTCGAACGGGCGCCCCTTCCGGTACGGGCGATCGGAGAGGATGGCGTCGAGGGTGTCGACGACGGCGAAGATCCGCGCGCCGATGACGATGGCGTCGCCGGCGAGCGCGGCGGGGTAGCCCTTCCCGTCCCAGCGCTCCTGGTGCTGCAGCACGATCTTCGAGGCCTGGTCGAGGTACTCGATCCGGCGGAGGAGGCGCCACCCGATCGCCGGGTGCTCCTTCATCTCCACCCACTCCTCGGGCGTGAGCGGGCCCGGCTTGAGCAGCACCGAGTCGCGGACGCCGATCTTGCCGATGTCGTGGAGGAGCGCGCCGACCTCGATGTCGAACAGCTCCTGCCCGGAGAGGCCGAGCGCCTCGGCGAGGCGTCGCGCGAACATGGCGACGCGGCGCGAGTGCCACTGGGTCTCGGTGTCGCGGAAGTCGAGGGCGGCGATCATGCCCTCGAGCAGGCCGTTGGTGCGCTCCTGCACCTTCCGCTCGAGATCGCGGTTCACCTCCTTGAGCTCGGCGTTCTGCCGGTGCACGAGCGCGGAGAGCTCCTCGTTCTTGCGGCGGAGCTCGCCCCACTCCCACGCCTGCTTCACGGTGGAGACGAGCTCGGCGGCGTTCCACGGCTTCTGCAGGAGCCGGTAGATCTCGCCGTTGTTCACCGCGTCGATGGCGACCTTGAAGTCGTTCACCGCGGTGAGCAGGAGCCTCGGCGCGTCCGGGCAGAGCTTCCGCGCCTCCTGGAGGAACTGCACGCCGTGCATCCCCGGCATCATGTAGTCGGAGATGACGAGGTTCGCCTTCTCGCGGCGGAGCGCGACGAGCGCCTCCTCGGGATCGTGGGCGCCCTCGGGCGCGAAGCCGGCCGACTCGAGGATGCGGCACAGCGCACGGACGATCATCGGGTCGTCGTCGACGACCAGGACGCGGCGGGAATCCACGAGGTGCAGGTCCTTTGCGTCGCGCGGTGGTGATGGACGCGCGCCCGCGGACTGTACCCTACTTCACGCTGCCGATGGCCTGCGCGACCTCTCGCTCGCACGCGGCGTCGACGAGGCCGCGGCGTGCCGCGTCGCGCGCGGCGTCGACCGGCGAGCGGAACGTGACCTGGCCCGGGAAGCGCGCCGGGTCGTCGTTCCTCCCACCTTCGACCAGCCTCACGTAGATCGCCGCCACGCGGCCCGGGTAGCGGCGCGCGAGCTCGGCGTAGATCTCCGGATCCTGCTCGCCGGAGTCGCCGACGAGGACGACCTTCGCGTCGGGGCGGGCGTCGAGGACGCGCGGCGCCTTCGACAGCTTGTAGGCGAGCGGGTCGAGCGGGTCGTCGTCGACCCCCAGCCCGTAGTTCCGGAGCAGCACCTCGCCGAGCGGGTGCCGCTCGCGGCCGAGGAACTCCGTGATGCGACCGTAGAAGGAGAGCGGGCTGCCGGAGAGGAAGTGGACCGTGGCCTCGGGGCCGCCCTTGCCGCGGCGCAGGCAGCGGAGCAGCGCCGACATCCCGGGGACCGGCGCCTGGGTGCGGCCGTCCTCGAACAGCGCGGCCTCGACGAGCTTCCTCTTCTCGGTGACGTGCGTCTGCACGATGGTGTCGTCGATGTCCGAGAGCACGAGCGGCGCGCCCGCCGCGGCGACGACGAGCTTGCCCGTGCCCCGCGCCGAGCCGTCGACGAGCCGCGCCGCGGTCGCGTGCACGCCCGGCGGCAGGCCCTCGAAGGCGACGCGGAAGAGGCCCTCGTCGTCGGTGCGCACGCGCGCGGTGCGATCGAGGAGCTTCACCTCGACCTCGCGGTCCTCGAGGTCGTCGGCGAGGAGGCGGTCGAGGTTCTTGCCGAGGCGCGAGAGCGGCCGGGTCGGCTGCTTCGCGGCGCCGCCCTCGTCGAACGCCCTGCCGCGGACCTCGGCGGAGCGGGTCGTGCCGGCGGAGACGTAGAGATCGATCCGCGGCGCCGCCGAGGCGGGCGCGGCGAGCGCGAAGGCCGCGGCGAGGGCTGCCGCACGCAGGGTGTGGGCTATCATCCGCGCGGGGGCCCCATGTCGTCGGCGCCGAAGGAGCTCGGCAAGTACCGGCTCGCCTCCCGCATCGCGGCGGGGGGCATGGCCGAGGTGTACCGGGCAAAGTACCTCGGCGCCGCGGGCGTGACCAAGAGCGTGGTCATCAAGCGGATCCTCCCGGCCTACGCCGGCAACCCCGCCTTCGTCCGGATGTTCGTCAACGAGGCGAAGATCGCCGCCGGCCTCTCCCACGGCAACGTCGCGCAGGTCTTCGACTTCGGCGAGATCGACGGCGAGTTCTTCCTGGCCATGGAGCTCGTCCACGGCCAGAGCCTGGCCCGCATCCAGCGGCGCGCCGCGGAGCGCGGGCTCTCGGTGCCGGTGCCGATCGCGGTCTACGTGGCGATGGAGATGTGCAAGGGCCTGCACTACGCCCACACCCGCACCGACGACGCCGGCCGGCCGCTCGGGATCGTCCACCGCGACGTCTCGCCGCAGAACGTCCTCGTCTCGTACGAGGGCCAGGTGAAGATCGTCGACTTCGGGATCGCCAAGGCGCGCGACGCCACCAGCGACACCCAGGCCGGCGCGGTGAAGGGGAAGTACCTCTACTTCTCGCCGGAGCAGGCGCGGGCGAAGGAGGTCGACGCGCAGACCGACGTCTGGGCGACCGGCGTCGTGCTCTACGAGCTCGTCACCGGCCGCCGGCCGTTCCGCGGCAAGCTCATCGAGGTGCTGGGGAAGATCGTCAAGGGCGAGGTGGTGCCGCCCTCCGACCTCGACCCCGATCTGCCCCCGGCGCTCGAGGCGGTGATCCTCCGCGCGCTCGCCCGCGACAAGGCCGAGCGCTACGGCTCGTGCCTCGAGCTGCAGGAGGCGCTGGCGGCGTTCCTCTACG
>CAZDGH010000352.1:0-6458 GCA_964504805.1 uncultured Myxococcales bacterium | reverse complement strand
GGCACCGCGCCGCCGCCGGGCGCGCCGCCGCCGGCGAGCGCCGCGCGGCCCTTCTTCTCCTCCTCGATCCGGGTGAGGCACCGCGACATCCCCTCCTTGGCGCGGGTCGCCTCCTTCGCCTTCGGGCCGATCTTCTTCCAGAGCGCGAGCGCCTTCTCGAACTCGCCGTCGGCCTCGTGCAGGTCCGCCCGGGCGGCCAGCACCTCGCCGTCCCTCGGCGCGAGCTTCCTCGCCGCGTCGAGCGCCGCCGCCGCCGCGCCGTGCTCCTTCACCGCCCGCGCGAGCTCGGCCGCGAGGAGGTACCGCGGCACGGTCGGCTTCAGCTCCGCGCTCTTCTCGGCGAGGGGCAGCGCCAGGGCGCGATCGCCGTCCGCCGCCGCGCCGCGGGCGCCGGCCTCGAGCGCCGCCGCCACCCGCGGGCGGCCGGCGGCGGCCACGTCGGCCTTCTTCACCGCGCCGTAGGCGAGGAACAGCTCGTCCCACGATCGCGACGCGACCAGCGCCTCGGCGCGCTCGGGAGGCGGCGCCGCGGCGACCGCGACGGCGAGGAGCAGCGAGGTGACCATGCGGCGGATCCTAGAGCAGGGCTCACTCGAAATGATCGTCGCGAGACGCGCGAGGCCGTCGCCGAGGCGGGCGCACGAGGAGTGAGCAGCGGAGGCGGGCCCGTAGGCCCGCTGGGCAGCGCAGCGACGGGTCCGCCCGCCGCAGGCAGGCATCGTGCGTCGTAGCAGGTCAGGTCGAGTGAGCCCTGCTCTCGCGCGATCGCGTTGACCCCCAGGGCCGCGGCGTGCCAAGTTCCGCCCGCGCCTTGGCCGGCCCCCCGGCCGCCCGCGCCGGAGGCACCGTGGACGACATCCAGACGGCCGAGCGCCGCTCCGACGACAGCTGGACCGCCACCAAGCTCATCGTGCTCGCGGCGATCACGCTGACCGTGGCGCTCTCCGCGATCTGGCTCATCGCCAGCGCGTTCGCGCCCCCCGGCTACCACTAGCCGTCAGCGCAGCACGTCGGCGCTGTAGCCCTTCGCCTCGAGCGCGCCGACCAGCGCGGCGATGTGATCCTTGCCGCGCGTCTCGAGGGTGACCTCGACGATCGTCTCGTTGAACCCCGCCGAGCCGAAGGCCCGGTTGTGGTGGATCTCGAGGATGTTCGCCGACTGCTCGCCGAGCATGGTGGTGAACTGCGCGAGCGAGCCCGGGCGGTCCTGGATCTTCACCGCCAGGCGCACCAGGCGGCCGTCCTTCACCAGGCCGCGCTCGATGATCCGGCTGATCAGGTTCACGTCGATGTTGCCGCCGGAGAGGACCATCACCGTCTTCTTGCCCTCGGCGCTCGGCACCTTGTGGTTGTAGAGCGCGGCGAGCGTCGCCGCGCCCGCGCCCTCGACCACCGTCTTCTCGCGCTCGAGCAGCAGGAGGATCGCGTTGGCGATCTCCTCCTCGTCCACGGTGACGATCTCGTCGACGTACTTGCGCACGTACGCGAGGGTCCGCTCGCCGGGGCGCTTCACCGCGATGCCGTCGGCGATGGTGACCGCCGGCTCCACGGTCACCAGGTGGCCGGCCTCGATGCTCTTCTTCATCGAGGGCAGCGCCGCGGTCTGCACGCCGACGACGCGGATCTTCGGGTTGACCTCCTTGAGCGCGGTGGCGATGCCGGAGATGAGCCCGCCGCCGCCGATCGGGACGATCACCACCTCGAGGTAAGGGCTCTGCTCGAGGAGCTCGAGGCCGATCGTGCCCTGGCCGGCGATGATCATCTCGTCGTCGAACGGGTGGACGAAGGTCTGCTTCTCGAGCGCCTCGATCCGCCGCGCCTCGGCGTGGGCCTCGTCGAAGTTCGCGCCGTGGAGGATCACGTTGGCGCCGAAGCCGCGGGTGTTCTGCACCTTGATGAGCGGCGTCCGGTCCGGCATCACGATCGTCGCCGGGATGCCGAGCCGGCCCGCGTGGTAGGCGACGCCCTGGGCGTGGTTCCCCGCCGACGCCGCGATCACGCCGTGCGACCGCTCCTCCGCCGTGAGGGTGAGGATCTTGTTCAGCGCGCCGCGCTCCTTGAAGGAGCCGGTCATCTGCAGGTTCTCGAGCTTGAACGACGTCTTCGCGCCGCACAGCCGCGAGAACGTCTCCGACTTCGCGCACGGCGTCGTCAGGACGAAGTCGTCGATCCGCGCCCGCGCCTCCTCGATCTCTTTCAGGCCGATCACGGCGCGCGGCTCCTCCGGGCGGCGAGGGCGAGCGCGGCGGCGAGGAGCCCGAGGAGCCCCGCGGAGCCGCCGGCCTGCTGGCAGCCGGCGTCCTCGGCCTCGGCGCCGCCGTCGTCGCCGCCGCCGCTGGGCGGGGGCTCGGCGCCGACGCAGATCCCCTGGGCGCAGGCCGTGCCCGCGGCGCAGTCGGCGTCGGTGGCGCAGGCGTTGCCGCCGTCGGGCGGGATGCAGGTGCCGCCCGGACCGCAGACGTCGGCGCCGCACTCGGCGTCGGTGGCGCAGCCGGCGCGGTCGACGCAGGCGCCGGCCTCGCAGCGCTGGTCGGGCTCGCAGCCCGCGTCGGTCTCGCAGCCGGCGACGGCGACGCAGGCGAAGTCGACGCAGCGCTCGCCGGCGGGGCAGTCGGCGTCGGCGGTGCACCCGGGCGCCTCGTCGGGCCGGCAGGTGCCGGCGTCGCAGACCTCGCCGGCGTCGCAGTCGGCGTCCGCGGTGCACGCGTTCGGATCCTCGACGCAGCCGTCGGCGGTGCAGACGAAGCCCGGCGGGCAGTCGGTGTCGGCGGCGCACGAGGGCTGCTCCTCGCAGCGGCCCTCGCGCGTGCACTCGAGCCCGTCGCCGCACGGGACGTCGAACCGGCAGTTCTGCACGCACAGGCCCTTGCCGCAGAAGAAGCCGAGCGGGCAGTCGGCGTCGCCCGCGCATTCCACGGTGGGCAGCGCACAGGCGCCGCCGGTGCAGGTCTCGCCGATGGTGCAGTCGCCGTCGGAGAGGCAGGCGAGGCACGCCCCGTCGACGCAGTAGCCCTCGCCGCAGTCGGCGTCGGCGGCGCAGCCCGCCCGGCAGACGCCGAGCTCGCACGCCTCGCCCGCGGCGCAGTCGGCATCGGTCGCGCACTCGGGCGGGGTGCAGGTGCCGGCGACGCAGACGTCGATGCCGGCGCAGTCGTCGTCGGACGCGCAGGGGTCGACGCAGAGGGCGTCGACGCAGAGCTGCCCGGCCAGGCAGTCGCTCGGGTCGCCGCAGATCGTCCCCGGCGGCACGCAGGCGCCGTTCACGCACACCTCGCCGGCGGCGCACTCGTCGTCCGCGGTGCACGGGGGGATCGGCTCGCAGACGTTCGTCGCGGAGCAGCGCTCGCCGGCGGCGCAGTCGGCGTCGGCCGCGCAGCGGACGCCCTGCACGCAGCCGCCGTCCACGCAGATCGCGCCCGCCGGGCAGCCGGCGTCGTCCGCGCAGCCGACCGGCGGCTGGCGGCACCGGCCGCCCTCGCAGGTCTCGCCCGCGGCGCAGTCGGCGGCGACGCTGCACGGCGGCGGCAGGCAGAGGCCGCCCATGCAGGTGTGGCCCTGCGGGCAGTCGGCGTCGGCCTGGCAGTTGTTCACGTCGCAGACGCCGGCGACGCAGGAGTGGGCGACGGGACAGTCGTAGTCGGTGACGCAGCCGCAGCTCGCCGACCCGGTCGGCGCGCACACCGCGAAGCCCTGCCCGGTGTCGCCGCAGATCTCGTCGGCCGCGCACTCCGCGCTCGAGGTGCAGAACACCGCGCAGAAGCACAGGTCCTCGTCTCCGCGGGCCGCGCAGCAGCCGGCGCCCCAGCCGCCGGACGACTGGTCGTAGGTGCAGACCTCGGTGCCCGAGCACGAGCCGAGGGTCGCGGCGTTGACGCAGAACCCGCCGGCCGCGGCGGGCCCTGCGGCGAGGACGACGGCGGCGACGGCGAGGGAGGAGAAGAGGGTGCGCATGCTCGGCTCCGTGGAAGAGGCGGAAGCTAGCACGGAGGGCGGGGCGGGCGCTCCGGCGGGTCGGCGGTCACCCGCGCGCGGCCGTCCGTAGCTTCGGCGAGAGGAGGCAGGACCGACGGAGGACGCCATGGCCATCGCCAGCATCGACCCCACCACCGGCGAGACGCTCCGCACCTTCGCCGAGCTCTCCGACGGCGAGCTCGAGCGGAAGCTCGAGAAGGCGCGGACCGCCTTCCGGGCGTGGAGGCGGACGAGCTTCGGCGAGCGGGCGCGGTGCCTGGCGCGCGCGGCCGAGCTCCTGGCGAGCGACCAGGAGCGCTGGGCGCGCCTCATGGTGCAGGAGATGGGCAAGCCCATCGGCGCCGCCCGCGCCGAGGCGCAGAAGTGCGCGTGGGCCTGCCAGTACTACGTCGACCACGCGGAGCCGCTGCTCGCGGACGGGCCGGTCGACGTCGGCGGCCCCCGCGCCTTCGTCCGCCACCTGCCGCTCGGCCCCGTGCTCGCGGTGATGCCGTGGAACTTCCCCTTCTGGCAGGTCGTCCGCTTCGCCGCGCCCGCGCTCATGGCGGGTAACGTCGGGCTGCTCAAGCACGCGGCGAACGTCCCGCAGTGCGCGCTCGCCATCGAGGAGATCTTCTGGCGCGCCGGCTTCCCCGAGGGCGTGTTCCAGGCGCTGCTCGTCGGCCATGAGCAGGTCGCGAAGGTGCTCGAGGACCCGCGGGTGGTCGCGGCCACGCTCACCGGCAGCGACGCCGCCGGCGCGTCGGTCGCGTCGATCGCCGGCAGACAGCTGAAGCCGACCGTGCTCGAGCTCGGCGGCAGCGATCCGTTCGTGGTGATGCCGAGCGCGGACCTCGACGCGGCGGTGAAGGCCGCGGTCACGGCGCGCACGATCAACAACGGCCAGTCGTGCATCGCCGCCAAGAGGTTCATCGTCCACCGCGACGTCTACGATCGCTTCGAGCGCGGCCTCGTCGAGGGCCTGTCGCGGCTCGTGGTCGGCGACCCGCGCGACGAGGGCACCGCGATCGGCCCGCTCGCCACGGCCGCCATCCGCGACGGCGTCGCCGCGCAGGTGGACGACGCGGTGGCGAAGGGCGCCCGCCTCCTGGCCGGCGGCCGGCCCGTCGCCGGCAAGGGCTTCTTCTACGAGCCGACCGCCCTCGCCGACGTCCCGCGGAGCGCCCGCGCGTTCTCCGAGGAGGTGTTCGGCCCGGTCGCGCTGGTGTTCCGGGTGAAGGACCTCGCCGAGGCGATCGAGCTCGCCAACGCGACCCCGTACGGCCTCGGCTCGAGCGTCTGGACCCGCGACCCCGCCGAGCAGGCCCGCTTCGTCGACGAGCTCGAGGCCGGCATGACCTTCGTGAACGCCATCGTCGCCTCCGACCCGCGGCTCCCGTTCGGCGGCGTGAAGCGCTCCGGCTACGGCCGCGAGCTCGCCCGTGACGGCCTGCTCTCGTTCGTGAACCGCAAGGCGGTGTGGATCGGCGGGAGCGAGCACGGCGGGCGGGGTCAGACGGAGTAGGGCGGCAGGTGGCGTGGAGCTGGCGCCCGCTTCGGTTGTTGCGGATATTGCGGATGGGGTCTATCGTCCTCGTGGAGGACACCGATGGAACCTGGACTCCTCTCGCGTCCCAAGCTGCAGCCGCCCCCGTCGGAGGCCGACGCCGCTCTCGCGGCGGACGCCGTCCGGGCGCTCCGGGTCCGCGAGCCGAGGCGGAAGAAGGCCTCGTCGAGCGCCGTGCGGGTGAGCGTGGACGGTGCCACCGCCCGGTCCGTCGTGGTTCCCCGGGCGGCGTTCGAGCTGTTCCTGCAGATCCTCTCGCAGATGGCCGAGGGCAACGCCGTGACGCTCGTGCCCATCCACGCCGAGCTGACCACCCAGCAGGCCGCCGACCTGCTCAACGTCTCGCGGCCCTTCCTCATCGGCTTGCTCGACGCCGAGCGGATCCCGTATCGGCGCGTCGGGACGCACCGGCGCATCCTGTTCTCGGACCTCCTCGCGTACCAGCGTCAGGACGAGGCCGAGCGCAGGAGGGTCGCCGACGAGCTGACGGCGCTCGCGCAGGAACACGAGGACTACTGAGCGGGGGCGCGCTGGCGACGTTCTCGGTCGCAGACGATCGTGACGTTCGACCTCGAGCACTTTCCCGCGGCCCGCCTGGCGCCGCACGACGTCGAAGCGCAGCATCCCGACGAGTTCGTGCGCCACGCGATCGACCTCGCACCGGCACAGGTCCTCCGGACGATCCGGGAGCAGGCGGCGGCGACGCGGAAGCCCGCCCTCTCCGAGCTCGAGGTCGCCGGCCGTCTCGAAGCGTGCGGCCTGGCGACGACCGCGACGAAGCTGCGCGAGCTGCTCGCCGAGTGAGGCTCCGCGGTCGGCGCCGCCCTCGCGCGGCACGCAAGCGCGGCGGCTCCACGGCAGGATCTGCCCCCCGCGTCACAGCATCACGCTCCCGACCGCGGCGACGCCGGAGAGCGCGGCACGCACCGGCGCCGCGCCG
>CAZDGH010000351.1:0-6466 GCA_964504805.1 uncultured Myxococcales bacterium | reverse complement strand
GGGTCGCGGTGCCCCGCCGGAGCAGGTCCGCGGTGAACGACGCCAGGCCCGCCTTCGCGGCAGGCTCGTGGGCGGCGCCGGTCTCGACGAGCAGCTCCACCGTGACGAGCGGCAGCTCCTTGCGCGGCGCGATCACCACGCGCAGGCCGTTGCCGAGCACGTGCTCCTCGTAGGGCGGCAGGTTCACCGCGCCGGGCGCGGGGGCCGCGGGCGCGGCGGCGGAGAGGAGCGGGAGCAGGGCCATGAGCGCTCGCATCGGACGAGAGGGTTAGCGGCGACCGGGCTTCCTGGAGGCGAGCTTCTTCGAGGCGCGCTTCTTCGGGGCGGGCTTCGCGGCGCGAGCCCGCGCCCCGGGCTTCCGGCCGGGCTGCTTCGACGCCGCGCGCCGGGGCTTCGACCGCGACCGCGAGGCCGGGCCGGCCGCCGCCGGCGCCTCGCCCTCGCCCTCCTCCGGCGCCGGGACCAGCGTCGCCACCGAGCGGTTCTTCGCGGCGAACACCGCCGCGGCGACGCGCTTCACGTCCTCGTTGCCGATGCTCGCGTACCGCTCGAGGGTCTTCTGCGCCTCGCGCCAGTCGCCGAGCAGGACCTCGTACGAGCCGACGGCGTGGGCGCGGCCGTTGTTGGTGGCGATCTCGTGGAGGAAGTGGCTCCGCAGGGTGTTCTTCGCCTTCTGCAGCTCGAGGTCGGTGAGCCCGTCCTTCGCCACCTTCGCGAGCTCCTCGTAGATCACCTTCTCGATCGCGGAGGACGAGACGCCCGGCTTGGCCTCGGCGTAGATCACGAACGCGCCCGGGTCGACCTTCCAGCCGAAGTCGACCATCACGCCGGTGACGAGCTCGTCCTGGTAGACGAGCCGCTTCACCAGCCGCGACGACTCGCCGCCGGAGAGGGCGGTCTGGATGACGTCGAGCACGAACGTCTCCGGATCCCGCGCCCGGCTCGCCTTGTAGCCGAGCATCACCGCCGGCGCCTGGCTCGGGTAGTGGACGTCCACGCGGCGCTCGCCCGACGGCGGCGGCTCGGCGTCGACGACCCGAGGCGCCGGCGGCCCGGCGGGGATGTCGCCGTAGTAGCGCGCCACCAGCTCGATCGTCCGCTTCGGGTCGAGATCGCCGACCGCGACGATGGTGGCGTTGTTCGGCGCGTAGTAGGTGCGGAAGAACGCCTGGGCGTCGTCGCGGGAGATCGCCTCGATGTCGCCCATCCAGCCGATCACCGGCCAGTGGTACGGGTGCGCCTTCCAGATCTGCGCGGAGAGCGCCTCGTCGAGCATGCCCGGGATGTCGTTGTCGACCCGGAGCCGGCGCTCTTCCTTGACGACCTCGCGCTCGCTCTTGAGCATGTCGGGCGAGATGTTCAGGGACCGCATCCGATCCGACTCGAGGTCGATCACCGTCTCGAGCGCGTCGGAGGCGAAGTCCTCGTAGTACGCCGTGACGTCGTTCGAGGTGTAGGCGTTCGAGTAGCCGCCCTTCGACTCGAGCACGCGGTCGAACTGCTTCGGCCCGTACTTCTTCGCCCCGTTGAACATCATGTGCTCGAACAGGTGGGCGAGGCCGGTGATCCCGGGCCGCTCGTTCCGCGAGCCGACGCGGAAGAACGTGTAGTAGGTGACCGTCGGGACCGAGTGGTCCTCGAGCAGCCGGATCCGGAGGCCGTTCGGCAGCTCGTGCTCGACGACCGCGAACACCGACGGGTCGAGCGGCCTCGGCGTCCCCACCTTCGGCGGGACCAGCGCGACCGGCTTTCCGGCCTTGGGCATGTCGGACTCCTCGTCTCCCTCGCGCGGCGGCGCGTGGGCGCACGCCGCCACCGTCAGCGCGGCGAGGCAGGCGTGCGTAACGTATCGCACCGGGCTCAGATCCGCGGCAGCCGCGCCTTCTCCAGGCACCGCTCCAGCCAGAGGTTCGCGACCTTCTCCTGCACGCTGCCCTGCCGGAGCCGCGAGGCGAGGAACGGGAAGTCCACGTCGTCGAGCCGCTGGTCCTGGTTCATGCAGGTGAAGACCACGCGCTCCTTGCCGTCCGGCCCGACCCAGCGCTGGAGGCACTGCGCGCAGATCTCCTTCATCATGCACTGCATCGGCGAGTTGATGGACCCGATGGCCTCGTGGCGCTCCTTGAGGAACGGCCGCAGCCGGTCGCGGCGCGCCGCCTTCACCGCCGCCATCATCCGGTCGGAGCCGATGGCGATGATCCGGTCCACCTCGGAGAGCGGGACCACCTGGGGCCCGAGCTCGCCCTGGCCGTACGCCACCATCGCCTGGACGATGTTGCCGACGAAGGCGCGGTCCTGCGGCCGCCGGGGCTGGATGCGCGGCTCGCGGTCCGAGGCCCAGATCACCTGGTCGGTGCCGGCCTCGATGTCGTCCATGTGGAAGACGTCCTCGGGGTTCCGGTAGCCGGCGAAGTAGAGCACCCGGTTCCCGGCCGCCTTGAGCGCCTTGCCGATCGAGAACAGCACGGCGTTGCCGAGGCCGCCGCCGGCGAGCAGCACCGCCTCGCCCTGCGGGATCTCGGTGGGCGTGCCGGTCGGGCCCATGCACACCACCTCCTCGCCGGGACGGAGCGCCGCGCAGAGCCGCGACGACGCGCCCATCTCGAGGACGATGAGGCTGAGCAGCCCCTGCTCCTTGTCGACCCAGGCGCCGGTGAGCGCCATGCCTTCGGTGACGAGGCGGGTGCCGTCGATCGACGGCGCGGAGGACTCGTAGGTCTGCAGCCGGTAGAACTGCCCCGGCTCGAAGCGCCGCGCCGCCGAGGGCGCGCGCACCACCACCTCGACGATCGTCGGGGTGAGCCGCTTCACCTCCACGACCTTCGCGCGGAGGGCGTCGTCGAGCGTGGCGCGGAACGAGGTCCACGAGGCGTCGCGGCCGGTGTCGGCCTCGAGGCCGGCGACCTCGGCCGCGAAGATCTCGGCGACCTTCCGGTAGCCGTCCTTCGCCGAGGCCATCGCCTTCACCACCGAGCCCGCGTACTGCGGGTGGTTGTCGCCGTAGAACGAGACGCAGCGCGTGCCGTCCGGCGACAGGTACGAGGTGAAGAACCCCGCCTCGCCGGAGAGATCGGAGTGCGGCCTCGACGGCGTGAGCGCGAGCTTGCCGTCCGGCCCCACCGAAGCGGTGTGGCCCTGGAAGTACTGGCCACGGGCGTCGAGGGCGAAGTGTCCCGGCGCCTCCCGCTCGTACATGGTGTTCGGCGCGGTGCCCGCGGCGACGCAGACGGTCCGCGCCGGCAGCTCCACCGCCTCGCCGGTCGAGACCCACTTGCCGTCGACCTGCTTCACCCGCTCGAAGCGGAGCGCCTTCACCGCGCCGCGCTCGTCGGGGATCGCCGCCTTCGGGTCCATGCACTCGACGTACTGGATGCCCTCCTCGAGGCTCTTCGTCACCTCCTCGTGGTTCAGGCGGTACGCCGGGCTGTCCTGCAGGCTCTTGCGGTAGACGAGGCTGACGCCGCCCCAGGCGCGCACGAGCTTCACGAAGTCGGGCAGCTCGCCGGCCTGCGCCGCGCGCTCCCGCTCGGCGCGGACCGCGCGGCCGTGGGCGAGGAGCTCGCCGAGGAGCTCGCGCTCCTCCGGGTCGAAGATCTGCTCCTCGGTGCAGCCGCGCTCCTCCACCAGCGTCTCCCACCGCTCGAGCGTCTTCTCGCACTGCACCGGGTAGTACGCGGCGAGCTCGGTGGCGGTGTCGATGGCGGTGAGGCCGCCGCCGATCACCACCGCCGGCAGGCGCACCTGCAGCACCGCCAGCGAGTCGCGCTTGAAGGCGCCGGTGAGCTGCAGCGCCATCAGGAAGTCGGAGGCCTTGCGGATGCCGCGGAGGAGGTTGTTCTCGAGGCCGATGATCGTCGGCCGCCCCGCGCCGGAGGCGATGGCCACGTGGTCGAAGCCGAGCTTCCAGGCCTCCTCGATCGTCAGCGTGCCGCCGAGGCGCACGCCGCCGTAGACGGCGAAGCCCTTCCGGCGCGCGAGGTTCAGGTAGATGGTGGTGAGGAAGTTCTTGTCCCAGCGGACGGTGATCCCGTACTCGGAGACGCCGCCGAACCCCGCGAGCACGCGCTCGTCGAGCTCGTCGCAGATCTCCTTCCAGTCGCGGATCGGCTTCGAGAGCCACTCCGCGGGGAGCGGCTCGATCTTCAGGCCGTCGACGCCGACGACGCCGAACCCCTCGTTGACCAGGTGGTGCGAGAGCGTGTAGCCGGCGGGCCCGAGGCCGACCACGAGCACCTTCTTGCCGTTGTGCGGCAGCGCGTACGGCCGGTCGAGGTTCGCCGGGTTCCACCGCGTCAGCAGCGACCAGATCTCGAAGCCCCACGGCAGCGCCAGCACCTCGGTGAGCACGCCGGTCTCGACCCGCGGGATGTCGACCGGATCCTGCGTCTGGTAGATGCAGGCCTTCATGCAGTCGTTGCAGATCCGGTGGCCGGTGCCGGGGAGCATCGGGTTCGCCAGGCAGATCATGGCGAGGGCGGCGATCGAGTCGCCCTTGCCGTGCAGCGCGTGCATCTCGGAGATGTGCTCCTCGAGCGGGCAGCCGTGGAGCGAGATCCCGAGCGGGTTCTTCTTGAAGCCGGTCGCCGGCGCCTTCTCCGGGAAGCCCTTCGAGCACGAGTCCTTCGAGCGCTCGTGGCAGATGATGCAGTAGCCGATCTCGGAGAGGACCTGCCGGCGGGTGCCGCGGTCGTCGGTGAGCTTGAAGCCGTCGCGGCGGCGCAGCTCGTGCTCGGGGCCGACGATGGCCTCGGGGAGCTGCGGGAGCGGCCGCTTCACCTCGACGAGGTGCTCGAAGTCCCACTTCTTCGGCAGCTTGTAGGTGGCCCAGCCGTGGATCTCGCGCTTGCCGTCCGGGTGCAGCGACCGCGCGTAGCAGAACCGGTCGATCGCGCCGAGCAAGTTGCGGACGAGCTGCCCGTCGCCGTCGACGCCCGCCGCCGCCGCCTCGCCCGACGCCAGGTCCGCGAGGGCCGGCCGCGCGAGCACCGCCTCGCGGATCGCCGCGCTCCGGGCCGCGAACCGCGCCGGGATCTCCGCCGCCGCCGGCACCGGCCGCCGGTCGTAGAGCTTCTGCATGTCGAGCAGCTCGACCACGGCCACCGCGAGCGCCTTCTCCTGGTCCTTCGCGGTCGTGACCCCGGGCGCGATGGCGTCGAGCAGCTCGAAGGCGCGCGCCTTCAGCGCCGGGTAGTCCTCGGCCGCCGGCCGGTCCGGTGCGCCGCGGCGGAACACCCGCTTCACGAAGAAGTCGTTCTTGAAGCGGATGACCTGGTTCTCCGCCTCGATCGCCTCGCGCTTCTCCTCGCGCTGGTGCTCCACCCGGAAGAGCCGGGCCACGAACGCCGAGGCCCGCTCCGCCACCGCCATCAGCGTCGCCGACGCCTCCGGCCCCTGCGGCCGCGGTGACGCCGCCCGCAGCGCCTCGAGCTTCCCGGCGAGCGCCGCGTCGGCGCCCGAGAGGTCCTCGAGGAAGGCGTCGTGGAGCCGCTTCAGCCCCCGCGGATCGTGGAGATCCGCCCAGGTGAAGCCGGGGATGCCGAGGGTCGGGTGCTGGTCGGGCGTGGGTGCCATGGCGTCGCGGTATATAGCGGAGCGAGGCTCCAGGCTCCAGAAGCGAGGCTCCAGGCTCCGGGCTCCAGGCTCCAGCAGGCAGGAAACGGCGCGCGCGCGCACGAACGGCGCGCCGGGCGAGCGCTGCCGCTATCGCCCGTCGTCCCGGTGGCTGGAGCCTGGAGCCTGGCCGCTGCGCCGCGAAGCGGCGCGGCGCCTACTCGCCCGACTGCTTGAACACGAACGGGTAGGTCACGACCACGATGCCGCCGCCCTTCGGCTTCGGGAACTCCCAGCTCTTCACCCGGGCGTTCAGGCAGCTCTCCACCGTGGAGTTCTTCATCGTCGTCATCGCGGTGGTCGCCGACGAGACCGTGCCGTTCGCGGTGATCACGAACTTCACGCCGATCTTGCCGCCGAGCTTCGGGTTCCGGATGAGCTCGGACTCGTAGCAGTAGCGGATCTGCGAGCGGTGGGCGTGGATGACCTTCCGGATGAGCTCCTTGTCGAGCGAGCCCATGACGACGGCGCTCGAGCTGTCGATGGCGACGTCGGCGGTGCCCTTCTTGCCGAGGCCGCCGACGCCGGTGCCGTAGCCGCCGAGCCCGCCGCCGCGGCCCTTGGTGCCGATGTCGCCGACGCCGATGGTGTTGCCCTGACCGCCGCCGCCGATGCCGGTGCCCTTGAGGCCGAGGCCGCCGAAGCCGTGGGCGTCGCCGACCTGGTTGCCGGTGATGCCGCCGATGGCGCCCTTCAGGTCGCCGCCGAGGCCGCCCTGCCCGAAGATCGTGGAGAGGCCCGAGTTCGAGCTCTTCCCGAGCATCGCCAGGAGGCCCTTGTTCTTCACCTGCTCCTTGTCGTTCGGGTCGATGGCCTTGGGCGCCGACTTGGTCTTCTTCACCTCGGCGGTCTTCTT
>CAZDGH010000350.1:3548-6486 GCA_964504805.1 uncultured Myxococcales bacterium | reverse complement strand
ACGGTGGTGATGCAGGACGAGCATACCCTCGTCTTCATGGAGCGCCGGACGCGGCGGCGAGGGCGGCGGCCTCGGCCTCCTCGACGAACGAGAGCGAGAGCCGCCGGCTCTCCCGGTCCACCGCGTCGATGCGTACCGCGACGCTCTGCCCGTCGGCGACGACGTCGGACGGGTGCGCCACGCGGCGGCCGAAGGCGCTCACGTGGAGCAGGCCCTCGACGCCGGGGACGATCTGCACGAACGCGCCGTACGGCTGCACGCGGGTCACGGTGCCGCGGACCACGGTGCCCTCCGGCAGGTCGTCGACCACCGCGTCGAACGGGTCGGCGACGAGGGCGCGCATGGAGAGCGAGATCCGCTCGCCCTTGTCCTTGCCCTTGCCCGGCGCGGCGGCCTCGATCTTGAGCACCTCGACCTCGACCTCCTGCCCGACCTGCACCGCCTCCTGCGGGCGCTGCCGGCCCCAGCCGAGCTCGCTGGCGTGGACGAGGCCGTCGATCCCGCCGATGTCGACGAAGGCGCCGAACTCGCGGACCGAGGTGACGCGGCCCCGGAAGCGCGCGCCGGGCTCGAGGCGCTTGCGGGTCTCGGCGGCCTTCTCCGCGGCCTCGGCCTCGAGGAGCACCCGCCGCGAGAGCACGATGTCGCGGCCGCGGAGCTCGGAGACGCGGAAGTGGAGCTTCTGCCCGATCATCGTGGTCGGGTCCTCGATCCGGCGGACGTCCATCTGCCCGAGCGGCACGAAGCAGCGGTTCCCCGACACCTCGACGACGTAGCCGCCCTTGTTGACGGCGGAGACGAGGCCCTCGACCGGCACGCCGCTCTCGTAGGCCTCCTCGAGGGCGAGCCTGCCGCCGGCGCCCTTGCCCGCGGTCTTGCCGAGCTCGGCGACGCGGCCCTCGAGCCGGAGCACGTAGCCCTCGACCTGGTCGCCGACCTTGATGGCCGGCTTCTCGCCGGGCTCGGCGAGCTCGGCGTGCTCGATCATCCCGTCGAGGCCGCCGCCGAGGTCGAGGAGCGCGCGCTTCTCGCCGACCTGCACCACGGTGCCGACGACCTTCTCGCCGGGACGCACCGTGCGCGGCGGCGCCTTCTGGCTCTGCTCGAACAGCTCGGCGAAGGACTCCTCGCCATCCTCCAGGCGATCCACCACGGTCGGACCTCGCTTCGGGCGCCGCCACGGGCGCTCCCGGCTCGAAAAGGGCGCGGAGCCTACACCAGGGCCGGCCGACCCGGGTATCTTCCGCGGCGGAGGGAACACCCATGAAGAAGCTGCTCTGCCTCGGCGCGCTCGCGCTCGTGGCCGCCGCCTGCGACGAGGTCGCCGACGAGCTCGGCGCCGGACCCCAGCAGTCCTACTGCGAGGCGCTCTGCGTGAAGGCGATCGCCTGCAACGCCGAGGAGCGGACGATCGACGAGGCCGCGCTCGACGCGGCCTGCCGCACCGAGACCCACGCGGCGAACCCGGGCTGCGCCGCCGCCGAGCGCGATCCGGGCCTCGATCCCGCCTCGAGCGAGGCGCTCGCCTCGTGCACCGACGCGGTGGCCGACCTCGGCTGCGACGGCTTCACCGGACGGCTCGACGCGCTGGTGCAGGCGCTGCCGCCGACCGCGTGCGGCACCGAGGGCGAGGCGGCCCGGGCGACCTTCGAGGCGGCGCGGCACGCGACCTTCGAGGGGAACGACGAGCTCTGCGATCGCCGGATGGCGACGTTCTGCGGCCGGCTCACCGAGTGCCTCGCCGCGGAGTTCGGCACGGGCGGCATCCCCGAGGACGCGATCGCGGCGATCGGCTTCGAGCCGAACGCGCGGTGCCTGGAGGCGAACCAGGGCCTCACCGACTCGTGCAAGGCCGACCAGCTCTACGCACCCGAGGCGTCGCTCGTCGACCCGCAGGAGGCGAACACCGCGCGGCAGGCGGCCCGGGAGTGCGTGAAGGGCCTCGGCACGGTGGCGTGCGACCCGCTGCTGGGCGGGCAGGTGCCGGAGCTCTGCGCCGGCGCGTTCACCTCCACCGAGGAGAGCGCCTCGCTCGCGACCTCGCTCGCGGAGATCGCGCAGCCGTTCGTCGAGGAGGCCGCGCGCCGCAACGGCGGCTGACGCCTCGACCTACGGCTTCGGGATCCGCAGCGTCTTCGAGATCATCGCGCTGCCGCTCGCGAACCAGAGCAGCGAGAGCGGGTGCAGCGTGAGGGTCCCGAGCTCGATCGTGCCGAACGGCAGGTCGTCGTGGATGCGGCCCGCCCGCGCGAGCAGGAACAGCACGAGCACCAGCGCCAGCGAGGTGGGGATCGGCGTCCCCTCGAAGTGCTTCACCTTGCCGCCCTCGCCGGAGAGCGAGGCGGCGGTGACGTTGTAGCGCGCGAGGCGGCTGATCCCGCAGCCCACGAAAAAGAGCAGGATCGGCACGTCGAGGTTCTTGTTCAGCCCGAGCGCGAACGCCAGCGCCGCCGGCGCGACGCCGAAGGAGACGACGTCGGCGAGGCTGTCGAGCTCCTGCCCCATGTGCGACTGCTTGCCGCGCCAGCGGGCGATGCGGCCGTCGAGGAAGTCGAGGGCGAGGCAGACCGGGAAGAGCGCGAACGCGGTCCAGAGCCACGTCTCCGACCGGGTGACGAGGTACTGCATCACCGCCAGCACCGCGCCGGCGCCGGCGAAGCCGTTGCCCAGCGTGAACAGGTCCGCGAGCTGGAAGTCGCGGATCATGTTGAAGTGCCGCTGCCGCGGCCGCCGGGTGCGCGCCATCGGAGGGAGCGTACCCGGCGGCGCGCGCGGCGGGGGGATCTTCGAGCGGCGCGCGGGCGGGGTCTCGGGCGACGGGCGGTCCATGGCGGACAAGCTGGCGACGGCGGCGGGGGCCGCGCCCGGCCGGCGCCTACGGCAGCATCCCGTACTTCGTCGCGCCGGTCCGCGAGAGGCCCGGGATGGGGACGAGGCC
>CAZDGH010000350.1:0-3538 GCA_964504805.1 uncultured Myxococcales bacterium | reverse complement strand
GCCGGACGAGCTCGCGCGACTCCCGGCGATCGCGGACGACGACGCGCCGGCGGGCGACGCGCCGCGCCTCCTCGAGCGCCGCGCGCTCGAGCGGCCGCGGATCGGCGAGGTCGCGGAGCCGCGCGAAGTCGAGGGCGGCCCCCGTGGGCCGCCGGAACATCGGGTCGAAGTAGACCTGGTCGAAGGAGCGATCGGGCTGCGCCCGGAGGAACGCGAGGTGCTCCGCGGCGACGATCCGCAGGCGCGCGCAGGCGGCGGCGACCGGCGGATCGCCGGGCGGGTGCGCGGCGCCGAAGGCGAGCAGCTCGGCGAGGAGCGGCGACGCCTCGCAGGCGACCACCTCGCCGCCGTCGCCGACGGCGTGGGCGGCCACCAGCGCGTCGGCGCAGAGGCCCGCGGTGGCGTCGAGCACGCGGTCGCCGGGCCGGAGGTCGAGGGCCGAGACCATCACGTCGTGATCGCCGGACAGGAGCCGCCGGATCCGCACCACCCCGAGGCCGCCGTGGAAGCGCAGCGGCGCCTCCGCCCCGGCGGCCCAGAGCTCGCGGACGCGGGCGCCGGCCCGGAGCACCAGGGCCCCCTCCTCGGCCGCGAGCGCCCGCGGCCTCGAGCGGGCGGGCACGAGCGGGAGGCCGAGGCGCGCGGCGACGTCGGCCGCCGCCACGCGATCCGCAGGCTCCCTCGACGCCTCGAGCACCACCGCGCGCACGGCGGCGATGCTACCTTCCCGCGACGTGCGCCACCTGCCCGACGAGCCGTTCGTGCCCGCGCGGGGCCTCGCCTCGCCCCACGCGCAGACGATCTTCGCGGCGATCCGGCGCCCGTCGCGGCGGCCGCCGGTGATCCGCGAGCGCTGGGAGACGCCGGACGGCGACTTCCTCGACGTCGACTGGCTGCCGGCCCCGCGGGCCGCGCCGCACCTGCTGGTGCTGCACGGCCTCGAAGGGAGCTCGGAGGCCGGCTACGTCGCGGCGATGCTCCGCGGCGCCCGGGCCCGGGGCTACGGCGCCCTGGCGCTCAACTTCCGCTCCTGCTCCGGCGAGCCGAACCGGCTCCCGCGCGCGTACCACTCCGGCGAGACCGGCGACGTCGCCTTCGTCGTCGACCGCCTCCGCGCCCGGGTGACCGGCCCGCTCCTCGCCGCGGGCTTCTCCCTCGGCGGCAACGTCCTGCTCCGGCTCCTCGCCGAGCAGGGCCGCTCGTCGCCGCTCGCGGCGGCGGCCGCGGTGAGCGTGCCGTTCGACCTGCTCGCTTGCGCCCGGGCCCTCGACGCCGGCACCGGCGTCGGCGCCCTGTACCGCCGGCGGTTCCTCCGCACCCTGAAGGGCAAGGCGCTCGGGAAGGCGCGGCGCCACGGGGTGCTCGACCCGGGTCGCATCCGCGCGGCGGACGGCCTCGAGGCCTACGACGACGCGGTCACCGCGCCGCTCCACGGGTTCTCGAGCGCCGCCGACTACTACCGGTCGTGCTCGTCGGGGCCGGTGCTCGGGGCGATCCGCGTGCCGACGCTCCTGCTCTCGTCGGCGGACGACCCGCTGGCGCCGGCGTCGACGCTCCCGGCCTCCGCCGCCGAGCACCCGTCGCTCCACGTGCACGTCACCGAGCGCGGCGGCCACGTCGGCTTCGTGGCGGGCTCCGCGGTCGCGCCGCGGTTCTGGGGCGAGGAGGTCGCGCTCTCGTTCCTCGCCTCGCGCTAGGCGCCTTCGCGCCGCGGCGTTCCGCCGCAGGTGCGGTCCCGGCCGCGGCACGTTAGAACGGCCTCGTGGACGACCTCCTCTTCGCGCGGTCGCAGATGGCGATGAGCCTCGCCTTCCACATCGTCTTCGCCTGCGCGGGGATCGCCATGCCGGCGCTGATGGTGCTCGCCGAGCTCCGGTGGCGACGCACCGGCGACGCCGGCTACCTCGCGCTCACCAAGGCGTGGGCCAAGGGCACCGCGGTGCTGTTCGCGGTGGGCGCGGTCTCGGGCACGGTGCTCAGCTTCGAGCTCGGCCTGCTCTTCCCGACCTTCATGAAGCACGCGGGCCCGGTCTTCGGGATGCCGTTCTCGCTCGAGGGCTTCGCGTTCTTCACCGAGGCCATCTTCCTCGGCATCTACCTCTACGGCTTCAAGAAGGTGCCGCCGAGGCTGCACCTCGCCGCGGGCTTCGGCGTCGCGCTCTCGGGCCTGCTCTCGGCGGTGTTCGTGGTGATCGCCAACGCCTGGATGAACGCGCCGGCGGGCTTCCGGGTCGAGGACGGCCGCTTCGTCGACATCGACCCGATCGCGGCGATGGGCACGCCGTACGCGCTCCACGAGACGCTGCACATGGCCCTCGCGGCGTACGCCGCCACCGGCTTCGCGGTCGCGGGCATCCACGCCTTCCTGCTCCTCCGCCGTCCGCAGAGCGTGTTCCACCGCCGCGCCATCGCCCTCGCCCTGGCGGTCGCGGCGCCGGCGTCCCTGCTCCAGCCCGCGGTCGGCCACCTCGCCGCGCAGCGGGTGGCGGTGCACCAGCCGATGAAGCTCGCGGCGATGGAGGGGCAGTTCCGCACCGAGGCCCACGCGCCGCTCCGCATCGGCGGGATCCCCGACGAGGAGGCGCGGACGGTGCGGTGGGCGCTCGAGATCCCGTCGGGCCTCTCGATCCTCGCGTTCGATCGCCCCGACGCGGTGGTGCAGGGGCTCGAGGAGGTCCCCGAGGCCGACTGGCCGCACCCGATCGTGCACTACGCCTTCCAGCTCATGGTCGGCATCGGCATGGCGCTGGCGGCGCTCTCGGCGTGGGCGGCGTGGGCGTTCGTACGGCGGCGCGCGCTGCCCGCGTCGCCGTGGTTCCTCCGCGCCCTCGTCGTCGCGGCGCCGCTCGGGATGCTCGCGGTCGAGGCCGGCTGGACGGTGACCGAGGTGGGCCGGCAGCCGTGGGTGATCCACGGGGTGATGCGCACCGCCGACGCGGTGACGCCGATGCCCGGGCTGTGGGCGCCGTTCCTCACCTTCACCCTGCTCTACCTCGCGCTCGCCGTCGCGACGGCGCTGATCCTGTATCGCCAGATCGCGCCCACCGCGTCGCGGGAGCCCGAGCCGTGATCGGCCTGCCGGAGCTGCTCGCGGCGGCGCTCGTCGTCAGCCTCGTCGTCTACGTGGTGCTCGCCGGCGCCGACTTCGGCGGCGGCGTCTGGGACCTGCTCGCGACCGGGCCGCGCGCCGCCGCCCACCGCGCCGCGATCGAGGCCGCGATCGCGCCGGTGTGGGAGGCGAACCACGTCTGGCTCATCCTGGCGCTGGTGCTCCTGTTCGTCGGCTTCCCCGAGGCCCACGTGGCGATCGCCACGGCGCTCCACGTGCCGCTGACCCTGCTCCTCGTCGGGATCGTCCTCCGCGGCGCCGCCTTCGTCTTCCGGCAGTACGACACCCGGCGCGACGGCGCCCAGGCGCGCTGGGGCCGGCCCTTCGCGGTGGCGAGCACGGTGGCGCCGGTGTTCCTCGGGATCCGGCTCGGCGCGATCGCCTCGGGCGAGGTGCGCGTCGTCGACGGCGTGCCGGTCGGCGGCTTCT
>CAZDGH010000349.1:1973-6501 GCA_964504805.1 uncultured Myxococcales bacterium | reverse complement strand
CCCGAGACGGCGCAGGTCGCGATCGTGGACGTCCGCTTCCGCGAGCCGGGCACGGACCGGATCGTCGAGCAGACCGTCGAGGTGGGCTACCCGTACGCGCCCTGGATCCTGCTGCCCGGCGGGTACTTCGAGCACGACGTGGTGGAGAAGAGCTTCGTCATGCTCAACGTGCTCGTCGCGCTCGAGCTCGCCTGCGACGCGTTCCACGCCGGCGACCCCGAGGGCGCGATCGCCATCCTCCGGCGCGTCGCCGCCGCCGCCCGGGACTACGCGGACGGCGCCCACCTCGGAGAGGGCGACCTCGACATCGCCGCGGACGCCGACCTCCTCGATCGGCTCGCCGAGGTGATGCTCGCGGCCGGCGGCTCCGAGCCCGCGGACCCCGGCCTCGACGAGGATCCCTGGCCGGCGGACTGAGCTAGAAGGGCCGGATGACGACGAGGATCACGATCGCGAAGAGCAGCAGCGTCGGGACCTCGTTGATCATCCGGCACGCCTTCTCCGAGAGGAAGAAGTCGCCGCGGGCGAAGCGCTTCCGCACCACGCCGGCGAAGATCTGGTAGCCGACGAGCGCGAGCACCGCGGTGAGCTTGGCGTGGAACCAGCCCTGCCGGAGCACCGACGGGTTCAGCCACGCGAGCCACGTGCCCGCCGCGATGGTCGCCGCCATCGCCGGGTGCATGATCACGTAGAGCAGCTTCCGCTCCATCACCTGGTAGGCGGCCTCGAGCTCCGGCTTCCCCGCGTGCATGCGGTGGTAGACGAACAGCCGGAAGACGTAGAAGAGGCCCGCGAACCAGGCCACCATCGCGATCAGGTGCAGCGCCTTCGCCCAGAGGTACATGGGCGCACCCTACCCTAGCGCTGGAAGAGCCGCAGTCCCGTCGGCGCGACCCGCAGGCGGCACCTCGACGCGAAGGTGCCGGAGCAGACCTCGGGGCGCCCCGACGACACCGACCCGACCGGCTTGCCGCTCGAGAAGATCTCGCCGCTCGTCGGGTCGAGGGCGAAGCCGACCGGCTCGCCGGTGGCGCGGGCGCCGTCGTGGGCGCGGAGGCCGACGCCGTCGGCGCGGATCACCGCCTGCAGCGTCGAGCCGCCGAGCGGCGCGACGTCGACCCAGTCGTCGCTCGCGCCGAGGCCGCGGGCGAGCGCCTCGCTCGCCTCGACGTACGGGAGGAACTCCACCTCGAGGCGGTTCTCCTCCTCGAAGTAGCTGAGCTGGCACTTGTCGCGGAACGACAGCGTGCAGAGCTCCACCCGGCCCTCGTAGGCGCGGCCGACCGCGATCGAGTCCTTGCGCAGCACCGCGCCGCCGGCGAGCTCGAGCGCGAGCGCCTCGGTCGTCCCGCCGTCCTCGAGCAGGCCGCGGAGCCGGAAGTCGGCGCCGTCGGCGCGCACCTCCACCCGGTAGAAGCGGTGCTCGTCGCCCGCGAGCTGCACCTCGGTCCACGAGGCCGGCGGCGCCGGATCCGGCGTCGGGTCGGGCGGCGGGCCCGGGTTCGGATCGGGATCGGGCGTCGGGTCGGGCGGCGCGCCCTCGTACCGCGCGAGGAAGTCCTCGGACAGCGACGCCTCGCGCACCACCGGGAACGGGTAGTCCCAGCGCCAGGCCTCGAACCAGGCCAGGGTGACGCAGGCGTAGCCCTCCTGGCCCCAGCCCTGGCCCCAGGAGTTCTTCACCACGAAGCACATCCCGCCCTCGCCCGGGATGTCGACGCGACGGGCGCCGACCACGAGGTACGCGTGCCCGCCGGCGTGCATGTCGTCGCCGGGGCGGCCGGCGTCGGCGAGGGTGACGACGTCGTAGGCGTCGTACCAGTTCTGGGAGAGCTTGGTGTAGACGACCACGGCGACGTCGCGCTGCCGCACCTCGTCGTAGATCTCCTGCGGCGTCTGCACCCAGCCGATCGCCGACACGCCGGCGACGCCGCCGCCGAGGCAGCGGCCCTCGGTGTAGTCCTTCTGGACGTCGTCGGGGCCGAACTGGCCGCGGTACGTGCAGCTCGACTCCTCCGGCACCTCGAACGCGCCGTCGATCGAGGCCTGGAAGCCGGCCTCCGAGAGCGAGCCCTGCTCGTTCTCGCCGCAGCCGCCGGCGCGGCACTCGGGCTTGGACGCGTAGTAGAAGAGCTGCTCGGCGAGATCGACGGCGGGCACGTTCGGGTACTTCTTCAGCAGGTACGACTCGAGGTGCCCGACGCCGGCGAAGCTCGCGCAGGTGCCGCGGTACTCCTGGTTGCGCACCGGCATCCGGTCGAGCGTGGAGATCACGAAGTCCTCGACGCCGACGAGCCCCTGCGAGGTGCTGCCGTGCGGCTCGCCGAAGAGCCCCTGCTGCAGCGCCGTGAAGTCGTCGAGGACGAAGCGCTCCGGCTCGAGCGAGATCTTCGAGCCGTGGTTGCGCTGCAGGAACTTCTCCTCGCGCGACGAGATCTCCGGCGGGTCCGCGGCGCCGGCCCTGGCGCGGGCGCCGCGGTCGATCACCGAGAGGGCGGCGCCGACGTCGGTCTCCGCCTGGGCGTCGAAGTCGCGGGCGAGGAACCCCGACGCCGGAGGGCCCTCGGGTCCCTCGCCCGGGGCCGCCACGCAGGCGGCGAGGCCGAGCAGGAGGAGGGCGGGAGCGATCGTACGCATGGCGCGATCATCGGCGGTCCCGGCCCCGGCGGTCCATCACCGGATGTAGACCGGCTTCTTCGGCGGCTTGCCCTTGCCCTTCTTCGGCTTCCCCCCGGAGAGCTTGCTCTTCGGCCGCTTCGCGGCTGCCGGCTTCGCCCTCCGGTCGAGGAGCTTCTGCAGCTTCTCGGCGCGGGCCTCGCACCGCGCCACGTGCGCCTTCGGCGCGAGCGCCGGCCCGGCCTCGGCGGCAATCGGCTCGTCCCCGAGCGGCGGCTCCTGCGCGAGCGCGCGGCCGCCCTCCTCCACGCAGCGGCGGTACGCCTCGAGCGCCTCGCGGCGCTCCGGATCGTGGTCCGGTCCGGCGCGCCGCGGCAGCGCCTTCTCGAGGCGGGCGGCCTCGGCGTGCGCCGCCACCGGGCCCTCGCGGAACGCGACCCTGCGCGTGCCGCGGGCGAGCTCGGCGCGCTGATCCGCGAGGCGCTTCCGGGCGCCGCCGGCCCAGGCCGCGTAGTCGGCGTCGGCCGGCTCGAGCGACGCGCCCTGCTCGAGCACCTCGGCGGCGTGCTCGATCGCCTCGGTCGCCTCGTTCACGTCGGACTCGGTCGGCGACGGCGACGCGAGCGCCGCGAGGCGCTCCGCGGAGGCCTCGAGCGCCGCCACGGCGCCGTCGCGCGCCTTCTCGATCGCGGCCTCTCGCGCGCGCTTCTCGTGCTCGCGCTGCGCCGAGAGGACGCCCTTCCGCGCCTCGTCGAGCCGCGACAGGAGCAGCTCGTGCTCGGGGTGGTCCTTCGCCTCCGGGGCCGCGAGCGCCTCGGCGGCCTCGTCGACGGCGGCGCCTGCCGCCTCCGGCTCGACCGCGGCGATCGCCGCCTCCGCGCGGTCGAGGGCGTCGCTGGCGTCGTTGGCGGCGCGGAAGGCGCGGACCTCGCGCGACGGGCCGGCGCAGCCGGCGACGGCGACGGCGGCGGCGACGGCCAGGCCCAGGGCGGTCATGGGAGGTCGCATGGGAGGCAGGGTAATGGCCCACGGCGTCACACGTAAGGTGCGAGCGGCCCTCACCCGTGCTCTCCTGTGCGCATGGCGGAGCGCCGGCAGCTCTCCGAGTACGTCGAGCTGGTCCCGGCGGTGGAGCTCGCGCCGCCGAACCGCCCTCGCGCCATCTCGGCGCTCGCCGACGCCGCGCTCCTCGGCGTGCCGATCCTGGTGACGGGCTCGCGGCTCGTCGCCGCCGGCGCGCTCCTCGAGCCGGCGCTGGTGCGGGCCGTGGTCGCCGCCGCGCTGGAGACCGCGTCGTTCGCGGAGCGGCGCGACCTCTCGCTGGTGACGCCGCTCGCCGGCGGCTACGCGCTCGCGGACGAGGGCCGCATCGTGCTCCCGCCCGGCTGCTGCGGCGGCCTCGAGGACCTCGCGGGCTGGTGGCGCCTCCTCCGCGCCATGGCGCCGCCGCGGCGCCTCTGGATCGGCCACCCGTCGGTGCCGGTGGTGCGGACGCCGGCGATGGTGCTGCTCCGGCCCGGCAAGGGCACCGTCGAGCTCGCCATCGACCTGCCGCACCTGGAGACGGCGGTGCGCGGCGCCGAGGTCCAGGTCGCCGAGCTCCGCGGCCGCCTCGGCGTCGCCGCCCGCGAGCTCGTCGGCCCGACGATCGCGCCCAAGATCGTCGACGCGCTCGCGCCCGTCACCCACCTCTGACGGGCGTCGAGCGGCGCGCGTCACCGCCGCCCGCGGCGCCGCACCAGGACGACGCCGAGGGCCGCGAGCGCCGCGAGCGCCGCCGCCGCGCCGACGACGGCGAGGAGCGGCGGCCGCCCGTCCTCCCCGCGGCGGGCCGCCTCCTCGGCGCCGGGGTCGAACACCTCCACCGCCTGCCGCTCCCCGCCATGAGCCGCTCCTACCTCGACTACTTGCA
>CAZDGH010000349.1:0-1963 GCA_964504805.1 uncultured Myxococcales bacterium | reverse complement strand
CGAGGTACGCCTTCATCCGACGCACCCGCTCGGTCTTCTCGGGGTGGACGATGCCGCTCTCGGCCTCGAGCCGCTCGACCCTCGAGAGGTAGCGGTCGAGGTCGGCGAGCGAGCGCGAGACGTCGCGGCGCTGGAAGATCTCCGCCCGGCAGTAGAAGACGTCGGGGTCCTCGGGCCCGAGCTCCACCGCGCGCTCGATGCGCCGCTCCGCCTCCTCCTGGTGCCCGAGCCGGAAGTGGCTGACGGCGAGGTAGATGTGCAGCCGCGGCTCGAACGAGAGCGCCGCCTCGGCGCGGTCGAGGTACCGGAGCGCCTCGCGGTAGAGCGCGAGCTTCTCATCGCGGGTGCGGTCGGCCTGGTGCGCCGCGTAGTGGGCGGTCACGCCTGCGACGAACGCGAGCAGCGCGTCGTCGGGCGCCGCGTCGGCGTCCGCCATCGCGGCCCTCGCGAGGGCCGGCGTGGGCGAGGTCGAGGCGCGCGAGGCGACGAGCATCCCGAGCACGCCGTTCCGCGGGTTCTTCCGGGCGAGGCCGAGGTACAGCGCGAACGCCTCGCCGTAGCGCCGCTCGCGGTAGAGGCCGAGGCCCTCCTGGTACGTCGCGGCCTGCTCCTGCGTGAAGGCGCCCTCGACCGGCGCCGGCGCCTCGTTCTCCCGGGCCTCCACCCAGCCGATCGACGCCTCGGCCGCGGCGAGGCGCGGCACGAGCGCCGCCACCAGGGCGGGCGTCCCGCCGAGCACCGCGAACCGTGCGGTCCCGGCGGCGCCCGGCGGCGCCGCGCCGGGGTGGACCAGCGTGACCACCGCCGGCCCCGCCGCGCAGCGGTAGCGCGCGGTGACCTGCGCGCCGCCGATCTCCACGCCCTCGAGCGCGCAGCCCGCGACGGGGCCCTTCACGCCGAGCGCCTCGCCGAGCGCGGCCTCGTGCCCGGCGGGGAGCACGAAGCCGGCGCCGAGCGCCACCGCGAGCAGCGCGGCGCTCACGGCGCCCCCGCGAGCGCCCGGCGCCCGGCGATCCGGTAGAGCCCGATCCGCAGCGTCGCGGCGTCGCCGTAGTACTCGAGCGCCACGTCCCCGCGGTTCGGGACGATCCGCTCGATCACCGGCTCGAGGACGAGCGCGTCGTCCGCGCGGGCGCAGGCCGGCTGCAGGTTCTCGCCCGGCGGCGGCGGCGTGCCCTGCTCCCGGAACGCGGCGTAGCAGCGCATGCCGCGGAAGAACCACGCGGGCCGCCCGTCGTCCGGCGCCTCGAGGTACCGGAGCACGTCGGAGGTCGTCCGGCCCGGCGCGGTCCGCACCCGGTAGTCGGGGAAGTGGTGGTGGGTGAGCTCCGACGAGGGCGCCGCGCGATCCCGATCGTCGAAGCCGACCCGCACCAACGTCAGGGGTCCGTCCGGCAGCGCCGCGAGCGTCTCTTCCACCATCCGCTCCTCCTCCCGCTCGTTGGTGGGCCGGAACAGCTCCCACGCGCTCGGCGCCGCCGAGACCGCTGCCAGCGCCGCGGCCGCCGCCGCGAGGCCGCGCCGCGACTCCCACAGGCGCGAGAGCGCCACGCCCGCGAGCGCGACCGCCGCGAGCGCCGGCGGCACGTGGACCCGCGCCATGTTCGCCCAGCAGACGTCGACGAAGGTGGCGACGAGCGCGGCCAGGCCCCAGGCCGCGAGGAGCAGCGCGGTGCGCCGCTCCCGCGCCGCCGCCACCGCGCCGAGCGCGAGCAGGAGCACGAGCGGCGGGAACATCAGCGGCTGCACGAGGGCGTTCCGGGTGACGAGGAGCGCCGGCACCGCCGCGGCCCGGCCCCACCCGACCTGCACCGAGCCCGTCTCGCCGAGCCGCGCCGCCTCCCCCGAGACGTGGAGCAGATGCGGGACGAGCAGCGCCAGGAGCGCCGCGAGCGCGACCGCGCGCGCGAAGCCGCCGCCCGTCGGCCGGGCCGCGAGCACGGCGACCGCCGCGAGCGCCGGC
>CAZDGH010000348.1:0-6509 GCA_964504805.1 uncultured Myxococcales bacterium | reverse complement strand
TTGGTCCCGAAGCGCCTCCACGCCGCGATTTCCCGCGGCTTCACCCTCATCGAGCTCCTCGTCGTCATCGCCATCCTCGCCCTCCTCGCCACGGTGATCGCCGCCGCCGTCGGGAACGCGTTCGAGGAGGCGCAGGCGCAGTCCGCCGTCCTCGGCGTGAAGCAGGTGGAGGACGCCTGCCAGCGCTATCGCCTGAAGCACCGGCGCTACCCGACGACGGAGGAGGGCCTCGACGTCGTGGTGCGCGAGCGGCTGCTCACCGCCGCGCAGGCGAGCGATCCCTGGGGGAACCCGTACCGCTATCTCTTCCCCTCGCCCGACGATCCCCGGGCGCCGCTGGTCTCGTCGGCCGGACCGGACGGCGCCTTCGGGACCGGCGACGACGTGACGCGCTGACGCGGCGCGCTTCCCCCGACCGCGCGCGCGCGGGTGGTAGGATCGCGCGCGTGCGGCACACCCTCGCCCAGGCCGGCGCGCGCAAGGTGGACGAGCTCGCCGCCGCGGCGGCGTCTCCCCGGGCGGTCGAGCACCTGCGGCAGCTGATCCTCGAGGGCACGGATCTCGACTGCTACAAGCTCAACGCCTTCCGCATGGCGGAGCAGGCGGGCGTGTCGCGGCTCGACGCGATCCGCGCACTGCTCGTCGCCACGCGGATCGGGGTCGTCGACCTCACCTGGGACGTGCACTGCCCCTCGTGCCGCGGCGTGCCGGAGCACCACCGGCGGCTGTCGAGCCTCGGCCGCGCCGCGCACTGCGACCTCTGCGACCTCCGGTGGGACCTCGACTTCGAGCAGCACGTCGAGGTGACCTTCACGGTGAACCCGGACGTCCGCCCGATCCGCTACGCCGACTGGCGCGACCGCGACCTCGCCGGGCAGGTGCGCTACCTCGACGACATCCTCCCGCGCGAGGGCCGCGACTTCGTCGTCGGCGTCGCCGTGGCGCCGGACGAGCCGGTGTCGCGCGCCCAGCGCTTCGCCGAGGGCCGCTTCCTCTGCTACGCCGCCGGACGCCTCGACGGCGCGGCGACGCTCGTGGTCGAGGGCGCCCCGACCACCTCGGAGCAGCGGCTCGCGGTCGCGATCGGCGCCGACGGCGCTCTCGACCGGCCCGCGCTCTCCGCCCGGCCGGGGCCGCTGCGCTTCGACGTCCGCTCCGCGCTCCCTGCGGTCGCGGGCTTCGTCGTCCGCGGCGTCGGCACGCCGCCGCGCTGGGTGAGCGCCGCGTACGTCACCGCGCTGCAGGACTTCCGCGAGCTCTTCGCCGGCGAGTGCCTTCCGCCCGAGCTCTCCTTCGAGCTCCGCTCGGTCACCCTGCTCTTCGCGGACATCGACGGCTCCACGCGCCTCTACGAGGAGCTCGGCGACGCCCGCGCCTTCGAGCTGGTGCGCTCCTACGGCGGGATCCTCGCCGAGGTGATCCGCCGCCACGAAGGAGGGATCGTCAAGACGCTCGGCGACGGGGTGATGGCGGTGTTCCCCGAGAACGCCCAGGCGCTCCGCGCCGCCGCCGCGATCCAGCAGGCGATCGGCGAGGCCGCCGCGCTCGGCACGCGGATCGCGGTGTCGCTCGGGCTCCACCGCGGGCCGGCGATCGCGGTCACCACCAACCGCTCCCTCGACTACTTCGGGCGCACGGTGAACGTCGCCCGGCGGGTGCAGGCCGCGGCGAAGGGCGGCGAGATCCTCGCGTCCGCCGAGGTGCTCGCCGATCCGGAGGCGGCCCGCGCCGCCGCCGACGCCGGCCTGTCGCGCACGCCGCGCGAGGTCCGAGGGCTCGAGGTCGAGGCGCTGATCGCGAGAGGCTAGGCGTTGCCGAGGAGGCGCCGGAGCGCGCGGGCGAGCAGGTCGGGCTCGCTCGGCACCGGCGGCGTCTTGTCCTCCCAGCGCGGGCGGACCTTCCCGGCCGGCACGGGCTCCACCGGGATCTCGCGATCGGCGAGATACGCCTCGAGGAGCCGATCGAGCTCGGCGGGCTTGTGGGTCGGTGCCACGGCCGCGAACCCTAGGCGGGATCGCCGGCCGATGTCCCTCCCACGACCATGGGAGGGACCTGGGGAGAACCCTAGCGGGCCGCCTCGAACAGCGCCGCGGCGCCCATGCCGCCGCCGATGCACATGGTCACGACCGCGTAGCGGCCGCCCCGACGGCGCAGCTCGCGGAGCGCCGCGCCGGTCATCCGGGTGCCGGAGACGCCGAGCGGGTGGCCGAGGGCGATGGCACCTCCGTTCGGGTTCACCTTCGCCGGGTCGAGGCCGAGCTCGCGGATGCAGTAGAGCGACTGGGACGCGAACGCCTCGTTGAGCTCGAAGAGGTCGATGTCCTTCACCTCGAGCTGGTTCTTGGCGAGCAGCTTCCGGACGGCCGGGACGGGGCCGATGCCCATGATGTCGGGCGGCACGCCGGCGACCTGGAAGTCGACGAACCAGCCGAGCGGCGTGAGGCCGAGGGCCTTCACCTTCTCCTCGCTCATCACCACCGCCGCCGCGGCGCCGTCGGTGAGCGGCGAGGCGTTGCCGGCGGTGACCGTGCCCTTCGGGTTGAAGGCGGGCTTCAGCTTGGCGAGGCCTTCCTTGGTCGTCTCGGGCCGGAGGATGGTGTCGACCTCGAGCTTCACGTGGCGCTTCTTGCCGGCGTCGTCGAAGACGTCGACCTCGATCGGCGCGATCTCCTCGCCGAGCTTGCCGGTCTCGCGGGCGTTCGCGGCGCGGCGCTGGCTCTCGGCGGCGAAGGCGTCCTGGTCCTCGCGGGCGACCCCGAACCGCGCGGCGACGTTCTCCGCGGTGGCGCCCATCGAGGTGTAGAGCTCCGGGTGCGTCTCCATGATCTCCGGGTTCGCCGACACCTTGTGGCCGCCCATCGGGATCATCGTCATCGACTCGGTGCCGCCGGCGACGCCCACCTCGTACTGCCCGGCCTGGATCGCCTGGGCGACCAGCGCGATCGACTGCACGCCCGAGGAGCAGAAGCGGTTGATGGTCATCGCCGAGCTCGAGTCCGGGAGGCCGGCGAGCAGCGCGGCGAGGCGGGCCACGTTCATGCCCTGCTCGGCCTCGGGCATGGCGCAGCCGAGGACCACGTCCTCGATCTCGGAGGCCGAGAGGCCCGGGACCCGGGCGATGGCCTCCTTGATCACGTGGGCGGCGAGGGTGTCCGGGCGGGTGTCCTTGAGCTCGCCCTTGTGGGCCCGGGTGAAGGGCGTGCGGACGAGCGAGACGACGGCGGCGCGACGGGTCATGGCGATCTCCTGGTCTCTCTCTTGTC
Source organism: uncultured Myxococcales bacterium (assembly GCA_964504805.1). Taxonomy (GTDB): domain Bacteria; phylum Myxococcota; class Myxococcia; order Myxococcales; family Vulgatibacteraceae; genus CAZDGH01. The sequence goes on along the minus strand of CAZDGH010000348.1, from coordinate 3,246 downwards.
CGTCTAGTTCCGCAGCGGCTTGCCGGTCTCGAGCATGTGCATCATCCGGGCGCGGGTCTTCTCCTCGCCGCAGAGCGACAGGAAGGCCTCGCACTCGAGCTCGAGCAGCCGGTCCTCGGTGACGGGCGTCTGCGGCGTGCAGTCGCCGCCGGTGAGCACCGACGCCAGCGTCCGGCCGATCTTCCGGTCGTGCTCGGAGATCTGACCGTTCTGCTGCATGTCGTAGAGCATCATGTCGACCGTGGCCATGCCGCTCCGGCCCGGGAGCCGGAACAGCGTCGGCCGCGGCGGCCGGAACCCGCTCTCCGCCATGCCGATGGCGCGCGCCTTGGCGTCGGAGAGCAAGAAGTCGCGGTTCATCGAGATGCCGTCGGTGGCGGAGAGGAAGCCGGTCTCGCGCGCCTCCTCGGCGCTGGTCGCCACCTTGGCGGTGCCGATGGTGAGGAAGATCTTCTTGAGGAAGGGCAGGTAGTCGAACGACGGGTCGTTCGCGAACGGGCCGTACACGTTGCGCATGAGCTGCATCGTGCCGCCGCCGCCGGGGATGAGGCCGACGCCGACCTCGACCAGGCCCATGTAGAGCTCGGCCGCCGCCTGGATGGCGTTGCCGCCCATCGTCGCCTCGGCGCCGCCGCCGAGCGTGAGCGCGAACGGCGCGGTGACGACCGGGAACGGCGAGTAGCGCATCCGCTGGTTGGCGCGCTGGAACTCGGTGGAGAGGCGCTTCACCGTCTCCCACTCGTCCGAGCCGATCGCCATCAGCAGCGCGGCGAGGTTGGCGCCGGCGGAGAAGTTGGCGCCGTCGTTGCCGACGACCAGGGCGCGGAAGTCCTTCTCCACGCGGTCGAGCGCCTCGTGCTGCAGCGCCACGATCTGGTCGTCGATCGAGTTCATCTTCGAGTGGAACTCGAGCAGCGCGACGCCGTCGCCCATGTCCCAGAGCGAGGCGCTGTCGTTGCCGGCGACCAGCTTGCTGCCGCGGCGGAGGTACTCGACGCGCTTCGTGCGCGCGTTCTCCGGCACCGGCTTCGCCTGCTTCGCGCCGATGTCCCAGTAGGTGTCGACGCCGCCCTCGACGGCGTAGAAGCTCTTCCGGCCGGCGCGGAGCATGTCGTCCACCCACGCCGCCGGCGCGAGGCCGAGCTCCTTCATCCGGGCGACGCCCTTCTCCACCCCGTAGGCGTCCCAGGTCTCGAAGGGCCCCACGTCCCAGCCGAAGCCCCAGCGGAGCGCGCGGTCGACGTTGACCACGTCGTCGGCGATCTCCGGGATGCGGCGGGAGGTGTAGGCGAGCGCGTCGAGGGTGACCTTCTCGGCGAACTTCGCCGCCTTGTCGCTGCCGCCGAGCACGGTGCGGATGCGCTCCTTCACGTCCTCGACGCCCCTGGCGGCGCCGAGCGACTCGAAGCGGACCTTGCCCTGCGGCCGGTACTCGAGGGTCTTCAGGTCGAGGGCGAGGATCTCCTTCTCGCCGCCGCCGCCCTTCTGCTTCTTGTAGAAGCCCTGCCCCGCCTTGTCGCCGAGGAGGCCTTTCCCGACCATCTGCTCGAGGAAGGCGGGGAGCTTGAACGTCTCGCGCTCCTCGTCCTTCGTCAGCGTGTCGTAGCAGTTCTTGGCCACGTGGACGAAGGTGTCGAGGCCGACCACGTCCGCGGTCCGGAACACCGCCGACTTCGGGCGCCCCATCGCCGGCCCGAAGATCTTGTCGACCTCCTCGACGGTGAGCTCCGCCTTCTGCATCTCGGCGAAGGTCCGCATGATCGAGTAGACGCCGATGCGGTTGGCGATGAAGTTGGTGGTGTCCTTGCCGTAGACGATGCCCTTGCCGAGGGTCTCCTCGCCGAAGCGGTGGATCGTCTTCACCACCTCCGGATCGGTCTCCGGCCCCGACACCAGCTCGAGGAGCTTCATGTAGCGGACGGGGTTGAAGAAGTGCGTCACCAGGAAGTTCTTCCGGAACGCGTCGCCGCGGCCCTCGAGCATGCCGGTGATGGAGAGGCCGGAGGTGTTCGAGGAGACGATCGCGCCGGGGGCGAGATGCGGCTCGATCTTCGCGAACAGCGCCTGCTTCACCGCGAGGTCTTCCTTCACCACCTCGACGATCCAGTCGCAGTCCTTCAGCCGGGCGAGGTCGTCGTCGAGGTTGCCGACCTCGATCGCCTCGAGCGCGGCGGCCGTCATGATCGGCGACGGCTTCTGCTTCTTCAGGTTCTCGCGGGCGCCCGCCGCGAACCGGTCGCGGAAGGCGCGGGACCTCGGATCGTCGCCGGGGCCGACCTTCGGCGGCACGATGTCGAGGAGGAGGACATTCACCCCGGCGTTGGCGACGTGGGCGGCGATGCCGCTCCCCATCACGCCCGCGCCGAGGACCGCGACCTTCCGGATGCCCTTGCCCATGGTGGCCTCACGCCGCGTCCGCGGCCGGATCGAGGGACGCGAAGGCTCCGCCCGGAGGGTGCGGATGTCAACCCTGGACCCACCTCCGCGCAGGTCCCCTCGCGGCCGATCTCCCGTATCCATGGGATGCCGACGAGATCGACCCGGGAGACCGCATGCGCACGTCCGACTACCTGCCCCTGATCGCCTTGGCCGCCTTCGCCCTCGCCGCCCCGCTCGCCTGCGGCGACGACGAGACGACCGGAGGCGACGGCGGCGGCGGCCCCGCGGTCACCGAGTGTCCCGCGGGCGGGTGCACCGAGACCTGCGCGGCCGAGAGCTGCCAGCTCGAGTGCACCGACAACTGCAGCTACACCTGCGCGGAGACCGGCACCTGCGACGCGGTGTGCACCGGCGCGGGCTGCACCATCGACTGCCACGACACCGACAGCTGCACCTTCCAGTGCGGCGCCGACTGCGAGCCGGACTGCCACCTCGCGGGCACCTGCCAGATCGAGTGCACCGAGAACTGCAACGCCGACTGCCACAACGCCGAGGACTGCCAGGTCGCGTGCACGGGGCCGGGCTGCGTCGTCGACTGCCACGTCGGCACGTCGTGCAACGTCGAGGCCTCCGCGGCGGGCGCCCAGGTCGACTGCCACAACACCTCGGGCTGCGTGCTCGACTGCCCGGCCGGCAGCTGCGACCTCGACTGCCACGTCGGCCGCTGCAACCTCGACTGCGCGGGAGGCGCCTGCGACGTGGACTGCCACAACGGCAGCTGCATCGTGGAGTGCCCCACCGGCGACTGCGACATCGACTGCGTGGTGCCGACCGTCGACTGCGGCAACGGCCGGATCGCCTGCAACC
>CAZDGH010000347.1:0-6542 GCA_964504805.1 uncultured Myxococcales bacterium | reverse complement strand
AACGCCTCCTCGGAGTGCCCCGACCGCCCCCGTCGCCGCATGCGTCGGGAGCAAGGACGGGGCCCGCATCCGGCCGGAGGACAACCCCGCGATCTCTGGAACCCACAGGCTCCGGGGGGCGTCCGAGGCTGGGCGCCGCGCTTCCCACGGTGGGCGCTCGCTTTCCAAGGTCGCGAAAACAGGGCGGATGAATGGAGGTTGCCGGGCGCCGTCGATGGGCCTCAGGTCCGCGGGTTTCGGGGTCGGCCCGTGGGTCTGGTGTCCGGGCGCGGCGGGTGTACGATGCGCCGCGATTTGCCCGGGGGCGCGCCCAGAGGCGCGAGCCCCGGTTCACAACGGAGAGAGACCGATGAAGAAGTTCCTGGTGCTGGCCGCGATGGCGATGTTCACGCTCACCGCCGCTCCCGCGTACGCGGGCGACGCCGGCAAGGGCGACGCGAAGAAGGCCGAGGCGGGCAAGACGACCGACGAGAAGGCCGCCGACGCCGCCGCGAAGGACGCGAAGAAGGACGCCGCTGCCGCCGGCACGCCGGCCGCCACCGGCGACGCCGCCGCCGCCGCGCCGGCCGCCGACGGCAAGGCCGCCGCGGGCGACGCGAAGAAGGACGAGAAGAAGAAGGGCGGCATGAAGAAGAAGGACAACAACAAGATGGAGCGGTCGCAGGGCGAGGAGTAAGCGCTCTTTGCCGCACCGTCGCGGGGCCGGCCGGGAGCTCTCCCGCCGGCCCCGTGCCGTTCCTGGCCGCGCCTTGTGCCCGTCTCGCACCCCCTGCTAGACCCGGGCGCGATGCCTCGCCCCAAGCTGCCGCCGCTCCTCGGGCTCCTGCCCGTCCTCGCGCTCGTCGCCTGTCCGTCCGAGGACTACGTCGAGCTCTACGCCTCCCAGCCGATCGCGCCGTCGCTCTCGCCGGCCGCCGTCGAGGGCCTCGAGCACCTCGGGCCGACGCGGATCGACCAGGGTGTGAACTTCGGCGTCTACTCCGAGCGCGCCGGGCGGATCGATCTCTTGCTCTTCGACGATCCGGAGTCGGATCGCCCGAGCCGCGAGTTCACGATGTCGCGCTTCGGCGACGTCTGGAACGTCTACGTCGAGGGCGTCGGCCTCGGGCAGCACTACGGCTTCCGGGCGTGGGGCCCGAACTGGCCGGTGCACCCGGACTGGACGCCGGGGCGCATCGACGGCTTCCTCGCCGACGTCGACGAGGAGGGCAACCGCTTCAACCCGAACAAGCTGCTCATGGACCCGTACGCGAAGGCGCTGCACCGCGACCACGACTGGTCGAAGGGCTCCACCGCGTCGGGGCCGAAGCGCACCGAGCTCACCTACGCGGCGGCGGCGAAGGGCGTCGTCGTCGAGAGCACGTACGAGTGGAGCGAGGGCGAGGCCGCGTGGCGCGAGGGGCGGAGGGACGACACCCTCGAGGGCCACCGCTGGGAGGACCAGGTCGTCTACGAGGTCCACGTGAAGGGCTTCACCATGGACCCTGCGTCGGGCGTCGACCACCCCGGCACGTACCGCGGCTTCGGCGAGAGGGCGGCGTACCTGAAGGAGCTCGGGATCACCGCGGTCGAGCTCTTGCCGATCCACGAGAAGCCGCTCGACGGCGGCTACTGGGGCTACCAGACGCTGAACTTCTTCGCGCCGGAGCTCGCGTACAGCTCGCGCCGGGAGCCGGGCGCGCCGACCGACGAGTTCAAGTGGATGGTGGACCAGCTCCACCAGCACGGCATCGAGGTGATCGTCGACGTCGTCTACAACCACACCGGCGAGGGCGGGCTGTGGCGGTCGAAGCTCGAGCTCAACGACACGGCGCTCGACCTCGACATCGGGCAGGTGCTCAACAACTTCGATCCCTACGAGGTCGCCGGACTGTACTCGTACCGTGGCCTCGACAACGCCGCGTACTACGCGCTGCCGCCCGGCGACAAGAAGCAGTACTGGAACGACACGGGCGTCGGGAACCAGACGCGCACGAACCACCGGCCGATGCGGCGGCTGATCATGGACTCGCTCCGCTACTACGTGGAGGAGCTCCACGTGGACGGGTTCCGCTTCGACCTCGCGCCGATCCTCGGCGAGGTCGAGACCGAGGCCGGGTACGCGTGGGCGGCCGATCCGCGGCAGACGGTGCTGCAGGACATCGCCGACGACCCGGTGCTGCAGGCCTACAACACGCGGGTGATCGCGGAGCCGTGGAGCCTCGCCGGCTTCTACCTGGGCGGCTTCCCGGCCGCGACGGCGAAGGAGGGCACGGGCTGGGGCGAGTGGAACGGCCGCTTCCGCGACTGGTGGCGGCGCTTCGTCAACGAGGACGGCTTCCCGCTCAACGGCACGATCGGCGACGCCGACGGCGGCTTCGTGATGACCGGCTCGGACCGTTACTTCATGCACAACGGCCGGCGCCCGTACCACTCGCTGAACTTCGTCACCGTGCACGACGGCTTCACGCTGTTCGATCTGATGTCGTACGACCAGAAGCAGAACAAGTGCGGGCCGCTCAACCCGATCTGCTGCGAGGACCCGCTGTCCGTGTTCTGCGATCGCGACTCGGGGGAGTCGAACAACCACTCGCGGAGGTGGGGCGACGAGCGCGGCGACGCCTTCCGCCGGCAGATGATCCGGAACATGCTCACCGCGATGTTCATCAGCCACGGCACGCCGCTGCTCCTCGGCGGCGACGAGTGGATGCGCACGCAGCTCGGCAACAACAACGCCTACACCGATCGCTCGGACAACGAGCACAACTGGTTCAAGTGGGGCGAGTGGCAGCCGCACGACGAGCGCTGGCGCATGGTCGACTTCGTCTCCGAGCTCGCGGCGATCCGGCGAAAGCACAAGACGGCGTTCGCGCCGACGCGCTACGGGAGCGACCCGATCTCGGACGGCCGGCCGCGGCTCTTCGCCTGGAAGAGCTCGCAAAACGGCGATCCGAGCTGGGGCAGCCGCAACCTGATGGTCCACTACTACGAGGACCCGCAGCTCGTGGTGCTCATCAACATGGAGCTGGGCCCCGTCGACTTCCGGCTCCCCGACGGCGTGATCTGGACCCGCCTGGTCGACACCCAGGCGCACTTCGACGAGGGCGAGCAGGTCGCCGCCGAGCCGCGCGAGAGCCAGAACGCGACCCTCGAGGACGGCGCGGTGATCGACGGCGGCGTCTACGGCGTGCCGGAGCGCACCATCGTGATCCTCGAGGCGCTGGAGTGAGGGGGCTCGGGAGGGGGCTCCTGGTCACGCTCGCCGCGCTGCTGCCGCTCGCCGCCTCGGCCGAGGCGGAGCGGGATCGCGCCTCGGCCGGCGGCTACTTCCGGCTCATGACCCGCCCGGATCTGCAGGGCGGCGACGGGCGGCTCGGCTTCTGGAACCTCTACGGGCGCCTGCTCAACGAGGGCCCGTGGGCGACGCTCGACCTGCGCCTCGACCTGCTCCAGGCGTCGCTCGCCGAGAGCGATCCGTGGACGAGCGTGCACGCCCGGATCGAGGGAGGGTCGGTGAAGAACGCCGACCCGGCGATGGGCGGCCTCGCGAGCTACCGCGTCTCCGAGCTGTACGTGAAGGCCGGGAACGTGCTGCTCCGCGACGTCACCTGGCAGCTCGGCACCCTCGACAGCTACTTCGGCGACCTCGGGCTCTACGACCTCCGGCCGGCGACGGTGTTCTTCGAGACCGTGGGCCTCTCGGCGCGCTGGAACCGCGAGCCGGTGGAGCTCCTCGTCGGCGTCGGCGACGCCGGGTTCTCGCTGAAGGGCGCCGACTACCACGCGGTGCCGACCGCCGGCGGCACCTTCCGCGTCGCGCTCGCGAAGAGCTTCCTCGTCGGCGTCGGCGGCCAGGGCCACTTCGAGCGGAAGGAGGAGGGGAACCGCTTCGCCCTCCACTCGACGCCGGGGATCTCGTACGAGGACCTCGTCCGCGGCGAGGTGGTGCAGCGCTACCTCGAGGAGGACCCGCTCGGCCAGTTCGACCTCGACCACCGGCCCGAGGCCGTGGGCGCCACGAGCTGGAAGGCGATCGGCTGGATCGGCTTCGGAGAGCTCGGGCCGCTGAAGTGGAACAACCTGTTCGCGAGCTACCGCCTCCGCCACCCGGAGGCGACGCGCACCGAGACGTTCGGCGGGCGCACGTACACGCTCTACGTGGCCGGGCTCACCGACGAGCGCACCGAGCTGGTGATCGGCGACGAGGCGCAGCTCGTGCTCTGGCCCGGGCGGCTCGACGCCGTGCTCGCCGGCCTCTACGGCGAGGACCGGAACGCGGACAACGACGTCGCCGCCGGCGAGGACAACCGGAAGTACGTCTCCGCGGTGCTGCGGCTGCAGCTCTACTTCACCGAGACGCTGCACCTGCTCTGCGAGAACTCGGTCGCCCGCGAGACGAGCCTGAACGGCAACCTGTTCCGTGAGCACCACGACTCGGTCTTCCGCAGCGAGGACGGCGCCTCCGACGCCCGCGGCCTCGAGTTCGGCGACACCGACACCCGCGACACCTGGCAGCTCAAGGTCGGGCCGGTGCTGAACCCGCTCGGCACCGGGATCTTCACCAGGCCCAGCTTGCGGCTCCTCTTCGGGCTCCAGCGCTCGAACGTCCACAACGCCTTCCGCTCCAGCGACGTCGAGTCGCTCGACCAGTACGAGCTGTTCGCCGTCGGCGAGGACCGCCACTGGCACTCGCTCGTCGCCCTCGAGGCCGAAGCATGGTTCTGACGCGATGGTGGGCCGCGGCGCTCCTGCTCCTCGCCGCGTGCGTGACCGGCCCCGAGATCGTCCGCCTGCCCACGCCGCAGCAGGTCGCGGTCGCGTACGTCGTCGACGAGCCGGGCGCGCGCGGCGTCTCCGACGCGCCGAAGGCGCTCAAGGCGGCGGTCGCCGAGGCGCTCGCGGAGCGGAACCTCGAGGTGGTGGAGCTGCCGTTCGACGCGCGCGCGGCGGCGTTCGGCGCGGCGCGGGACACCCGGCGGCGGCTCGGCCTCGTCGCCGAGGCGGCGGCGGGCGCGCCCTACGTCGCGCTGGTCGAGGCGCGGCCGTCGTTCTACGCCCAGCTCCAGGGGCGCTTCCGCTGGGAGGTCGAGGCGCGGGTGAGCTTCGGCCGGGCGGCGGCGCCGGAGGCGGCGCTCGACAGCTCGTCCACCGTGCCCGCCATCCTGCGGTACGTCCACGAGGGCGCCGGCGACGCGGTGGCGGCCACCGCGAACGTGGTGGCCGATCGCGCCGGCAGCCTCGCCGACACCTTCCTCGCCGGCGAGCGGGCGGCGCCGGCCGCGCCCGCCGCCTCGGGGCCGCGCGACGCCGTCTACTTCGCCATGGTCGACCGGTTCGAGAACGGCGACCCGTCGAACGACGCCGGCGCCGACCCGCGCGACCCCGCCGGCTGGCACGGCGGCGACCTCGCCGGCCTCCTCTCCCGGCTCGACGAGCTCGAGGCCCTCGGCGTCGGCGCGCTCTGGATCTCGCCGGTGTTCGCGACCCGCGCCGAGAAGGTCGGCGAGCACGGTGCGTTCCACGGCTACTGGACCACCGACCTCTCCCGGGTGGACCCGCGCTTCGGCACCGAGGAGGAGCTGGCGCGGCTCTCGGACGAGCTGCACCGGCGCGGGATGAAGCTCTACCTCGACGTGGTGCTGAACCACGTCGGCTACGAGGCGCCGCTCCTGCGCGAGAGGCCGGAGTGGTTCCACCGGAACGGCGACATCCGGGACTGGGACGACCCGGCCGAGCTCGTCACCCACGACGTCCACGGCCTGCCCGACCTCGCCCACGAGGACCCCGAGGTCGCCGCGTGGCTCACCGAGGCGAGCCTCGCGTGGCTCGACCGCGTGCGCCCCGACGGCTTCCGGCTCGACGCGGTGAAGCACGTGCCACTCTCGTTCTGGCGCTCGTTCAACGCCGCCGCCCTCGCGAAGGGCGGCCCGGGCTTCGTGCTCCTCGGCGAGGACCTCGAGGGCGATCCGCGGAAGCTCGCGCGCACGCTCGAGGACGGCGGGTTCACCCACGTCTTCGACTTCCCGCTCCACTTCGCCCTCACCGACGTCTTCTGCCGCGGCGAGGCGCCGGCGCGGCTCGGCGCGCTCTTCACCGCCGACCGGCTCTACGGCGATCCGTCGCGGCTGGTGACGCTCGCCGACAACCACGACCTGCCGCGGCTGGCGGCGAGCTGCCGCGACGAGCGGGACGCCGCGCAGCTCCTCGTGGTGCTGCTCACCTCCCGCGGCGCCCCGTCGATCACCTGGGGCACCGAGTCGGCGCTCGACGGCGCGAAGGAGCCGGAGAACCGCGCCGACATGCGCTTCGACCGGCAGCCGCTCCGGCCGCTCCTCGCCCGCTGGCTCGCGCTGCGCGCCGCGACGCCGGCCCTCCGCGCGGCGCGGACGAGGGTGCTCGCCGCGGGCCCCGCCCACGTCGCCTGGCTCCGCGAGGCGGAGGGCGCGAGCGCGGTGGTCGCGGTGAACCGCGGCGGCGCGGAGCTCTCGATCCCGCTCCCCGGCCCGCTCGCCGCCGCGGCGCCGTCGTGGGTCGAGGGCGGGCGCGTGGACGGCGGCGCGCTC
>CAZDGH010000346.1:0-6581 GCA_964504805.1 uncultured Myxococcales bacterium | reverse complement strand
GCCCGCCACCGCGCCGGGCACGCCGGCCGAGAGCGGCCCGTCGCGCGAGAGCGCCGGATCGGCGACGCCGTCGCGGAGGAACATCGTCGTCGTCGCCGCCCTCGGCGCCACCTCGCGGAAGTCGAGGAAGACGAGCGCCTCGCCGTGCTTCACCAGCGCGAACCCGCCGCCGCCGATCCCCGACGAGTACGGCTCGACGACCGCGAGCGTGAACGCCGCCGCGCACGCCGCGTCCGCCGCCGTCCCGCCCGCCTCGAGCATCTCGAGCGCCGCCTCGGTCGCCGCCGGGTGCGCCGTCGCCGCGACGCCGCGCGTCCCCGACGCAGGCAGCGCGGCCGCGGGCGCGGAGAGCGAGAGGAGGAGGAGGGGGAGGAGGCGGCGCATCCGGAGGGAATAGCAGCCCGAGGCTCCAGCAGCCAGGCTCCGGGCTCCAGCCACCCGCGTGGTTGCCGGAGCCTGCAGCCTGGAGCCTGGAGCCTCGGCGACGGCCGGAGCCCGCTACGGCCAGGCCAATCCGCGGCGCACCGCCTCCGCAGCCGCTTCCGCCTTCGACGACACCTCGAGCTTCCGGTACAGCCGCTTCACGTGGCTCTGCACCGTGCCGAGGCTGATGCCGAGGACGCGGGCGGCGTCGTCGTAGGTCGCGCCCTTGGCGAGCAGGCCGAGCACCTCGCGCTCGCGGCGGGTGAGGGCGGGGCGATCGCTGGTGCCGAGGGTGGCGCCCTCGGACCGCTTCGCCTCGGCCTCGGCCTCCTCGTCGGGGAGCTTGCCGATGTCGCGGAGCGGGACCGGCTGCGCGCCGCCCGACGGCTCGGGCACGCGGATCTCGTCGAGCAGGTAGCGGGCGATCGCCGGCGCGATGGCGGAGCCGCCGGCGGCCGCGACGCGGATGGCGACCGGCAGATCCGCGGGCGCGCCCTTGAGCAGGTAGCCGGAGGCGCCGGCCTTGAGCGCCTCGAGCGCCATCGCGCGCTCGCCGTGGGCGGTGAGGACGACGACCTCGGGCGGCTTCGGGAGCGCGCGCAGCCGCCGCGTCACCTCGGCGCCGGCGATGTCGGGGAGGCCGAGGTCGACGACGACGACCTGCGCCTCGACCTTGCCGGAGCTCACCGCGTCCACGGCTTCCTTGCCGTTGCTGAACGTGCCGGCGAGGACGAGGTCCTCGGCGCTCTTGACGATGTGGGACGCGAGCTGCAGCTGGAACGGATCGTCCTCGACGATCGCGACGCGGATCGACGGACTACCCTCGCTCGGGTTGCCGGTGGACATGGTGCTCCTCGTACCCCAGGGCCGACGCCCTCTCAAGGTACCCGTGGTTTCAGCCTACCCCGACAAGCCGGGGCGCCGCGATTGACCGGTCGGGGACCCCTCCTTATGGTCCCGCGCATGACGCCTCCCGAGCAGGCCCGCCGCGCCGCCGTGGTCCTCGCCGCCGGCAAGGGCACGCGGATGAAGAGCGCCCTCTCCAAGGTGCTGCACCTCGCCAACGGCCGCCCGCTCGTCTCGTACCCGGTCGAGCGGGCGCTCGCGCTCGAGGCGAGCCCCGTCGTCGTCGTCGTCGGCCACCAGGCCGAGGAGGTCCGCGCCGCGGTCGAGGCGCGCTTCCCCGGCGCGCCGCTCGCCTTCGCGGTCCAGGCGGAGCAGCTCGGCACCGCCCACGCGGTGCTGCAGGCGAAGGCCGCGCTCGCGGGGCACGAGGGCCGCGTCCTCGTCCTCTACGGCGACGTGCCGCTCCTCACCGAGGAGACGCTCGCGCGGCTCGTCGAGGCCGGCCGGCAGGCGCCGGTGGCGTTCCTCACCATGCGCCCGAAGGATCCCACCGGCTACGGCCGGGTCGTCCGCGACGCGAGCGGCGCCTGCGCGGCGATCGTCGAGCACAAGGACGCGACCCCGGCGCAGCGCGCGATCGGCGAGTGCAACGCCGGGATCTACGACTGCGACGCGACGTTCCTCTGGCGGGCGCTCGCGGGCGTCGGCGCGAGCAACGCGCAGCGCGAGCTCTACCTCACCGACGTGGTCGCGGCCGCGGCCCGGGCGGGCACGCCGGCGATCGGGCTCGAGGCGCCGGTCGAGGAGCTCGCCGGGGTGAACGACAAGGTCGAGCTCGCCGCCGTCGGCGACGTGCTCCGCCGCCGCGCCGGCGACCGGCTGATGCGGGCGGGCGCGATCTTCGTCGACCCGGCCTCCACCTTCGTGGAGGACGGCGTGGAGATCGGCGCCGACGCCGTGATCGAGCCGAACGTGCGGCTCACCGGCCGGACGAGCATCGGCGCCGGCGCGCGGATCGGCTTCGGCTCCGTGGTCGAGGCGAGCGTCGTCGCCGACGGCGCGGTGGTGAAGCCGTACTGCGTGCTCGAGGAGGCGGTCGTCGGCGCCCGGGCCACGGTGGGCCCGTTCGCCCGGCTCCGCCCCGGCACCGAGCTCGCCGAGGAGGTCCACGTCGGCAACTTCGTCGAGACGAAGAAGACGCGGATGGGGAAGGGCTCGAAGGCGAACCACCTCAGCTACCTCGGCGACGCCACCATCGGCGAGCGCTGCAACATCGGCGCGGGCACGATCACCTGCAACTACGACGGCGTGCACAAGCACCCGACCGTGCTCGGCGACGAGGTCTTCATCGGCTCCGACTCGCAGCTGGTCGCGCCGGTGACCCTCGGCGACGGCGCCTACGTCGGCGCCGGCACCACCGTGACCGAGGACGTGCCGCCGCTGTCGCTGGCGATCTCCCGGGCGCCGCAGGTGGTGAAGGAGGGCTGGGTCGCGAAGAAGCGCGAGGCCCGGAAGAAGGTGGTGAAGCCCACCAAGAACGCCGCCAGCCGCCGCGCCGCGCCGCGGGCGAAGGGGAAGGCCAGGAAGCCGGCCGGGCGGCGCGGCAAGCGGTAGGCGCGCCGGGCGTGGCCGGTCGGCCGCGCCGCTTGTTCCGACCCGCCTCTTCCTGCCACATTCGCCCTCCCTGCGGCCGGGTACGCCCCGTGCATCGCGGCGCGGCACGGAGGCGAACGACCATGTGCGGGATCGTCGGGTACGTCGGGGCGCGGCAGGCGATGGAGATCCTCGTCGAGGGGCTCCGCAAGCTGGAGTACCGGGGCTACGACTCCGCGGGGCTCGCGGTGCTCGGGCCCACGGGGCTCGAGATCCGGCGGGCGAAGGGCAAGCTCGCGAACCTCGACGGCGTGCTCGCGAAGGAGCCGCTCGAAGGCACCGTCGGCATCGGCCACACGCGGTGGGCGACCCACGGCAAGCCGTCGAACGAGAACGCGCACCCGCACCGCTACGGCACCATCGCGGTCGTCCACAACGGCATCATCGAGAACCACCTCGCGCTCAAGGACGAGCTCAGGGCCGCCGGCCACGTCTTCGCCAGCGAGACCGACACCGAGATCTTCGCCCACCTCGTCTCCCGGGAGCTCGGCGCCGGCGCGAAGGGCCTGGTCGAGGCGGTGCGCCGCGCGCTCTCGAAGGTGCGCGGCACCTACGCGCTGGTGGTGACGAGCGCCGACGAGCCGGGCCGGATCGTCGCGGCCAAGAACGCCTCGCCGCTCGTGCTCGGGCTCGGCGCGGGCGAGAGCTTCGTCGCCTCCGACGTGCCGGCGCTCCTCGCCCACACCCGCGACGTGATCTTCCTCGAGGAGGGCGATCTCGCCGAGGTGACCGCGGAGAAGGTGACGATCACCGACCTCGCCGGCGCGACGGTGGAGCGGCCGCGCCGCCGGATCGACTGGTCGCCGCTGATGGCGGAGAAGGGCGGCCACAAGCACTTCATGCACAAGGAGATCCACGAGCAGCCGCGCGCGATCGCCGACACGCTCCGCGGCCGCGCGGTCCTCGAGGAGGGCGACGCGCACCTCGACGGCGTGACGCTCGACGCCGCCGCGGTCCGGCGGATCGCGCGGGTGCAGATCGTCGCCTGCGGCACGAGCTGGCACGCGGGATTGCTCGGCAAGCAGTGGATCGAGAAGCTGGCGCGGCTGCCGGTGGAGGTCGACCTGGCCTCGGAGTTCCGCTACCGCGACCCGGTCGTCGACGCCGGCGTGCTCTGCATCGCGGTGTCGCAGTCGGGCGAGACGGCCGACACCCTGGCGGCCATCCGCGAGGCGAAGGCCCGGGGCGCGGTGACCCTCGGCGTCTGCAACGTGCTCGGCGCCGCGATTCCGCGGGAGACCGACCACGTGCTGTACACGCACGCGGGTCCCGAGATCGGCGTCGCCTCCACCAAGGCCTTCACCACCCAGCTCGTGGCGCTGGCGCTGCTCGCGGTGCGGCTCGGGCGGCTGAACGGCAAGCTCGACGCCGCCGCCGGCCGCGCCTGGCTCGAGAAGCTGCGCGAGCTGCCGGGCAAGGTCGAGGAGGCGCTCGCCACCGAGGAGGGCGTGCGCGAGGTGGCGCTCTCGCTCTCGTCGGCGCGCGACGTGCTCTTCCTCGGCCGCGGGCCGCAGGCGCCGGTCGCGCTCGAGGGCGCGCTCAAGCTCAAGGAGATCTCGTACCTCCACGCCGAGGGCTACCCGGCGGGCGAGATGAAGCACGGCCCGATCGCCCTCATCGACCACGACGTGCCGGTCGTCGTCTGCGCGCCGGCCGACGCCACCTACGAGAAGACCCTCGGCAGCATCGAGGAGGTCCGGGCCCGCGGCGGCCGGGTGATCGCCGTCGTCACCGCCGGCGACACCCAGGCGTCGAAGCTCGCCGACGCGGTGCTCGAGGTGCCGGCGTGCGATCCGCTCCTCGCCCCGGCGGTCACCAGCGTGCCGCTGCAGCTGCTCGCGTACCACGTCGCCGATCACCGCGGCACCGACGTCGACCAGCCGCGCAACCTCGCCAAGAGCGTCACCGTCGAGTGAGCGGGGCGCTGCGGATCTTCGCGGCCGTGGACCTCGCGCCGGGGGGGCGGGCGATGGTCGCCGCGGGGGTCGTGTGGGTGCGCGACCTGGCGCCGCGGGCGAAGTGGGTGCGGCCGGAGAGCCTCCACGTGACGCTGGCGTTCCTCGGCGCACGCAGCGAGGAGGAGGCGGCCGTCGCCGGCGCCGCCCTCGTGCAGGTGGCGCAGACCCACGCCCCGCTGGTGCTCCGGCCCGAGCGCGCCGGCACCTTCGGCCCGTCGCGGAAGCCGCGGGTGCTGTTCCTCCGGGTGGGCGGGCAGGCGGCGGCGCTGCAGGCGATCGAGCGCGACCTCCGCGTGGCGCTCGCGCCGCTCGGCTACGAGCCCGAGCACGAGGCGTACGTGCCGCACCTCACCCTGGCGCGGTGCAAGGACCCGCGCGGCGAGCCGGGCCTCGCCGCCGCGGCGGCGGCGCTCGCCTCCGCGGACGCGGGCGAGAGCCCGGCCGGCGAGCTGGTGCTCTTCCGCAGCGAGACCCTGCCGCAGGGACCGCGCTACACCGCGCTCGCCCGGGCGCCGCTCGGCGGACCGTGACCGCGCTCGTCGTCGCGCTCGCGCTCGCACAGGCGCCGGCGGCCCCACCGCCGGATCCGGCGGCCGAGGTCGGCCTCGCCGTGCAGGCGCTCGCGCTCGAGGCGCTCGTCGCGACGCCGCTCTTCGAGAAGGACGGCTTCGGGAAGGGCCGCGAGCCGGGGCGCGCCGCCTGCTCGTCGGCGGTGGCCGACGCCGAGCGCGCGAGGGAGGCGGCGGCGACCTGCGCGGCGTTCGTGCGGGGCGCGCGGGAGCACGGGCCCATCGTCGAGCTCGCGGCGGCGTTGGCGCTGGTGCGGGCGGGCGATCCGTCGGCGGTGGAGCGGCTCGACGCGTGGCTCGCGAAGGGCGACGCCCGCGCGCTCGCCCCCTGGGCGCACCTGCTCCGCGGCGAGGCGCTGCTCGCCCGGAAGGACGTCGCCGCGGCGAAGCTCGCGATCCGCGCGGCGCTGGTCGCGCCGGGGACCCTGCCGGACCGGGCGGCGGCGCTCCGGCTCGCGTCGCTCGAGGACGCCGACCCGAAGGCGCGCGCCACGCTGCTCGACCGCGTGCGGACGGGCGCCCGCGAGCCGGCCGCGCAGCGGCTCGCCGCGCTCGCGGAGCGGCTCGTGCGCTGACGCCCCGGGGATCCCACCTTCGAGGGCAGGAGGAGGATCCCCATGGCAGACACGAACCAGCCGCCCGGCCAGGCCGAGGGACAGGCGCAGGGCCAGCCGCAGGCGCAGCAGCAGCCGCACCGCCGGCCGCCGCCCGACGCGGCGCGCAGGCAGGAGCGCCACGAGAGCCGCGCCGGCTCCACCTACGTCGCGTTCATCCGCGCGATCGAGGAGAAGGCCGGCGTCCCGAAGGACCAGGCCGAGGCCGCCGCCATCGCCGCGCTCTCCGCGCTCGAGAGCCGGATCGTCGAGGGCGAGGCAAAGGACCTCGAGTCGCAGCTCCCGTACAAGCTCCGCGAGTTCCTCGCGCAGGCGCCGGGCCGCGAGCTCTCCGCCCACCCGCCGCGCCGCCACAAGGAGGAGCTGATCCTGAAGATCTCCCGCGAGCTCGGCTGCGACGAGGCCGAGGCGGAGCGCCTCGCGCGCTGCGTCTACCAGGTCTCGCGCAGCTGGATCTCCGAGGGCGAGGCCGAGCAGATCGCCAACCAGCTCCCGCCCGAGATCCGGCCGCTCTGGCT
>CAZDGH010000345.1:0-6589 GCA_964504805.1 uncultured Myxococcales bacterium | reverse complement strand
GCGGCGGCCGTGGCAGGCACGGCGCCCCTTCCCGTCGCGCGCTCACCCCGCCGCCGCCCGCGCCACCCGACCACGCCGCCGCGCTTCCGCCCGACCGAGCCACCGCGCGTCCCACCGCCGCCCCGCCGCCCCGCCGGCTAGGATGCGGCCCCTCCCGGAGGCCGCACCATGTCCCGCCACGGTTGCCAGCGCTGCTCGGGCCCGCAGGGGCCTGCACCCTTCGTGCTCCCCGGGGCGAGCCCTTCGTGGGCGCCGCCCCGGCCCGTCCGCACCCGGCACGTCCTCGTCGACGTGGCGCTCGACTTCGAGCGGCGCCGGGTCGACGGGCGGTGCGAGCTCACGGTCGCGGCGGTCCGCGACGGCGTCGCGCGCGTCGAGCTGGACGCGGTGGCGCTCGAGATCCGCTCCGTGCGCGCCGGCGGCGCCGACGCGCGGTTCCACCACGACGGCCGGGTGCTCGCGGTGGAGCTGCCGGCGCCGCTCGCCGAGGGCGCGGAGCTCGTGCTCGCCGTCGAGTACGGGACGCAGCCGCGGCGCGGGGTGTGGTTCGTCGGGCCGGACGAGCTGCACCCGGCGCGGCCGTGGCAGGCGTGGACCCAGGGGCAGGACGAGGACGCGCGGCACTGGTTCCCGTGCCTGGACGCGCCGCACCAGAAGGCGACGGTCGAGGTGCGCGCCCGGGTGCCGAAGCGGATGGCGGTGGTGTCGAACGGCCGGAAGCTCTCCGACGTCGTCGAGGGCGAGACGCGCACGGTGCACCACCGCCTCGACCAGGCGACGCCGCCGTACCTGGTGACGCTCGTCGCCGGCGAGCTCGCGCGCACCACCGATCGCTGGCGCGACGTCGAGCTCGAGTACTTCGTGCCGCCCGATCGCGCCGAGGACGCCGCCCGCACCTTCGAGCGGACGCCGCGGATGATCGAGCTGTTCTCCGAGCTCACCGGCGTGCCGTACCCGTACCCGAAGTACGCCCAGGTGGTGGTCGCCGAGTTCATCTTCGGCGGCATGGAGAACACCTCGGCGACGACGCTCACCGACGCGACGCTCCACGACGAGAAGGCGCACGGCGACTTCTCCAGCGAGCCGCTCACCTCCCACGAGCTCGCGCACCAGTGGTTCGGCGACCTGCTCACCTGCCGCGAGTGGCCCCACGGCTGGCTCAACGAGGGCTTCGCCACCTACCTCGAGGTGCTGTGGAAGGAGCACGTCGACGGGATCGACGAGGCCGACCAGGTGCGCGCCGACGACCTCGACCTCTACCTGAAGGAGACGTCCGACCGGTACGTGCGGCCGATCGTCGCCCGCGAGTACCACGCGCCGATCGACGTCTTCGACCGGCACCTCTACGAGAAGGGCTCGCTCGTCCTCCACGAGCTCCGGCGCCGGCTCGGCGACGGCCTCTTCCGCAAGGCGATCCGCCACTACGTGCGCAAGCACCAGGGCGGCAACGTCGAGACCGTCGACCTGCAGCGCGCCGTCGAGGAGGCCACGGGCCACGCCCTCGACCGCTTCTTCGACCAGTACGTGCTGAAGCCCGGTCACCCCGAGCTCTCGATCGCCGTCGCCTACGACGCCGACGCGGCGCAGGCGACCGTGCACGTGAAGCAGACCCAGGACACCTCGAAGGGGACGCCGCTCTTCGAGCTGCCGCTCGACGTCCGGTTCGCGGTCGGCGGCGCCGAGCACGTCCGCACCCTCCGGATCTCGAGGGCCGAGGAGCGCTTCGTGCTCCCGCTGCCCGGACGGCCGGAGCAGGCCGTCGTCGACCCGCACGGCGACGCGCTGGCGACGCTCTCCGTCGACAAGCCGCCGGCGCTCTGGCTCGCCGAGCTCGCCTCGGCCCGCGAGGGCCGCGCCCGCGCCGCCGCCGCGAAGGCGCTCGGCAAGGACGGCTCGGCCCCGGCGATCGAGGCGCTCGAGAAGGCCCTCCGCGCCGATCCGTTCTGGGGCGTCCGCGCCGCCGCCGCCGCCGCCCTCGGAGGCCGCCGCACCGAGGCCGGCAAGGACGCGCTGCTGCGGGCGCTCCCCGCCGAGTCGCACCCGAAGGCCCGCCGCGCCGTCGTCCGCGCCCTCGGCGAGCAGCGCGGCGACGATCGCGTGGCGGCGGCGCTCGCGCGGGCGCTCGACGGCGACGCCACCTGGCTCGTCGAGGGCGAGGCGGCGAGGAGCCTCGGCGCCACCCGCGCGCCCTCGGCGTTCGCGTCGCTCGAGGCGGCGCTGCCCCGCGCCCGGCAGCAGCCCGGCCACATGGACGCGGTGCTGTCCGGCGTCCTCGAGGGCCTCGGCAAGCTCCGCGACGACCGCGCGCTCCCGCTCCTCCTCCGCCACCTCCGCCGCGACGTCGGCAGCTTCGCCCGCCGCGCCGCCGTCGCCGCCCTCGCCGAGGCGGGCCGCGGCAAGCGCGAGGTCACCCTCGCCCTCGAGGACCTCCTCGACGACGCCGACTTCCGGGTGAAGGCCGCCGCCGCCTCCGCGCTCGGCGAGCTCGGCGACGATCACGCAGCCGGCGCGCTGTCGCGCTGCGAGTCCCTCGACGGCGACGGCCGGGTGCGCCGCGCCTGCCGCGAGGCGCTCCGGGCGATCCGCGAGGGACACCCGCCGCCGAAGGAGCTCGCCTCCCTCCGCGACGAGGTGGACGGCCTCAAGTCCGAGCTCGCGAAGCTCCGCGAGGAGCTGGCGCGCCGGCCGTAGGCGCGGGTCGTCGTGGCGCCGCGAGGCGCCCCGGCCGCTACTGGCAGAAGTTCGCCACGCACACCTCGGCGGCCGCGCAGTCTCCGTCGACCCGGCAGTTCGCCGGCGTGCACGCCCCGGCGAGGCAGAGCTCGCCGATGCCGCAGTCGATGTCCGCCGTGCAGACGCAGCGGCCGGCCTCGCAGGTCTCCCCGCCGGTGCACGGCTGCCCGCAGCCGCCGCAGTTCGCGGGGTCCGTCGCGGTGTCGACGCAGGTGCCGCCGCAGTCGGTGCCTCCGTCCAGGCAGAGCGGCACGCACGACGACACGTAGTCGAACGACTGGTTGCCGACGACGCCGAACGCCGCCACGTCGGGCCGGCACACCATGCCCGCGGCGCAGTCCGCGTCGGCGGTGCAGGCCTCGTAGCAGGTGAACCGGATCGCCCGGCAGTCGAAGCTGTTCGCGCAGTCCGGGTCGTCGCAGTCGGTCAGGCCGTCGCCGTTCGAGTCGATCCCGTCCCGGCAGTCGAACTCGTAGCAGGCGCTCGCGTACTGGCAGTCGGGGTCGTCGCAGTCGACCCGGCCGTCGCCGTCGGAGTCGAGGCCGTCGGCGCAGCAGTTGCCGGTGGCGCAGTACTGCTCGTGGCACGGCGTCGTGTAGAAGCACTGGTAGTCGACGCAGTCGACGCCGCCGTCGCCGTCGTTGTCGAGCCCGTCCTGGCAGCAGTTGCCGCCGGGGCAGACCTGCTCGTTGCAGGCCGGGTCGTTCGAGCAGTCGGGGTCGACGCAGTCCACCGGCCCGTCGGCGTCGTCGTCGAGGCCGTTGGTGCACCGGCCGAGCTCGTTGCAGGCCGCGTCCGGGTAGCAGTCGCCGTCGTCGCAGTCCGCGAGGCCGTCGCCGTCGTCGTCGACGCCGTTGGTGCAGCAGCCGCCGCCGGCGCACGCCGCCGCCTCGGCGCAGGCGCCGACGCCGCCGCAGCCGGGATCGGCGCAGTCGACCAGCCCGTCGGCGTCGTCGTCGGCGCCGTTCTCGCAGTCCGGCCCGCCGCCGTCGCCCTCGTAGGGCGAGGTGCAGCTGCGGGTGCCGCGGCAGTCGAGGTCCTGGCAGTCGACGAAGCCGTCGCCGTCGTCGTCGGCGCCGTCGTCGCAGACGACCTCGCGGCAGCCCTGCGCCCACATGCAGTCCTCGTCGCGGCAGTCGACGAAGCCGTCGCGGTCCTCGTCGAGGCCGTCGGCGCACTCGAACTCGTAGAGGCCGCAGGTGAACCGGCAGTCCTCGTCGGCGCAGTCGATCAGGTTGTCGCCGTCGTCGTCGACGCCGTCGCCGCACCGCATCTCGTAGTGGCACTCGAAGTCGCAGTCGCCGTCGGCGCAGTCGACGGCGCCGTCGCCGTCGTCGTCGAGGCCGTCGTTGCACGCGCTCTCCTGGAAGCAGACGGAGAAGCAGGAGAGGTCGTCGCAGTCGGCGGCGCCGTCGCCGTCGTCGTCGACGCCGTTGCCGCAGTGCTCGGGGATCGCGTGCGGGTCGTAGCAGGCGCCGGAGCGGCAGTCGGCGGTGGCCTGGCACGAGTCGCCGCCGCGCCCCGCGCCCGGCGGCGGGAGGCAGTGGCCCTCGAGGGACTGCAGCGTGGCGTCGTCGCCGTCGATCTCGACCCCGCACGCCCAGCCCGCCGGGCACTCGCCGTCGCTGGCGCACAGCGCGCCGCGGCAGGTGCCGAAGACGGCGAAGTCGTCGAGGTTGCCGTACACGCCGTCGGCGCCCGGCCCGTACTGGTAGACGGTCCGGTGGCAGGTCGTCTCGCCGGCGCAGTCGGTGTCGTCGTCGCAGAAGCCGTAGTCGCAGTAGCCGGCGGGCTGGCCGTTCACGGTGCCCATGCGGCAGACGCCGCTCTTGCACGACTCGTCGCGGATGCAGGCCCCGCCGGGGCCGACCGCGCCCTGCTCGTTGCCGCAGATGGTGACGAGGCGGTCCTGCGCGCGCGTCACCGCCAGCTGGCAGGCGAGCCCGGCGCCGCAGGCGGCGTCGTCGAGGCACGAGAGGAGGCAGATCGGCGCCTCGCCGGTGGAGCCGTCGCCGAGGTTGAAGTTCACGGTGAGGCACTCGCTGCCCGCGGCGCAGTCGCCGGCGTCGACGCACGCGCCGTAGCAGACGCCGAGGAGGCAGAAGCTCGAGCCGCACTCCGCGTCGGTCGTGCACGGGTCGCCGCCCCGCCCCGGCCCCGCCGCGGCCACGCAGCCGAGATCGACGACGCCGTTCGCCGCCTCGGAGATGGTGCACACCTCGTTCGGCGCGCAGTCGGCGTCGCTGGTGCAGCCCGCGGCGCGCGCGAGGCAGACGCCGATGGTCGCGCCCGGCGGGTTCGGGACGTCGAGGTCGACGCAGCGGAAGCCCTCGCCGCACGCCGCCGGATCGGTCGAGTCGCACATCGGCGCGCAGGTGCCCGTGGTCGCGCCCTCGCCGGTGGTGATGCAGAGGAGGTCGACCTCGCAGGACCGGCCCTCGCCGCCGACGTC
Source organism: uncultured Myxococcales bacterium (assembly GCA_964504805.1). Classification (GTDB taxonomy): domain Bacteria; phylum Myxococcota; class Myxococcia; order Myxococcales; family Vulgatibacteraceae; genus CAZDGH01. Next base: position 1,404 of record CAZDGH010000345.1, on the reverse strand, counting down.
GCAGACGCCGCCCGGGAGCTCGCCGCCCTCGGGCGGGAGGCAGATGCCGATCGGCTCGAAGTCCGGCGCCTGGCCCCAGCCGGCGAGCACGCACAGCTCGGCCGCCGGGCAGGGCCCCGCGACCTCCGGGTTGCAGAGCTCCTCGCAGCGGCCGGCCGCGGCGTCCTCGGCCTTCGCGCAGACCTGCCCCGGGTCGCAGTCGTTGTTGTCGACGCAGCCGGCGCCGACCTGGCAGGTGCCGGCGACGCAGCTCTCGCCCTCGGCGCAGTCGTCGTCGGCGATGCACTCGACGCAGACGTTCACGCGGTTGCAGACCGGGCGCTCCGCGGGGCAGTCGCCGTCGGCGAGGCAGCCGACGCACGCGCCGGAGACGGCGCAGACCGGCGTCTCCGGCCGGCCGGCGCAGGAGGCGTCGTCGACGCAGTCGGCGCAGGCGCCGTCGGCGCAGACCGGCTGTGCGACGGGGCAGTCGAGATCCTCGACGCAGACGACGCAGCGCCCCTCGTGGCACGTCGGCTGGCCGCGTGGGCAGTCGAGGTCGGAGCGACAGCCGCCCTGGCTCCCGCCGTCGCCGCCGTCGCCGCCGGCGCCGCCCGCGCCTCCCTCGCCCCCGCTGCCGCCGGCGGCGGAGCCTCCGCCACCGTCCTCGGTGCCCTGCACCGCGTCGTCGTCGCACGCGGCGAGGACGGCGAGCAGCGCGACGAGCGCGCCGGAGACGACGAGTCGACAGCTCCGCATGGGCGACCTCTCGGGAAGCCGCCGATGGTAGCGGAGGGAGCGGTCGCTCGGCTACGGGGCCGTCGGCCCCTCGGCCGGGACGAGGCCCGCGGCCCCGGTCCGCGTCGCGGCCAGCGCCTCGCCGAGCGCCCCCGCCTGCCGCTCGAGCTGCCCGCGGAGCTCCTCGTCCCGGACGCGCTCGAGGGCGCCCTTCAGGCCGGCCGCCGCGTGCACCGCCGCCGCGAGCACCGGGGCGAGCGCCGCCGCGCCGCCGTCGCCCGCCGAGACCATGCCCTTGCGGATCATCCCGGCCACCGACGCCCGCTTCGGCGGACGCGCCCCCGCCGCCTCGAGCCACGAAGCGATCTCGGCGGCGTGCCCGCGCAGGAGCGCCCCGAGCGACGCCACCGACCCGCGGGCCGCCCCGGCGCGCGGCTCCGCGGCCTCGCACGCCTCCGCCGCTTCGAGCGCTCGCACCGCGGCGGTGCGCAGCGCAGCTGCCGCACGAGAGTCCACGGAAGGAAGGTGGAGCCGGGAGGGCCGCCGCGCGAGGCACGGGCGGGCGGGCGGGGGGCTGGGAGGCAGGCTACGAGGCTACGAGGCGGCGAGGCTACGAGGCTCCACCGGCTCCACCGGAGCTCGGCGCTGCGCGCCTCGGGCTCCAGGCTCCAGGCTCCAGGCTCCAGC
>CAZDGH010000344.1:0-6600 GCA_964504805.1 uncultured Myxococcales bacterium | reverse complement strand
CACGCCGTTTGTGCGCGGCGCCGCCATCGACGTGGACGTCGGCACGCCCATCATGATGGGCGTCGGCGGCGCGTTCGCCGGCATCGGCGCGATCCTGACGCTCGTCGGCGTCGCCTCGCCGTCGCCCGGCTTCGCAGCGGACTCCGGCGCGGTCTACGGCTCGACGCGCCCGGGGACGATCCCCGGCCTCGCCTGGGGAGGCCGCCCGTGAAGCGCCTCGTCCTGCTCCTCCCGCTGCTGGCGTCGTGCTCGATCCGCAACTACCAGCCCGACGACTTCCTCCTCGTCCCCAACGCCGAGGTGGTCACCGACGGCGTCGTCATCGAGGCCGAGGACGGCTCGTTCCGCCTCGTCGCCGGCCAGCCGATGGAGTCGCCGTTCTGGACCTACGACTGCCCGGCGCTGCCGATCCTCGAGAACCACGGGCTCGCCAAGCGCCTCGGCGCGAAGCCGGTGAAGATCACCCACCCGTCCTCGCCGAGGCCGCTGCACGGCCTGCTCGCGCTCTGCCCGACGGTGCCCGAGGCGTTCCCGGGCCTGAAGCAGTCGTACCGGATCGTCGTCCCGGCCGAGAAGGTGCAGGCCGCCGCCGCCGGCGGGCTCAGCTTCGTCGCGCAGCCGAGCGGCTACTCGCAGGCGTACTTCACCGGCTTCATGGCCGACCTGCCCACGTGGATCCTGTGGATCTCGCCCGCGCCGCTGTAGGCCTCGCGCTCGCGCTCACCGCGACCGCCTGCACCCGCCACGCGCCGGAGCGGCCGGACGAGCCGTGCGCGCGGCTCGGGCCGGCGGCGTCGCCGGAGGAGCTCGCCGCGCTGGTCGCGAAGCACGGCCCCGTGGTCGTCGACCGCGGCTTCGCCTGGCGCTGCCCGTGCGGACCGCAGCTCGCCGCCGGCCCCGGCCTCATGGGCGACCAGGCCGGCCCCGGCCTCGCCGGCGACCAGACCGGCCCCGGGCTCATGGGCGATCAGACCGGCCCCGGCCTCATGGGCGATCAGACCGGCCCGGGCCTCATGGGCGACCAGACCGGCCCCGGCCTCATGGGTGACCAGGCGGGTCCGGGCCTCGCCGGCGGCGCCGCCGCCCCGGGCCTCGCGGGCGCGGCGACCGGCCCAGGCCTCATGGGCGCGGAGACGGTCCCCGCGCTGCGCTGCTCGATCCGGCCGAGCTGCGCCGGCTACGTGCTGCTCGACGGCAGCGACGCCGCGGTGCTGCACGACCGCGCCGGCGCGCGCCCGATCCAGGGCGGCTGCGTCCCGCCCTGACACGCGCGGCCGACGGCGGTCCCGCCCCGCGCGGGACGCGCCGTCGGCAAGCCCACGCTCCGCCCCGTTTTCACCCGCGGTGAAGCTTGCCGCATCGCGGGCCCCGGGCGTACCTCGTGGCTCCACCGTACCGCTCGAACCGGAGGAGCCATGTCCCGCTCTGCCGCGGCCTCGTGTGCCGCGCTGGTGGTGCTCGCCTGCGCCGTCGCCGCGCCGGCGTCCGCGCAGGAGAAGGTGCCGAAGCGCGGGGCGACGAGCTACGCGCCGGTGGCCTCGACCGAGAGCTTCGACGCCGTCCGCAAGCGGCTGGTCGGCGAGAAGGCGCGGTTCGCGAAGCGCCACGCCGACCTGCTCGCCGCCCGCTACGACCTCTCGAACCGCCCGGCGAAGGGCGCGACGATGTTCCGGGGCAAGCCGCTCCAGGACGGCGTCCGGGTGAAGCTGCCGAAGGGCGCGACCTGGGAGTCGCTCGCGGCCCTCTCGCCCGCCGAGATCCGGAAGCGGGGCCTCTTCCCCGAGGGCTTCCTCCCGCTGCCCCACGAGAAGCACGAGGAGGGCGGGATGGTGTTCCCGCGCTTCCACATCGACGAGGTGAAGAAGCTCGAGGGCCGCGACCTGACCCGCTTCGACCTCGACTTCGACCTGCCCGATCACTTCCTGCCGGAGTTCCCGCCGCCGATCTTCCTCACCACCCGCCCCGAGCTCGGCGACGTCTCGCAGGGCAAGCTCGTGAACCTCACCAACTTCCACGAGCTGTTCAACGGGATCCTGAACCCGAAGGACCTCGAGGGCGTGCGCCTGCTGGTCACGCCGTTCCCGCAGCAGCAGTTCAACGCCACCGAGGACCGGCGCTCGGACAAGCCGCACGCCGGCGTCTCCTGCTTCGACTGCCACGCGAACGGCCACACCAACGGCGCGAACCACCTCGTCGGCGACATGCGTCCCCAGGAGGTCCGCCACCGGATCGAGACGCCGTCGCTCCGCGGCGTGAACATCCAGCGCCTCTTCGGCTCGCAGCGCGCGCTCAAGTCGGTGGAGGACTTCACCGAGTTCGAGCAGCGCGCCGCGTACTTCGACGGCGATCACGTCACCGCCGCCAAGAAGGGCGTGAACGTGCTCGACCGCGGCAGCGAGGTGCACTTCATGGCCGAGGTGCAGGACCTGCTCGACTTCCCGCCGGCGCCGAAGCTCGGCGTCGTCGACGGGCGGCTCGATCCGGCCCTCGCCACCGAGGAGGAGCTGCGCGGGCAGGCGCTCTTCTTCGGCAAGGGCCAGTGCGCCGTCTGCCACCCGCCGCCGTTCTACACCGACAACACCATGCACGACCTGAAGGCGGGCCGGTTCTTCGAGCCGCGGATGGTGAACGGGATGGCGATGCAGGGCGACGGGCCGATCAAGACCTTCCCGCTCCGCGGCATCAAGGACTCGCCGCCGTACCTCCACGACGGCCGGCTGCTCACCCTCGAGGACACCGTCGAGTACTTCAACCTGGTGCTCGGCACGAAGCTCGACGCCGGCGAGAAGCGGGCGGTGGTCGCGTTCATGCGGGCGCTGTGACGGCGGTCGCGGCGCCTTCGGGTTCCTGCTAGCAGGGGCCCATGGCGAGCGAGCTCTGTCCGTGCGGCACCGGGCGCGAGGTCGAGGCGTGCTGCGGCCGCTTCGTCCGCGGCGGCGAGAAGCCGGCGACCGCCGAGGAGCTGATGCGCTCGCGCTACGCGGCGTACGCCCTCGGCGAGGTGCCGTACGTGCTCGCCACCCAGGACGTGCCCGACGTCGACCCCGACGCCACCGCGCGCTGGGCGCGGGAGTCGGAGTGGAAGGGCCTCGCGATCCTCGACACCCGCGCCGGCGGCCCGGGCGACGCCGAGGGCGAGGTGGAGTTCGAGGCGCGCTTCCGCTTCGACGGCGAGGACCGCGTCCACCGCGAGCGCTCGCGCTTCCGCCGCCGCGACGGCGCGTGGGTCTACGTGGGACAGCTCGCACCCGTCGCCCGGGCGGCGCCGCGGGTGGGTCGCAACGACCCCTGCCCTTGCGGAAGCGGGAAGAAGTACAAGAAGTGCTGTGGCGCCTGAGGCGCGCGAGCTGCGGCGCGGGCCGGGTGCCACACGTCGGAGGGGCCATGCGCACGAGGTCGATCGCGACGGTGGGGTCGCTCTTCTCCGTCGCGCTCGTCGCGGGCTGCGGCGGCGCCGGCGGCGAGCCGTCGGAGCCGGCGGGGCTCCGCGACTACGGGGTCGCGCCGCCGGAGCCGGCCGAGGTCGGAGACGGCGAGATCACGATCCTGGTGCGCGACGCCGACGGCGAGGTCGGCCTCGAGTGCCACGAGAGCTCCCCGCGCGAGCCGCCCGTGCTGGCCTGGGACGTGACCGAGTCCGGCGCGGAGTCGCTCCGCATCGACTGCGGCGGGACCGGCGACTACCAGGGTCACCGGATGAACCGGCACTTCGTCTTCGAAGCCGACGCGGCGACGTTCGGGCCCGGCTCCTACCTCCTCGGTCCCGGTACCGTCGTGCCCGACGCGCTGGTGGTCGTCGCCGCCCTCGACGGCGAGGGCTACTTCTTCCTCGCCGGAGACGAGTGGTCCGGCGAGCTCGTCGTCGACGAGAACGGCGGACCCGGCGCCACGCTCGCCGGCGTGCTGCGGGTGACGTGGCCGGAGGTGACACGAATCGAGGCGGACGAGCCCGCGGGCGCCGAGGCCCGCGCCGGCGCCGCGACGATCTCCTTCCGGCTCACCCTCCCGTAGCCCGGTCAGACCGCGCCGGACGGCTCCGGCGCCTCGGGCACCGCGGGCCGGTCCGCGCGCTCGTGCGCCCGCACGTCGTGCTCCCGCTCCTCGGCGCGCTCGGGCAGCCCGCGCTCGTCCGCCGGGCTGCGCTCGACGCCCGACGCCTCCGCCGGCGCGTGCTTCTCCTCGGTGTCCTCGGGCCTGTGCGGCATGGCGCACCTCCTCGCGCGAGAAGGTGCGCACCACGCGCGGGCCGGCGCTCGCCCGCTAGTACGTCACGTCCAGCGTGTACGGCCCGCCGACGTCGGAGCCGAAGCCGTCGACGACGACGAACCAGAGGCCGTCGCCGCCGAGGGTCGCCTCCACGGTGGACGCCCGCGGCCGCTCGACGCACATCGGGTCGTCGTCGCTGCAGACGACCGGCGTGCCGGTGCACGAGCCGCCGCGCAGCTCGACGACGGTGTCGAAGTCGCCGCCGCCGCAGGTCGAGGCGCGGACGCCGGTGCTCCCCGGGCAGGTCTTGAACCACCACGCCTCGTCGTTGCCCGACACCGGGCCGCAGCCCGGCTGGTAGACGTTGCCGGTGCCGGTGGTGTCGCCGGCGTAGCTGCCCGGCGCCGCGACCTCGCGGGCGCCCGCGCAGCCGGCGCGCTGCACCTTGAGCTCGGCGACGCCGGTCGCGCCCGGCTGCTTCGCCTTCACCGCCACGTTGTACGTCCCGGGCCCGAGCACGCCGGCGAAGTCGCTCTGGCCGCTGTCGCAGCCGTCGTCGCTGCAGGCGGTCTCGGCGCCGCAGGCGGCGTCGTGGATCGAGAGCACGGTGTCGAGGGTCGAGCCGTAGGTCGACAGGTAGACGAGCTCGTCGAACTGCACCACGAGCTGGAAGAAGACGTCGCCGCCGGCGCCGCCGCAGGTCGGCGAGACGTCGGAGGCGGTCCCGGCCTCGATCGCGGCGCGGAAGATCCCGTCGCGGAGGATCGGGTGCGCGGTGGCGCACGAGTCGTTGCCGGTGAGCGGCGGGCAGCCGTCGTCGGGGGTGCCGTCGCAGTCCTGGTCGACGCCGTCGTCGCAGACCTCGGGCACGGCGCGGCACGCGTTCGGGTCCTCCTCGATCCGCACCGGCACGGTGGTGACGTTGTTGGTGGCGTCGTCCTCGAGGATGCGGCCGAGCGGGTTCACCGCGACCTGCAGCACGTAGTCGCCCGCGGGGACGCCGGTGATGTCGATCCACTGGCAGGCGGTGCCGGCGCCATACATGTCGCCCCAGCCCGCGGCGATGTAGCCGCAGCCGTGGCCCTGCCCCGGCGGCAGCGCGTTCGGGTCCACCTGCGTCGTGTTCACCAGGCAGAAGGACTGCTTGTGGCCGGTGACGGCGACGTTCCCGTCGGCGTCGAGGAGCCGATAGTCGGTGAAGTCGAGGAAGTGGTAGTGCCCGTGGCACTGGGAGAGCTCGAAGAGCGGGTTGCCCTGCGGGTCGCCGGCGTCGAGATCGCCCGGGCCCCAGTTCTCGATCAGGCTCGACCAGGTGAGCACGCGGCGGTCGCCGGCGCCGGTGACGCACGCCTCCTCGATCTCGCAGGCGTTCGGCGCGATCGTGCGCTCTTGGACCGACAGCGAGCGGCGGATGACGTCCTCGCTGATGCGCAGGTCGGGCAGGCCCGCCGGGCGGCCGTCGCAGGTGCCGTCGACGCAGGGCACGCCGGGGCGGCAGCAGCTCGCGCCGCACTGCACGCCGTCGCAGGCGGAGAGCGAGACCGGCGTGCGGCCGACGTTGTTGTCGGCGCGGGCCTCGGGGATGCGGCCGTCGGGGTTCACCGCGACCTCGAGGATGTAGTCGCCGTAGTCGACGCCGGTGAGGTCGAGGAACGGGCAGGCGCCGCTCGGCTGCGCGCTCGACCAGCCGGTCCGCAGGCCCTGGTCCAGGCAGGTGTAGCGGCCCGCCGGCGAGGTCTCGCTCGAGGGCGCGCCGTCGGAGAGGCAGGCGGTGTCGCGGCTCGCCTCGACGACCGCGCGGCCGGCGGCGTCGAGGAGCCGCACCCGGAGGAAGCCGGGGAGCGCGGGGCCGTCGGCGCAGAGGTTGTCGACGAAGAACGGGCTCGACGACGGCGCGCCGAGGACGACGTCGGAGGCGCCGACGCTCTCGACCAGCGCGGAGAAGCGGACGATGGTGCGCTCGCCGGGCTCGACGCAGCCGGCCTCCACCTCGCAGTCGCTCTCGACGAAGGTGCGGCTCTCGATCCGCACCGAGGCGTTGAAGCCGTGGGCGTCGATGGCGAGGTCGCCGGCGGTGCAGGCGCCGTCGACGCAGGCGAGGCCGGCGGCGCAGCAGGAATTGAAGCCACAGCGCGAGGCCTCGGGACAATCGGAGACGCAGGTGGTCTCGCCGCCGTCCGCCGGCCGCGAGCAGTAGTCGCCGATCGGGCAGGCGCCGCCGCCGTCGCACGGCAGCGGGCAGGCCTCGCCCGCCGGCGCGCAGAGGTCCCGCTCGAGGCCGAGCGCCTCGGCGTCGCAGCAGGTCGAGCCCTCGGGGCAGCAGACGTCGGCGCCGCCCTCGCCGCCGCAGCGGTCGCGGGTGCCGGGGCAGGCCTCCTCGCAGACGCCGTCGAC
>CAZDGH010000343.1:0-6602 GCA_964504805.1 uncultured Myxococcales bacterium | reverse complement strand
CGGCGAGGCGACGGCGATCCTCGTCGGCGACGCGCTGCTCACCGGCGCGTTCGAGCTCGTCGCCGCCGGGACGCAGCCGGCGCGCGTCCGGCTGGCCGCGCTCCTCGCCCGGGCGGCGGGGGCCGCGGGGATGGTGGGCGGCCAGGAGCTCGACCTGGCGCTCGAGGGGCGCCTCGGCGCGCCTCCGGCCCTCGGAGAGGTCGAGGACGTGCACCGGCGAAAGACGGGCGCGCTCCTTGCTTGTTCGGTGGAGGGCGGCGGGCTCTGCGCCGGCGCGCCGGAGGAGCGGCTCGCGGAGCTCCGGGCGTACGGGGACGCGATCGGGCTCGCGTTCCAGATCGCCGACGATCTCCTCGACATCGAGGGCGATCCGGGCGAGATGGGCAAGGCGGGGCGGGGCGACGCGGCCAAGGGGAAGCCGACGGTCCCGGCGCTGATCGGCGCCCCGGCCGCGCGGCAGCTCGCGGCGCGGGCGGGCGAGCGGGCGCGCGAGGCGCTCCGTGGGTGGGACGAGCGCGCGGAGCCGCTCCGGGCGCTGGCGTCCTGGGCGGCGTCGCGGCGGCGCTAGGGATCGAGGGAGAGGGAACGATGGGACTGCTCGAGCACGTCAACGGACCGGCGGACCTGAAGCGCCTCGCCCGCGAGGAGCTGCCCGCGCTCTGCCGCGAGCTCCGCGACGAGATCATCGCCACCTGCGCCGCCGGCTCCGGCGCGCACCTCGGCGCGTCGCTCGGCGCCGTGGAGATCGTCGCCGCGCTGCACTACGTCTTCGACAGCCCCCACGACCGGCTGGTCTGGGACGTCGGCCACCAGGCCTACGCCCACAAGCTCCTCACCGGGCGCCGCGACCGCTTCCGCTCGATCCGCAAGGAGGGCGGCCTCGCCGGCTTCCCGGAGCGCGCCGAGTCGCCCCACGACGCCTTCGGCGTGGGCCACGCCTCCACCGCGATCTCCGCGGCCCTCGGGATGATCGAGGCGCGGCGGCTCAAGGGCGAGACCGGCAAGGTCGTCGCCGTGGTCGGCGACGGCGGCCTCACCGGCGGCGTCGCCTTCGAGGGCCTGAACCAGGCCGGCTACCTCGAGCGCGATCTCATCGTGGTGCTGAACGACAACGAGATGTCGATCAGCCCGAACGTCGGCGCGCTCTCCTCGTGGTTCTCCCAGAAGCTCGCCGGCGACACCTTCAACCGCCTCCGCCACGGCGTGAAGGAGGTGCTCGGCGCGCTCCCGCACGGCGACCAGGCGATCGGCGGCATCCGCCGCGTCCTCGACTCGTCGAAGGCGCTGCTCACGCCGGGCATCCTCTTCGAGGGCCTCGGCTTCCAGTACGTCGGCCCGGTGGACGGCCACGACGTGGGCGCGCTCGTCGACGTGCTCCGCCGCGTCGAGCACGTGGACGGTCCGGTGCTGATCCACGCCCGGACCGTGAAGGGGAAGGGCTACGCCCCGGCGGAGAGCGACCTCCGCACCCGCGGCCACGGCTTCACCAACTTCGACATCGCCACCGGGCGCTCCACCGCCCGGAAGCCGCCGGTGCCGACGTACACCGAGCTGTTCGCGGACGCCGTCGGCGAGCACATGGCGAAGGACGCGAACGTGGTGGCGATCACCGCCGCCATGCTCGAGGGCACCGGCCTCGTGCGCACCAAGGAGCGCTTCCCCGAGCGCGTCTACGACGTGGGCATCGCCGAGCAGCACGCGGTGACCTTCGCCGCGGGCCTCGCCTGCGAGGGCATGCGGCCGATCGTCGCCATCTACTCGACGTTCCTGCAGCGCGCCTACGACCAGATCGTCCACGACGTCGCGCTCCAGGAGCTGCCGGTGACCTTCGCGCTCGACCGCGGCGGCCTGGTCGGCTCCGACGGCAAGACGCACCAGGGCGCGTTCGACATCGCCTACCTGCGCTGCGTGCCGAACCTCACCGTGATGGCGCCGGCGGACGAGCAGGAGCTGCGCGACATGCTGGCGACCTCGCTCTCGCTGCCGGGCCCCTCGGCGTTCCGCTACCCGCGCGGCTCCGGCGTCGGCGTGCCGCTGCGCGACCCGCGGCCGCTCCCGGTCGGAAAGGGGCGGGTCGTCCACGCCGGCGGGCCCAAGCCCGACGTGCTCGTGGTCGCCTACGGCACCCTCGTCCACCCGTCGATCGCCGCGGCGAAGGCGCTCGCGGCCGACGGGATCCGGGCCGTGGTCGTGGACGCGCGCTTCGCGAAGCCGCTCGACGAGGAGCTCGTCTGCGACCTCGCCTCGCAGGCCCGCCGCGTCGTCACCGCCGAGGAGGGGTGCCTGCCGGGCGGCCTCGGCGCCGCGGTGCTCGAGGCGCTCTCCGCCCGCGGCCTGCAGGTGCCGGTGCGCCGCCTCGGCCTCCCGGACCGGTTCGTCGAGCACGGCGACGCCGACGCGCAGAAGGCGTCGTTCGGCCTCGACGCCGCCGGCGTCGCCGCCGCGTGCCGCGAGCTCTGCGAGGCCCGCGTCGCGCCGGTGTCGCCGGTGCGCGCCGGCTGATGCCCCGGGAGCGGATCGACAAGCTCCTGGTCGAGCGCGGCCTCGCCGAGACCCGCGCCAAGGCGCAGGCGCTGGTGATGGCCGGCGAGGTCCTCGTCGGCGAGGTGCGGATCGACAAGCCCGGGCAGCTCGTCGATCCCGAGAAGCCGATCCGCCTCAAGGGCGCGGGCCTCCGGTTCGTCTCCCGCGGCGCGCTCAAGCTCGAGAAGGCGCTCGACGCCTTCGGGATCGACCCCGCGGGCCTGCGCTGCGTCGACCTCGGCGCGTCGACCGGCGGCTTCACCGACCTGCTCCTGCAGCGGGGCGCCGTCCACGTCCACGCGGTGGACGTGGGCTACGGCCAGCTCCACGAGAAGCTGCGGCAGGACGGGCGGGTGACCTCGGTCGAGCGGGTGAACGCGCGGAGCGTGACCCTCGCCGAGCTCGGCGCGGAGCCGTTCGACCTGGCGGTGCTCGACCTGTCGTTCATCTCCCTGGCGCTGATCCTGCCAGCGGCGAGGGCGCTGGTGCGGCCCGGCGGCGCGCTGGTGATGCTGGTGAAGCCGCAGTTCGAGGCCGGGCCGGCGCAGGTCGGGAAGGGCGGGGTGGTGCGCGATCCCGCGGTACGGCAGGGGACGATCGACAAGGTCGCGGGCGTCTGCCGCGAGCTCGGCCTCGAGGTGCGCGGGATCGTCGACTCGCCGGTGGAGGGCCCGGCCGGGAACCTCGAGGCGCTGCTGTGGGCGGTGAAGCCGTCCTAGCCGGACCTAGCGCACGGCGAGGCGGGCCCGCGCGTCGAAGCGGCCGCCCGGCGAGAAGGCGGTGACGATCGCCTCGCCCGGCGCACGCGCGGTGACCACGCCGCAGGCGCCCACCTCGGCGACGTCGGACGGCTCCACCCCGAACGCCGAGGCGCAGGCGAGGTCGGCCTGGGAGCCGTCGTCGTAGGTGCCGATGGCGAGCAGCGCGACCTGCCCGCCGGGGACGAGCTCGACGACGTCGGGGTTCAGGGCGAAGCCGATGAGCCGGGGGCCGCGCACGTCGACGGGGACGTCGACGCGGATCGTTCCGTGGGTGACGCCCACCACCGTGAAGCCGCGGGTGACGAGGAACACCTCGCCGTCGGCGCCGACGGAGACGACGGTGCGCTCGGCCGACTCGTAGCGGGTCCCGGTCGAAGCCGCGGTGACGTCCCGCTCGGAGCCGTCCTCGTAGCTCGCGATCACCGTGAGGGCGACGCGGTCGCCCGGGCGGCCCTCGATGGCGGACGGCCGCACGTCGAGCGCGACCACGCGTCCCTGCTCGCCGGGCACGACGTGCACCGTCATGCTCGTCACCAGCTCCTCGAGCGAGGCGCGCACGCGGGCCTCGCCGGGGCTGCGGCCGGTGAAGACGTTCCCACGGGCGTCGAGGATCCCCGGCGGCTCCACCGCGAACGAGGCCAGGTCGGTCAGGTCCTCGGTGGCGCCGCCGACGTAGTGGCCGAGGACGCGGACCGCGAGGCGCTCGCCGACGTCGATGGTCGCGCCGTCGGGCTCGAGGCCGAGCTGGAAGAGCTCGGCGCCGCGCTCGACGACCGTGACCGGCGCCGTCGCCCGGAGGCCGCCGTGGGAGGCGACGAGGGTGGCCTGCCCCGGCGCGTCGCCGACGACCGCGGACCCGACCACGTGGGCGACGCCGGCGGGCCCCTCGATCGCGAGGACGGTCCCGCCCTCGCCGGTGACCTCGTCCTCGCTGCCGTCGTCGAACCGGCGGAGCACCCGCACCGGCAGGCTGCCGCCCTCGAGCACCGTCAGCGACGGCGGCACGAGCTCGAGCGCGACCGGCTGCCGCGGCGGGCGCACGTGGATCGGCGCCCGCGCCTCGAGGTCGCCGCGCCGCGCCACCAGGACGCCGTCGCCGGCCGCGAGGCCGAGCACCGCCCGGCCGTTGAAGTCGAACGCCTCGCCCTCGACCTCGAAGCCGAGGGCGGGATCCTCGGCGAGGCTCTCCCAGCCGTCCGGCGTGCGGCCCCACACCTCGATCGGCGCGGTCTCGCCGGCGGCGACCTCGACCGCGTCGGGCACGAACGCGAGCTTCTCGACGTCGCGCACGAGAGGCGGCGCGCCGCCCGCCTCGCCCTGCGGCGGGCCGCCCGGGATCGAGCGGCCGCATGCGGCGAGGAGGAGGAGGGCGGCGAGCGCGCGGCGCACGGCTACTGCTCGAGGATCGTGAACTCCACGCGGCGGTTCATCGCCCGGCCGCGGGAGGTGAGGTTCGGGGCGATCGGCCGCGAGTCGCCGAAGCCGGCGCTCTCGATCCGCGCGCCGTCGATGCCGGCCTTCACCAGGTACTCGCGGACCGAGGCGGCGCGCTCCTCGGAGAGCGTCTGGTTCTTCGCCTTGCCGCCGCGGTTGTCGGTGTGGCCGTCGACGCGGAGCCGCTTGTAGTTGTTGTCGACGATGTGGGCGACGACCTCGTCGAGGATCGGGTACGACTCCGGGAGGATCTCGGCGGAGCCGGTGCGGAACTGGATCGTCCGCTTGGTGAGGATCTTGTCCTTGCGGATGATGAGGACCGTCTTCTTCGGCTTCGGCGAGAGCTCGAACTGCACGCTGGCGACCTGTCCGGCGACGACCTCGACCTGGGTCTCGCGGGAGAGGTGGCCCTCGGCGGCGACCTTGACCTGGTAGCGACCCGGCGCGAGCGGCGCTTCGGCCTCGCCGGCCTGCACCGCGATCGTCGTGGCCTGCGGCCCCTCGACGGTGACGGTGGCGGCGATCGGGCCGTCCTTGCCGCGGACGGACAGCTTGACGGTGCCCTCCTTCGGCAGGTCCTTCTCGAGGAGGATCTCGGCGGGGGTGTCCTTCCCGGCCTCGACGTTCACCGGCACCGTGGCCGGCTTGTAGCCCTCCTTCGTGGCCACGAGCTCCACCGGCCCCGGGGGCAGGTCGTAGCTGAGGAAGCGGCCGCCGGAGGCGTCGGTGGCGACCGGCGGGAGGCCCGCCTTCGCCGGCGTGTTCATGGCGAGGAGCACGCCGCCGATCGGCAGCCGGGTCGCGGCGTCGAGCACGGTGCCGACGACCTTGCCGACCGGCGCCGTCGCCGCGGCCATCGCCACCGGCTTCTCCACCAGCTTCTCGACGATCACCTGCTCGCGCTTGCCGAGCGGATCGACGGTGTAGGCGATGCCGAAGAGGAGGTTGTACGGCGGCGTCGCGGCGATGCCCTCGACGACGTGGCGCTGCAGGCCGATGTCCGAGGCGAGGAGGAAGGAGACGTCCTCGAGCGCGGTGACGCGGAGGCCGGCGGTGAGCCGCATCGGGCTCGCCTGCGCCGGCGCGACCTCGGTGCCGTCGGGCTGCGGCAGCGCCGCCGGCGCGCCGAGCGGGATCTCGAGGCCGTACTCGACGAACGGCGACACGAACGGCAGCGGCGCCTCGAGGCCGGCGCCGAGGGTGTAGCGCGCGTAGGCGTTGACGCCGAGCGCGTAGGTCTCGGCGGGCGTCAGCGTCTCGGCGGAGAGGTTCTTGGTCCCGTCGACCCGCGCGCCGGTGTTGAGGTGGAAGCGGAGCGGCACGCTCTTCTCGAGCTTGCGGACGTCGAAGGTGCCGACGAGCTGCGGCTGGAAGCCGACCGCGCTCGGCTTCTGGTCGCCGATGGCCGGGAAGAAGACGAGGCGGAGATCCGCGCCGACCCAGATCGGCTCGGCGGCCTGGTAGCCGCCCTTCACGCCGAGCCAGGTGTCGCCCTGCGCCTGGATCAGCGGCGGCGCGCCGAGGCTGTTGCGGTTCGACGAGAGCGCGTAGGCGCCGTAGACGTCGACGAACTCGATCGGCGTGAACGCCAGCGAGAGCGTGCCTGCGGTGCGCTGGTTCTGGGTCTCCTGGACCGGGAAGCCCTTGGCGTCGAAGAACTCGCCGGTGAGGCCGAAGCGGATCGTGCCCTTCGGCCCCGGCTCTCCGGCGACGACGCGGGCGGTGCCGACGGGGCCGGCGAGCGACGACGCGTAGCGCACGTTGCGCGGATCGTCGTAGGCGAAGTCGCGGGTGTGCGGCGAGTGGCGGAGCGGATCGACCGGCAGGTCCGCCGTCACCGCGCCGTCGGGCGCGGCGGTGGCGCCGTCGGCGGGCGCGGCGCCG
>CAZDGH010000342.1:0-6619 GCA_964504805.1 uncultured Myxococcales bacterium | reverse complement strand
TCCTCCTCGCGGGCCTGCCCGAGGAGCGCCACGACGAGCTGGTCGCGCAGCTCGACGCCGGCGTCGTCATCGACCTCGTGAACGCGCACCTGCCGCGGACGCAGGAGGCGCTCGCCCTCGCCCTCGGGCTCTCGGTGCTGGCGTGGCTCGCGGGCTCGCACCTCCTCGCGGGCGCCGCGTCGTTCGCGCTCGCAGGGAGCGAGGCGAGGCTGCGGCCCGGCGCGCTCCTCGTCGCGCTGGCGGACGGCGGCGGCAAGCTCCTCCGCCTCGCCGGACCGTGGCTGCTGCTCCACGCGCTGGCGGCGGCGGCGGGGAAGGGCGCCTGGTCCGTCACCGGCGACGGCCTCCGCGGCGCGACGACCGAGGGGCAGGCGACGGCGCTGCTGCTGCTGCGGTACGGCGCGATCGCCGCCGCCGTGCTGCTCGCCCGCTCGGCCTTCGGCTACGCCGTCGCGCTCCTCGCCGCCGAGCCCGCGCGCCGCTCGGTGCTCCGCGCCACCTGGGACGCGGCGAAGCTCCTGGCGACGACGCCCCGGGCGGTGGCCCTCGACGCGGGCGCCGCCGCCCTCGGCCTCGCGGTCCTCGGCCTCGCCTCGCTGCCGCGCCTCGTCCTCCCGCAGGGCAGCTGGGCGACCGTGCTCCTCGGCGCGCTCCTCGTCGCGGCGGCGCTCGTCGCCCGCGGCGGCGCGGCGACGGCGACCCTCGCGGCGCGGCTGGCGCTGCTCCGCGCCGTTGCCGGGTCGCGCGGCAGGCTCTAAGCTGCCGCGCCGCGTCACGCACCGAGGAGACCATGCAGGAGCGCTACGAGCCGCAGGAGATCGAGCCGAAGTGGCAGGACCGCTGGGAGCGGGAGCGGCTGTTCGAGGCCGGCCGCGTGCCCGGCCGCCCGAAGAAGTACGTGCTCGAGATGTTCCCGTACCCGTCCGGCGCCATGCACATGGGCCACGTGCGGAACTACCTCATCGGCGACGTGATCGCGCGCGTGGCGCGGATGCGCGGCTTCGACGTGCTGCACCCGATGGGCTGGGACGCCCTCGGCCTCCCCGCCGAGAACGCGGCCATCAAGGACAAGCGGCACCCCGCCGAGCGCACCGCCGAGAACATCCAGGCGTTCCGCGCCGAGATGAAGCGGATCGGCTTCTCGTACGACTGGACCCGCGAGCTCTCGACCGCCGATCCCCAGTACTACCGCTTCAACCAGTGGTTCTTCCTGAAGATGCGCGAGCTCGGCCTGGTCTACAAGCGCCGCGCCGCGGTGAACTGGTGCCCGGGCTGCAACACCGTCATCGCCAACGAGCAGGTGAAGGACGGCCGCTGCGAGCGCTCCGGCGATCCGGTGACGATCCGCCGCATGCCGGAGTGGGCGTTCCGGATCACCAGGTACTCCGAGCGGCTGCTCGGGAACCTCGACCGGCTGGCCGAGTGGCCGCAGCAGATCGTCACCCTGCAGCGGAACTGGATCGGCAAGAGCGAGGGCGTCGAGCTCGCGTTCGCGGTGAAGGGCGGGGCGTCGAAGATCCGCGTCTTCACCACCCGCGCCGACACCATCCACGGCTGCACCTACGTGGTGATCGCGCCCGACCACCCGCTGCTCGAGACGATCGTCCCCGAGGAGAAGCGGGCCGCGGTGAAGGCGTTCGCCGAGGACCAGGCGAAGAAGGCCGCCGCCCGCGGCCGCGACGAGGAGCCGCCGAAGGAGGGCGTCGACACCGGCGCCCGGGCGCTCCACCCGTTCTCCGGCGCCGAGCTGCCGGTGTGGGCGGCGAACTTCGTCGTCTCCGACTACGGCACCGGCGCGGTGATGAGCGTGCCGGCCCACGACCAGCGCGACTTCGAGTTCGCGAAGGCGTACGGCCTGCCGATCCGGGTGGTGATCCGGCCGGAGGTCGGCGAGGCGCCGGACGCCGCGAAGCTCGAGGCGGCGTTCCCCGACGACGGCGTCCTCGTCGACAGCGGCCCGCACACCGGCCTCACCTCCGAGGCGGCGCGCAAGGCCGTCGGCGAGGCGGCGGCGAAGGGCGGCTTCGGCGGCCCGGCGGTGACCTACCGGCAGCGCGACTGGGGCGTCTCGCGGCAGCGGTACTGGGGCACGCCGATCCCGATCGTCTACTGCGAGAGGTGCGATCCCGAGGCCGAGGGCATCTCGGTGCCGTACGAGCAGCTCCCGGTGGAGCTGCCGGTCATCGACGTCGAGAAGGTGCTCACCGGCCGCGGCTCGGCGCCGCTCGCGAAGGTGCCGGAGTGGCTGCACACGACCTGCCCGAGGTGCGGCGGGCCGGCGCGCCGCGAGGCGGAGACGATGGACACCTTCGTCGACTCCACCTGGTACTACGCGCGCTACCTCGATCCGAAGAACCGCGAGCTGCCGTTCGGCCGCGGGCCCGCGGAGCGGTGGCTGCCGGTGGACGTCTACGTCGGCGGCCCCGAGCACGCCACGATGCACCTGCTCTACTTCCGCTTCTGGACCATGGTGATGCAGGAGCTCGGGCTCTCGCCGGTGGACGAGCCGGTGAAGAAGCTCGTCACCCAGGGCATCGTCAACGGGCCCGACGGCCGGAAGATGTCGAAGCGGTGGGGCAACGTGATCTCGCCGTCGGACATCGTCAAGCGCCACGGCGCCGACGCCGCGCGCACCTTCGTGATGTTCGCCGGCCCGCCCGAGAAGGACATCGACTGGTCCGACGAGCAGGTCGAGGGCTGCGCGCGGTTCCTGAAGCGCGTCTGGCGCCTCGCCTGGGCGCACAAGGCGCACGCGGCCGTCGCCCACGACGGGTCGTTCGAGGGCCGCGCCCTGCAGATCCGCAAGGCGACGCACAAGGCGCTCAAGCGCGTCACCGAGGACGTCGAGGGCCTGGGCTTCAACACCGCCATCGCCCGGGCGATGGAGCTGGTGAACTTCCTCACGCCGATCGAGCCCGCCGGCGCCGCCGAGCAGGCGGCGATGGCGGAGGCGGTGCGGCTGCTCGCGGTGATGCTCTCGCCGTTCGCCCCGCACCTCGCCGAGGAGGTGAGCGAGGCGTACGGGGCGAAGGCCTCGCTCCAGGCCACGTCGTGGCCCGCGTTCGACCCGGCGCTCGCCGCGGACGACTCGATCAAGTACGCGGTGCAGGTGAACGGCAAGCTCCGCGGCGAGCTCGAGCTGCCGGCCGCCGCCGCCGAGGCCGAGGTTCGCGCCGCCGCCGAGGCCGACGAGAAGGTGAAGGCGCACCTCGCCGGCAAGCAGGTGAAGAAGGTCGTCTTCGTGAAGGGCCGGCTCGTGAACTTCGTGGTCGCGGGGTGAGGCGGGCTCCGGGCGGCCTCCGGGCTCCGGGCTCCGGCTTCCGGGCTCCGGTCTTCGTCGTCGCGGCCGTCGCGGCGACGTTGGCCGGCGGGTGCGGGTACGGGTTCGCGTCGACGGGCGCGCCGCTCCCGGACGGCGTCGGCGCGGTCCACGTGCCGGTGCTCGAGAACCGCTCGCCCGAGCCCGAGGCGGGGGCGATCTTCGCCGAGGCCCTGGCCGCCTCCCTCGCCGCCCGCGGCCACGGCGGCGACGAGACCGCGGGCGCGCGGATCCGCGGCGTCGTGCTCGACGTCAGCTCCGCGCCGATCGCCACCGGGCCGGAGGGCACCGGCGCCGGCGTCTACCGCGTCTGGGCGAAGCTCCGGCTCTCGCTCGAGCGCGGGGGCCGGGTGCTCTGCACCCGCGAGGTCGGCGGCGGCGAGGACTACCTCCCGGCCCGCGACATCCTCGGCCTCGAGGCCGGCCGCAGGGCCGCGCTCCGCCGCCTCGCCACCTCGCTCATGGCCGAGGCGCCGGCGACGCTGTGCCCGTTCGCGCCGTAGCGCCCGTCAGGCGAGCTGCGTCTCGATCGAGATCTCGCTCGTGAGCGTCCGGTGCACCGGGCACTTCGTGGCGATGTCGAGGAGCCGGGCGCGCTGCGCGTCGTCGAGCGGCCCCCGGAGCGCGATCCGGCACTCGAGCCGGTCGATCTTGCCGACCTTCGTCTCGCACCCCTCGCAGTCCTCGGCGTGGATCTTCCCGTGGGCGACCGTGACCTCGACGGCCTCGAGGGGCCAGCCCTTCCGCGCCGCGTAGAGCCGCAGCGTCATCGAGGTGCAGGCGCCGAGCGCCGCGGCGAGCAGGTCGTACGGGCTCGGGCCGGCGTCGGTGCCGCCGGCGTCCGCCGGCTCGTCGGCCACCAGCGCGTGGGGCCCGGTGCGGATCTCGGCGCGGAGCCCCGGCCCCGATCCGACCACCGACACCCGCGGCCCGCTCGACGTCGCTCCCATCGCGCCCTC
Organism: uncultured Myxococcales bacterium; assembly: GCA_964504805.1. Lineage (GTDB taxonomy): Bacteria > Myxococcota > Myxococcia > Myxococcales > Vulgatibacteraceae > CAZDGH01. The sequence continues at coordinate 2,341 of CAZDGH010000342.1, read as the reverse complement.
CTTCAGGGGACGAGCAGCACCTTCCCCACGTTCTTCCGCTCGAGCAGCCGCCGGTGCGCGTCCGGCGCCCGCGCGAACGGGAAGACCGAGTCGATCACCGGCCGGATCGTGCCCTCGCGGTACATCGAGAGGAGCGAGACGACCTGCGGCACGAGCATCGCCACCTCGCCGAAGAGGTGGCCCATGTTGACGCCGAAGACGCCGCGGTTCTGGTTCATCAGCGGGATCGGGTGGAAGACCGGCATCGCCAGGACGCCGGTGACGAGCGCCGCCAGGTCGCGCTCGCCGTCGGGCGCCAGGCCGGAGACGCCGAACGCGAACAGCCGGCCGGCGGGCGCCAGGCACCGGTAGCTCTTCCGCAGCGAGGCGCCGCCCTGCGCGTCGAGGGCGAGGTCCACGCCGCGGCCGCCGGTGAGCCGCAGCACCTCCGCCTCGAAGTCCCGGGTGCGGTAGTCGATGGCGTGATCGAGGCCCGCCTCCGCGAGGAACGCGTGCTTGCCCGCCGAGGCGGTGCCGATCGTCCTCGCGCCGGCGCGCCTCGCGAGCTGCAGCGCCGCGAGGCCGACGCCGCCCGCCGCCGCGTGCACCAGCACCGTGTCGCCGCGCTTCACGTTGCCGAGGTGCACGAGCATGTGGTGCGCGGTCAGGTACACGACCGGCAGCGCCGCGCCGTGCTCGAACGGCATGTCGTCGGGGATCGGCAGGACCGTCGCCTCGGGCGCGACGACGAGGTCGGAGTAGCCGCCGAAGCGGGTGAGGCTGAGCACCCGCTCGCCGACCTTCCGCGTGGCGACGCCGTCGCCGACGGCGTCGACCGTCCCCGACACCTCGTAGCCGACCACGCACGGGATCGGCGGCGCGTCGGGGTAGAGCCCGACGCGCGCCATCGTGTCGGCGAAGTTCACGCCCGCGGCGGCGACGCGGATGCGGACCTCGCCGGGACCGGGCCACGGATCCGCCGCCTCGCGGACCTCGAGCACCTCCGGCGGGCCCTTCCGGGTGATCCAGACCTGGCGCATCGGTCCACCGTAGCCGATCTCGCGTCGCCCGGACGGCCGGTCAGCGCGGCAGCCGCACCCGGACCGCGACCACGGCCTTCACCCGCAGCGCCCCGAGCAGCGCCCGGTACGGCTCGATGCCGAACGCGCGCTGGTCGATCGCGAGCTCGACCGTGCGCCCCCCGGCGCCGGACCGCACCTCCGCCCGGACGGGCCGCTCGACGCCGCGGAGCCGGAGCCGGCCGTCCAGGACGCCGCCCTCGTGCGTGCCTTCGAGCTCGATCGCCGGGTGACGTCCCGCCCGCAGGATCTCCTCGCGGACGGTGCGCTCGATGGTCCTGCGGTCGACGTCCGGCGGCCGGTCCGCGTCCTCCCGCTCGCCGTGGAGCGACGCGACGACCACGAGCGACGAGGCGTCCACCGACGCGCGCACCGCGGCCGCGTCCTCCTCGATCGCGAACCGCGTCGCGTGGAGCACCAGGTCGTGGCCCGCCGCGACCAGGAGCCCCTCCCGGTGGACGCGGACGGCGATCGTCGCCTGCTCGGGACCGTACCGCGGCACGGTCCGACCCTAGCGCACCCCGGGAGCCCGGCGGGCGCGGGCGAACGGGCGCCCAGCGGGCGCCGCTGGGCGCGGCACCGCGGGACGGCGCGGGTGTGAGGGAGCGACGCGCCGGCGGGCGCCGGCGCGGGGAGCGTCACGGCCGGCGGGCGCCGGCCGGGGAGCTACTTGCCGATCTGCGCGACGGCCTTCGCGAGGCGGCCGATCTTGCGGCTCGCGGCGCGCTTGTGGACGACGCCCTTCGTGGAGGCGCGGTCGATGGTCGACGCCGCCGCCTGGAACGCCGCCTTCGCCGCGGCCGGATCCTTCTTCGCGATCGCCTCGCGGGCCTTCTTCACCGCGGTCTTCACGGTCGAGCGGATGCCGGCGTTCCGGACCCGGCGCTTCTGCGCCTGGCGGTTGCGCTTCACGGCGGACTTCGTGTTGGCCACGTCTGACTCCCAGAAAAAGAGGCGGGCGATCTAGCAGCGCCGGCTCGGGTGTGTCAATGCGAACCCGCCGATTCCCGCCGCGATTTCGCCGCTCCCGCCGCATGCGGGGCTCCGCGTGCGCGCGCCCGCGCCCCTGGCCGGCGCGCCCGCGCCCGGCGCGGCCGTGCGGGGCACCCGCCCCGGGGAGTGCGAGAATTGCGCGACTTCCAGGGTCGGTGGTCGGCGCGGCCGCGTCCCATGCGGCCGCGCGGGTCATGGAGCTCTTGCAGTTATCCACGGCCCGCGCCCGCCGGCCCGCGGGGAGGTGGGAGTCCGACCCACGGCTGTGGAGCAGCCGAGGAAACGGCCGA
>CAZDGH010000341.1:0-6622 GCA_964504805.1 uncultured Myxococcales bacterium | reverse complement strand
GAGCCGCCCGAGCTCGAATCCGAGGCCGATGGCGAGCGGCCGCGGCGCGAGGGCCGCGAAGGGCGCGAGGGCCGCGAGGCCCGGGGCGAGCGCCCGCCGCGCCGCGAGCGCGCGCCCGCCGCGGAAGGGACCGCCGAGGCCGGCGCCCCCGCGGGCGACGGCGAGGACCGCGAGGCCGGCAAGCCCGAGCGCGGCGCGAAGCTCTGGGTCTCGCTCGGCAGCGAGGCCGGCCTCGACGCCGACGGCGTCAAGGCCGCGCTGGTCGAGCTCTCCGGCGGCGACGCCGCGAAGATCCGCGAGGTCGAGCTTCGCCCCGCGCACTCGTTCGTCTACGTCGAGCGCGACGCGGTGGACGCCTTCCTCGCCGCCGACGGCAAGCCCCGCGGCGAGACGCCGGTGAAGGTCGAGCGGTCGCGACGCCGGAAGCGGTAGGCGCGGCTACTGCGCGACGGCCGGGGCCGCGGCGGCCGCCGCGAGCTTCGAGCCGTCGAGCGGCACCTTCGCCGAGGCGATCTCCTCGCGGAACTGCTCGAGGAGGGCCTCGGGCACCGGCTCGGCCGGCGGGAACTTGAGCCCGAGCGGGTTCACGAACTGCCCGCCGCGCTTCACGCCGTAGTGCAGGTGCGGGCCGGTGGCGAGGCCGGTCTTGCCGACGTAGCCGATGACGCGCTTCTGCGCGACGCGGGTGCCGACCGCGAGGCCCTCGCCGATCTTCGACATGTGGCAGTAGACGGTCTCGAGGCCGTTGGCGTGGCGCAGCTGCACCATGTTGCCGCAGCCGCCGCCCCAGCCGACCTTGGTGACGACGCCGTCGCCGACCGCCCAGATCGGCGTGCCGGTCGGCGCGCCGTAGTCCACGCCCTGGTGCTGCTTCATGTACTTGAGCACCGGGTGGATGCGGCCGCCGAACTTCGAGGTGATGTTCGCGAACTTGAGCGGGGACTTCAGGAACGCGCGCCGCGTCGAGCTGCCGTCCTCGCCGTAGTACGCCGCGACCTGGGTGCGGGGATCCACCCAGCGGAAGACGCGCTTGGTGCCGACGAGCGAGCCGGCGTACTCGGCGGAGAGGATCTCGCCGTAGCGCACCGTGCGGCCGCCGAAGCTCTCCTTCTCGACCAGGACCTGGAACGTGTCGCCCTTGCGCGGGTCCAGATAGAAGTCGATGTCCCAGGCGAAGACCTCGGAGAGCGCGAGCGCGAGCTGCGGATCCTCGCCGGCCTCCTGGATCGCCTCGTAGAGCGACGAGTGCACGGTGGCGGTGAGGTGCACCACCTGCTTCTCGAGGGTGAACGCCTGCTTCTCGCCGACGAGCGCGTCGCCCTCGCGGCGCACCAGGTACGCCTCGACGGGGCCGCGCCGGTACTCGAAGAGCGAGAGCGCGCCGCCCTCGGTGGTGACGCGGAGCTCGTCGCCGGTGCGCAGCCGCCGGAAGTCGAACGTGCCCGCGAGCGCGCCCACCAGCGCCTGCGAGGTGGCGAAGTCGACGCCGAGGCGGCCGAGCGCGGTGCCGATGGTCTCGTCCTGGAGGACGCGGCCGGATCGCACCTCGAAGGAGCGGGGCGGATCGACGACGGCCGGAGGGACGGGCGCCGGCTCCGGGGCCGGGGGCGCGGGCGCGGGCTCGGCCGCCGGGACGGGCGCCGTGCAGGCCGCCGCCACGAGGACGACGACGAGGGCGAAAGCCTGGGAATGACGCATCGTTGCGAACGATAGCAGGCGCTCCCGGGGCGTCCAACTCCCGGCCGCGCCGGGGCCGGCCTCCGGCTGTGGGCGCTCGTCGCGTCCCATGGCCGTGGGATTTCCGGCCGTGCGCGGCGGCCGTACGCTGTCCATCGTTGTCGCTGTGCGGGGTACGCGCGACCTGGGCCCGTCGAAGGGCCTCGGTCGCGCGGCCATTTAAGCGAGCCGAGGGCTCGAGGCCCGCCGTCGACGTCAGCGCACCGCCAGTCCGTCGAGCATGACCCCGCCGAGCTGCACGAACCCGCGTCCCCCGCAGCCGAGCTGCGCGTTCACCGGCGCGACCTCGATCACCGCGCTGCGGCCGGCCAGCGCCCGCACGTCGAGCTTCAGCTCCGCCTTGGCCGTGGCCCAGGTCGCGGGGCCCTCGGCGAGGTCGATCTGGGTCGGCCCGGCGAGGCTCGCGCCCTCCCGCGGGAGCTCGAGGACGCCCTCGGCCTCGTCGAGGCCCGACCGCGCGGTGAGCCGCACGCCGAGCCCCTGCACCACCGCGCCGGCGGACGCGCCGAGCTGCCGCGCCGTGAGCACGAGCTCGGTGGCGTCCGACGGCAGCGCGCGCTCGAAGACGATGCGCCAGGGGCCGCGGTTGTCGGCGAGGACGAAGAACCGCCCGTCGTCGGCGGCCAGCCCCGACGCCGCGTCGTAGAGCCGCACGTCGCCGTCCACGTCGTAGCCGACGAAGGTGCCGCCCTCGAACGAGGGCTGCGGGAACCCCGGCGGCCGCTCGCGCACCGCGGTCTTCACCAGGAGCTCGTCGTCGGAGGCCTGCCCGAGCAGATCCACGGCGACGAGCCCCGAGGCGACGACCTCGGCCCCCCACGGCAGCGGCTCGAGCGGCACCACCGACGCGCGCTGCGTCGGGCTCCCGACCGGGACCACCCGGGCCGGGATCTCCCGGTCGCCGGCCGTGAGCGTGACCGACGGCCCGAGCCGCACCGTCTCGTCGAAGACGAGCGGCACCGCGTCGAGGGGCGCGAGCGCGTCGGGGACGTCCGGGGAGAGCGCCGGCGGCGACGGGTCGAACGGCCCGTCGACGTGCGCCTCGAACGCCTCCACGAACGCCACGTCGCCCGAGAACTGCGAGAGCGTGCCGGTCGCCGTGCCCTCGAGCTCGTCCGGGCGGCCGTCGCGGTCCCGGTCCACCGCCTCGAAGGCGAGGCTCTGGAGCTGGAGGAAGACGCCGTCCTCGCACGGCAGATCCTGGAGCGCGAGCGACAGGCTCGCCTGCGAGATCACCTGCGGCGGCTCGAAGGTGGCCTGGTCGTCGCGGGCGACGCTCCCGCCCTGGCTCGAGGCGACGACGACCTGCGCGCGTCCGGCCTCGAGCTGCGCGAAGGCGATCTTGAGCCGGAGCTGGCGGGGCCACTCCTGCGGCGGGCCGGCCTCGAGGTCCCCCTCGTAGGAGAGCGCGAGGCTGGCGTCGAAGGCGCCGCGCACGACGGTCGAGGCGCCGCCGCCGTCGCCGCCGCCGTCCGCGCCCCCCTCCTCCGGGAACGGGGGGGCCTCCGCGGGCGGCGCGCAGGCGGCGACCAGGGCTGCGAGGGCGAGGGTGGAGAGGCGGCGCATCGCGGGCTCCTTGCGGGAGCCCGCCATCGTACGGGAGGTATGGCCCGGCTCAAACTACCGGACGAAGCGATAGCCGAAGCCCCGCACGGTGAGGAAGTGCCGGGGCTCGTCCGGGTCGGCCTCGAGCTTCACCCGGAGGTTCCGCACGAAGTTGTCGACCGTGCGGGAGGTGCCCTCGTAGCCGTCGCCCCAGGCGCCGGAGAGGAGCGCGTCGCGGGAGAGCGCGCGGCCCTCGCGGTCGAGGAAGTAGCGGAGCAGCCGGTACTCCTGCGGGGTGAGGTCGACGCTCTTGCCGTCGCGCTCGACCCGCTGCTCCTCGAAGAAGACGGTGACCGAGCCGAAGTGGAACTCCTGCGACGCCTGCCCGGCGCGGCGCCGCAGCACCGCCTTGATCCGGGCGAGGAGCTCGGGGAGGCCGAACGGCTTGGCGACGTAGTCGTCGGCGCCGAGGTCGAGGCCGATCACCTTGTCGGACTCGGCGCCCTTGGCGGAGAGCATCAGCACCGCGAGCTGCGAGCGCGCGCGCAGCTCGCGCAGGACCTCGAAGCCGTTCTTGCCGGGCAGCATCACGTCGAGGATGACGAGGTCGGGCGCCTTCTCCAGCGCGGCCTTCAGGCCCTCGTCGCCGTCGGTGGCGGTGAGCACCTCGTAGCCCTCGAACTTCAGGTTGTGCTTCAGGCCGTAGAGGATCGAGGCGTCGTCCTCGACGATCAGGATCCGCGGCGGTCGGGTCTGCGGCGAGCTCAAGTGGCCTCCCGGGTCGAGGCGGGCAGCACCACGGTGAAGCGCGCGCCGGCGCCCGGCTCCCCCGCGATCTCGATCTTGCCGCCGTGGTCCTCGACGATGCGCTTGGCGATGGCGAGGCCGAGGCCCGTGCCCTCGGTGCGGCGCGTGAGCAGATCGTCCACCCGGTAGAACTGCTCGAAGATCCGCTTCCGCTCCGACTTCGGCACGCCCGGCCCGTTGTCCTCCACCTCGAACGCCACCTTCTTGCCCACCGGGTAGGCGCGCACCGCGATCTGCTTCACCGGCCCGGTGTACTTGTGGGCGTTGACGAGGAGGTTCAGGAGCACGACGGACATGGCGTCGCGATCCACCTCGACCTCGGGGAGCGGATCGGTGAGCTCGAGCGAGACCTGCCCGGGCTTGGCGAGCTGCTGCCGCTCGAACACCGCCAGGGCCGAGCGGATCACGTCCGCCGACGGCGCCGCGACCTTCCGGTAGACCTTGCGGCCGGTCTCGATGCGCGCCCAGTCGAGGAGCCGGTCCACCAGCGTCGCGAGCCGCGCGGTCTCCTGGTCGAGGTGGCCGAGCACCTCGGCGCGCTCGTCGTCGCTCGACACCCGGCCGAGGCGGAGCGTCTCCACCAGCATGCGCACCGCGGTGATCGGCGTGCGGAGCTCGTGGCTCACGTTGGAGACGAAGTCGGTCTTGAGCCGCGAGAGCTTCGCCTCCTTGTAGACGGCGCGGCTGGTCAGCACGATCCCGACCGCGATCGCCGCGTAGAAGAGCGCGAGCAGCACGATGTAGATGACGCGGTTGGCGAGGGCGATCGAGGCCGGCGAGTCGTCGACCGGGAGCCGCACCACCAGCGCGTGGCCGGCGAGCGCGCCGCCGAGCTTCCGCTCCACCAGCGGCGGGCCGTAGCCGTTCGAGCCGGGCCGCTCGTCCTCGTCCGACGGCTGCGTCGCGAGCGACTCGAGCAGCTGCCGCACCGCCTCCTCGGGCGAGGTCGGCGGCGTGGGCCGCACCAGGTCGAAGCGCGCCTGCTCCTCGGGGAACATCGTCCGCGCGAGGACCGCGACCTCCTCGGCGAGGCCGGGATCGGCGGCGGGGTCGTAGGCCGTCCCGCGGGCGACGATCCGCGCCGCCATCGCCTCGGCGAGCCGGTCGAGCTTGGCGGCGTACGAGGCGGCGAGGTTCTCCTCCACCGCGGCGCGCTCGTGGCGGATCGCCAGGATCCCGAAGGTGGAGAGCGCCAGCGAGGGCGCGCACACCGTCAGGATGAGCAGCAGGAACACCCGCCGGAAGTCGAAGAGGTCCGCCCGACGCACGACGCGAACCTACACCAAGCGCGCGGACGGGCGCTCCTGGCGCCGCGCAGGTCAGCGCGGGCCCGGCGCCGGGACCTCGACGTAGCCGCCGGGGCGGCGCTCGTGCCGGCGGTCCACGGTCCCCTCCGGCCCGTAGCCGGTGCCGACGGTGAGCACGCGCCAGCCGTGGGCGAGCTCGGGCTCGATCACGATCGAGTACCCGTGGAGCGCCCCCTCGAGCCGGGGTGGCGCGCCCGGCGGCGCGGCGACGACGAGCGCCGCCGCGCCCGAGCGGACGATCCACTCGGGCGCGCCGTCGCCGTCGAGATCGGCGCCCAGCGCCGGCCCGGGCGGTCCCGGGAGGCGTGCCTCCGCGAGCGCCCGCACCGGCGCCGGGAGCTCGCCGAAGGGCACGCCCTGGCGGAGCGCCGGACCGAGGAGCGCCGCGAACGGGACCGAGCCCGGCGCCGCGACGTCGGCGGCGCAGCCGGCCGGCGCGACCTCGACGCCGCGATCGACGACGAGCGCGTGCGGGGTCACCGAGAGCTCCCGCACGATCCGGCAGCCGCGCTCCGGGCGGCCGACCGCGATCGGGAGCGCGGCCAGCAGCTCGGGCCGCCGCGCCCCCGCGCGCACGACGAGCGTGGTGACGAGGCCGACCGGCCCCGGCTCGGCCACCTCCACGAGGAGCAGCGACGGGGTGCCCGGCACGCGCACCTCCGCGCGGCGCACGCCGAGGAGCGTCCGCGGGCCGCCGGCCAGCACGACCACGGCCCCCTCCGTCACCAGGGGGGCGCCGGCGGTCCCGCCCCTCGCGACGGGGCCGGGCCCTCCGCCGTCCGGGAGCCCGCGCCAGCCGGCGGCGGCGGCGGCGGCGCGATCCGCGAACAGCTCGACCGGCGCCGCGGGCGGGAGCCGATCGGCGAGGCAGTCGAGCGTCGCCCGCGACGGCGCCGCGAGGTGCTCGCGGGCGAGCGCCGCCGCGTCGCGTCCGCACGCGGGCGACGCCGCGAGCGCGGCCACCAGGAGGAGCGAGGTCACGGCACGGAGCGTACGACTTCGCCCGGCGCCGCGCGCGGGCGGCGTCGAACCGGAGCTCCCGCACGTCGAGGCCGAGCGCCGGCGCGAGAGGTGCCTAGCCCGGCGGGATCGGCTCGCAGGTGCGCGCGCCCTCGTCGCCGGTGCAGGCGTCGCCCTCGTCGCAGTGGACGTGGGCGAGCGGGTCGCACGGCTCGCCGGTGGCCGCGCGGACGAAGCAGGTGCGCTCCGGGCAGCTGCCCGGCGGA
>CAZDGH010000340.1:0-6634 GCA_964504805.1 uncultured Myxococcales bacterium | reverse complement strand
ACGCGAGACGCTCCGGCCGCTCTCGACGAGCAGCGCGGCGAAGGTCCCGGTGCCGGGGCGCTTGCGCTTCCCGGTGGGCTCCCGCGGCGCGGCGGCGGCGCGCGGCGGCGGGTCGACGCGGCGGCGCACCAGGGCGACCGGCGTCTTCTCCTCGTCGGCGTCGAGCGGCTCGAGGTCCGAGGCGCGGCGGCGCGGGCGCTCCACCTCGGCGCCGAGCTCGTCCGCGCCCTGCACCTTCACCAGCTCCGCGGCGTCGAGGATCGGGCCGCCGAAGCCGAGCGGGCGGGTCACGCGCGAGGCCGGCGGGGCGAGGGGCACCGCGACGCCGGCGCTGGCGTCGCCGCGCCTGCGGGCGGAGCGGGCGTACAGCCTGGCGAGGGAGAGCAGCGCCTCGGTGTCGCCCGGGGCCACCTCGAGGAGCTCGCGGGTCACGGCGATCGCCCGGAGCGCGTCGCCTCGCGCGGCGAGGCGTTCGGCGACGTCGCGGTACCAGCGCGTCGAGGCCGGCACCTGGCCGAGGACGCGGTGGGCGCGCGCCAGCCGGAGCCGCTCGCGGATCTCGTGCGGCCGGGACGCGACCGCCTTCTCGAGCGATCGGATCGCCTTCTCGACCTGCCGGCGGCTCGGCGGCCGCTCCTTCCGCGCTCCCAAGCGGTTGCTCCCCAGGTGATCGGTGCCGGGGCTCGATAGCTCGCCCGCTCGGGCTGCGTCAAACCGGGAGGGTGCGTCGGTTGACCGGCCGGGATCCCGCAAGTAGGTTCCGCCGCGATGGTGCCCGGCCTCGACGACGACGACGGCGCGCCCGCGGAAGACGCGGCGCTCGACCCGCTCGGCCAGGCGCTGAAGGGCCTCGAGCAGGGCGCGAAGGTCTGCGGCCACTGCCTCATCTGGAAGCCGACCTACCAGGATTCCCAGGGCCGCTGGCTCGGGCCCTGCCGGATCATGGCGGGCCGCGGCGACCTGCCCGCGACCGCCGCGAGCTGCGAGCGCTTCCTCCTCCGCGGCTCCAAGGTGCCGACCGCCGCGCCCGAGGAGCCGACGCGCCGCCGCTCGGTCACCCTCAAGGGCCCGGTGGTGCGCCGCCCCGGCGCCGCGCCGATCACCCTTCCCGCCCCGGCCGCGCGCCGGGCCCCCGCACCCGACGTCGAGCTGGGAGATCTCCTCGCCATGACCCGGAACGAGCTCATCGACATCCTCCGCGACGCCCTCGGCGAGGGCGACCTGCCGGCGCTCGCCGGGAAGTGGGAGGGCGGCGCGATCGTCCTCAAGCCCGGCAACGCCGAGCTGCAGGCGAAGGAGATCCCGCTCGACGCGCTGTTCCACAAGGTGGTGATGATCCGCGACCGCCTCCGCGTGCTGGAGGCGAAGATCAACGGCCACGCGAAGCTCTCCGACGCCGAGAAGGTCGAGCTGCAGGGCTACGTCACCAAGTGCTACGGCTCGCTGACGACCTTCAACGTGCTCTTCCGCGAGAAGGGCGATCAGTTCGTGGGGGAGCGCGGCAAGGACGACTAGGTGCCCGCGGTCCCGCCCGACGAGCCCGCGACCGCCGCCGCCGCGGGCCGCCTCCACGCCTTCCGCGCCATGCGGCACCGCGGGTACCGGGCCTGGTACGTCGCGCAGCTCGTCTCGTTCCTCGGCACCTGGATGCAGGGCGTCGCCCTCGGCTGGCTCGTCTTCCGCCTCACCGGCTCGACCCTGCTGCTCGGCGTGGTCACCTTCGCGTCGCAGATCCCGGTGCTGCTCCTCGCGCCGATCGCCGGCGTCCTCGCCGACGCCGCCCCGCTCCGCCGCGTCATCGTCGCCACGCAGTCGCTCCTGGCGCTGTGCGCGCTGGCGCTGGCGCTGCTCGCCGGCTTCGGCACGCCCACCGTGGGGGCGATCGTCGCCATCGCCGCGGCGACGGGGGTGGTGGTCGCGTTCGACCTCCCGGCGCGGCAGCTCATGCTGACCGAGCTCGCGGGTCCCGAGGACCTGCCGTCGGCGATCGCGCTCTCGTCGACGGCGGTGAACGCCGCGCGCATCGTCGGCCCCGCCCTCGGCGGCGTCGTGGTCGCGGCGGTCGGCGAGGCGGCGTGCTTCGCGATCAACGCCGTGACGTTCCTGGCGATGATCGGCGCCGCGGCGCTGGTGCGGCCGGCCCACGAGCGCGCCGTGTCCACGCCGGAGCCGCCGCTCCGGGCGCTCTCGGCGGGGGTCTCGTACGCCCGGCGCGCCGCCCACGTGCGGGCGCTGCTCCCCGTCGTCGCCGTCGTCTCGATCGCCGGGCTCCCGTACGTGACGCTCCTGCCCGCGTTCGCCGGCGACGTCCTCGACGGCGGCCCGACGCTGCTCGGCTGGCTCAACGCCGCGGTCGGCGTCGGCGCCATCGCCGGCGCGCTGTCGGTCGCGTCGCTCGCGGATCGCCGCGCGCTCCTGCCGCGCGTCGCCGTCGGGCTCACCGCGTTCGGCCTCGGGCTGCTCGGCCTCGGGCTGTCGCGGTGGGCGTGGCTCTCGCTCGCCTCGCTGGCGCTCTCCGGCTTCGGGATGCTCGCCTCGCTGTCGTCGGCGAACACCATCCTGCAGGGCGACACGCCCGACGAGATCCGGGGCCGGGTGATGTCGCTCTACACGACGGTGCTCGTCGGCCTCTACCCGCTCGGCGCGCTCGGGACCGGCGCGGTCGCCGGCCGCGCCGGGGTGGGCGCGACCGTGGCCGGCACCGGCGTCGTCCTGCTCGGCACCGCCGCCTGGTTCTCCCGCCGCCTCGGCCCCCTGCGCTCGGCGCGGGTAGGCGAGGCGGTCGGCTCCGGGTAGGGTCTCGGCCGTGTCCCGGAGGAAGCCCGAGCTCACGCCCCGGCTGATCGTCTCGGCCTACTGCCAGGGCATCTTCCCCATGGCCGACGAGTACGGCGAGATCGGCTGGTACTCGCCCGATCCGCGCGCGGTCTTCCCGCTCGACGCGTTCCACGTCCCCGCGTCGCTGAAGAAGACGATGCGGAAGCGGCCGTTCGAGGTGAAGGTCGACGCCGCCTTCGAGGACGTGGTGCGCGGCTGCGCGGAGCGCGACGTCACCTGGATCTCGGAGGAGATCGTCCGCGCCTACACCGACCTGAACCGCGCCGGCCTCGCCCACAGCGTCGAGGCGTGGAAGGACGGCGCGCTCGTCGGCGGCCTCTACGGCGTGGCGCTCGGCGGCGCCTTCATGGGCGAGTCGATGTTCAGCCGCGTGCCCGACGCCTCGAAGGTCTGCCTGGTCACGCTGGTGGAGCGGCTCCGGGAGCGCGGCTACGTGCTCCTCGACAGCCAGCTCCCCACCGAGCACCTGGCCCGCTTCGGGCAGATCGTCATCCCGCGGGCGAAGTACCTGGCCGAGCTCGAGAAGGCGCTCGCGCTCGACCGCTCCTTCGTCTGACCGCCGCATGATCCGGGCATCTTGCCCCGGGCCGCGGGTGGCAGGAGCCCGGAGCCTGGAGCCCGGAGCCTGCCTCACCGGGCCCGCCTCACCGCGCCCGGCTCACCGCATGAACGCCTCCAGCTCCGCCACCGTCGACACGCCGCGGTCCGGCGCGACCTCGATCGCCTTGCCGCCGGGGAGGCCGATGACGACCCGCTCGCCGAGGGCGATCGCCTCGCGGAGGTCGGCGCGCTTCGCGAGCGCGAGGTGGGCGTCGGAGAGGTAGCGCACCACCAGCACCTTCGCCGAGGCGGAGACCGTCGTGTCGCGCCACCGGCCGCCCGACTGGACGAAGGTGCGGCCCGAGGCGACGCGGCTCCGGTCGTCGTCGGCCTTCTCCTCCTCCTTCATCGACTTGAGCTTCTTCGAGATCGCCACGCCGCCCTTCCCGGTCGCGGTGTCGAGGCGCGGGGCGGGCGCGGGCTTCGCCGGGGACGCCGCCTTGGGCTCGGCCCGGCCGCCGCCGTCGCGCTTGTAGCCTCCCCCGCCGGTGCCGAAACCGGATGCGCCCGCCATCGGCGCCTCGTCGTCGGCGTCGCCGAGCCACGATCCGGCGGCCTCGGCGGACTCGGCGGGCGCGGCGGCGACGGGCGGCGGGGGCGCCGACGGCATCCCCGGACCGCGGCGGCGGGACACCGGGTCCTCGAAGGAGTCGGGCCGCGGCGGCTGCGCGTGGTCCTCGAGCACGAGGTAGCTCGTGTAGGGCGTGACGATGCCGAACTTCTTGCCGAGCGCCACGACCTCGTCGCGGAGCTCGGGCCGCTCGCCGTTGCGGCGGATCTCCTCGAGCAGGAAGCCGACCTTCCGCACCGCCCAGAGCCGCGGGATGAACGGCCCCTGCGCGCTCGACTCGGGGAAGCGCGCGTCCTCGGCGTAGGAGCGGCTCGCGCCGCCGACCGAGCCGGCGAGGGTGATCGCGGTGGCCTTCGGCGTGCGGTAGCGGCCGAGCACCACGAACTGCCCGCCGCGGAAGAGGTCGGGGAGGCGCTTCGGGTAGATGTCGAAGGCGTCGACGCCCGGCAGCGAGAGCGCCACGTCGGCGAGCACCGGGTGGGCGAGCTTGTCGTAGAAGGCGGAGATCTTCCGCTCGAAGTCGGCGCCGTCGTGGGCGTACTCGGGGATGCCGCGGCCCTCGGCGGCGAGGGTGTCGAGGAGGCGGGCGTTGATCTCGTGGCCGACGCCGAAGGTGAAGATCCGCGAGCCGCCGGCGTTGGCGGCCTTGGCGCTGCGGACGATCCCGCCCTCGTCGGTCTCGCCGACGGTCGGCTCGCCGTCGGTGATGAAGATGACGAGGTGCGGGCCCTCCCAGGCGCCGGCGCCGTCGGAGAGCCCGCGGCGGAGCGCCTCGTCGATGTTGGTTCCGCCGAGGGGCTGCAGGCCGCGGACGAACGAGAGGGCCTTCTCGAGGTTCGCCTTCGAGGCCGGGAGCGTGGACTCGAAGAGCGGCTCGACGTCGGTGGAGAAGCGGATCACGTTGAAGCGGTCCGACTCCTGGAGGCGCGAGATGCAGTACTCGAGCGCCTTCTTCGCGCGGGGGAGCTTGTCGCCGGTCATCGAGCCGGAGGTGTCGACCACGAAGGTGACGCGCTTGTGCAGCGTCTCGCTCGCCTGCCACTCCTGCTTCGGCGCGACCATGGCGAGGAAGTAGCCGGGCTCGGTCGCGCTCTCGCGCCAGGTCATCAGCGAGAGGCCGACGTCCTTCGGCGACACCGTGTAGTAGAGGTCGAGGTCGCGGGCGGGCTCGCCGGCGCGGCCCGGCTCGAAGCCGACGATCGCCTCGCGGTCGCCCTTGCGCGCGACGCTCACCGAGTGCGTGGGCGAGTAGACCGTCTTCAGCGGCACGTCGCTGCGGATGCGGGCGGTGAAGACGAAGCGCTCCTTCGTGAGCGGCCGCGCGTCGTGCTTCGAGGCGCCGAGCGGGTACTTCAGATGGTAGACGCCGCCGTCGTAGGGCAGCACCTGCGAGTACTTGATCTCGATCCGCTGCTCGCCGGACGGCGGCACCGGGAAGACGCGGGCGCGGAAGAGGTCGTTGCCGAGGTACTCGAGCAGGCCCGGGTCCTTCATGCGGCGGACGATGTCGGTGTAGATCGCCGCGGCCTTCTCCTTCTCCAGCATCTCGCCCTTCGTCTTCTGGCCGTTGATCCAGAGCGAGAACTCCTCGACCGCGGCGCCCTTCGGCACCGGGAAGACGTAGGTCGCCTCGAGGGCGCGGCCGGTCGGGTTGGTGAAGCGCTGGTCGACCTTGGTGACCGCGGCGCCGTTCTGCACCGTCACCTCGACGACCTGCAGCTTCGTCGGGAGCGCGGCGATGCCGGGCTCGCGCGGGACGAGGAGGCCCTGCGCGTGCGCGGCGGGCGCGGCGAGCAGCGCGACGGCGACGGCGAAGGCGGCGAAGAGAGCGGGACGCACGGCGAGGCCTCCTGGTTCCCTGCGGGTGCAGGGGTACACGTACGGCGCGGGCGTTCGATCTACCGGGCGACGAGGCAGGCGCGGATGCGGGTGCGAGCCCTGTGGATACGCGACTTTACCGTACCGGTGGGGAGGCCGGTGCGCCGGGCGATCTCCTCGTAGGAGAGCCCCTCGACGTCCCGGAGCAGCACGCAGCGCTGGAAGAGCGGGTCGATGCCCTGGATGGCGGCGCGCACCCGCTCGCGGCTCTCGCTCCGCTCGCGCGGATCCCCGGGGTCGTCGAGCTCCCGCTCGAGCGCCGCCGCGGCCGCCGCCCGGCCCTCGCCGCGGTCGCGGCGCGCCCCGGCCCGCAGGTGGTTCAGCGCGTGGTTCAGCGCCACCCGGTGCAGCCACGTCGTGAACGTCGCGCCGCCGCGGAACCCGTCGAGCGCGCGGACGACCGCGGCCAGCACCTCCTGCGCGACGTCCTCCGCCTCGTCGCGATCGCCGAGCACCCGCCGCGCCACCGCGACCACGCGCGGCCGGTGCAGCCCGAGCAGCCGGTCGATGGCCCCCGGATCCCCACGCCGCGCCCGGGCGACGAGCAGCTCGTCGCGGTCGACACCGTTGCGCCCGCGCGGGCGGCGGGCGGCGGCGGGGTGGCGCTCGGCGGGCTGCGGGTCGTGGCTGGCACACAGGGCGGGCATGACGTCCTCCTCGCCGGATTCCCACGCACGAGGGCGGCGGGGGATCTACGGCGCGGGCGGGCGGCGGCGGCTTGCGCGGGCGCGGGCGGGTGACGAGCGC
>CAZDGH010000339.1:6080-6698 GCA_964504805.1 uncultured Myxococcales bacterium | reverse complement strand
CCGGCGCTACCGTTCGCCCATGCGCACCTTCCAGCTCCTCGGCGCCGCGACCGCCACCCTCGCCGTCGCCGCCGGCGCCTTCGGCGCCCACGCCCGGAAGGCGCGCCTCTCCCCCGACCTCCTCGCCGTCTTCGACACCGGCGCCCGCTACCACCTCTTCCACGCCCTCGGACTCTTCGCCGTCGCCCACGTCCTCTCGACGAAGCCCTCCCCCTTCGCCACCGCCGCCGGCTGGTCCATGACCGCCGGCATCCTCCTCTTCTCCGGCTCCCTCTACGCCCTCGCCCTCACCGGCCTCCGCCCCCTCGGCGCCATCACCCCCCTCGGCGGCCTCGCCTTCCTCGCCGCCTGGGCCCTTCTCTTCTTCGCCGCCTGGAAAACCTGAGGGTCGGGCACTGGGGAGGGACCGCCGGTCGTGGCACGGGCCGAGCCTCCGTGGGTCCCTGTTTGGAGGTACCCCGCCGCCCGCGTGGCGGCGGCGGGGGCCCCCCCTCCAAATCCCACTGCGGCCCGGCCCCTGCACCCGACCGGCTCTCCACTCACGCGATCCGGCGGTTGCCGCTGGCACCGCAGCAGTCTCTCGGCCGCAGAAAAAGCGAGCCACGTCGACGCTGCGGT
>CAZDGH010000339.1:0-6070 GCA_964504805.1 uncultured Myxococcales bacterium | reverse complement strand
GGGCCCCCCCCCCCCCCGGGGGGGGGGGGGGGGCCCCCCCCCCACCAACCCCCCCCGGCGCCCCCCCCCTCCCCACGACCGGCTCTCACGCGCGGTGTCCGACCACCAAAACCCCAGGTGTCCATGGTGACGCGAAAGGTGCCGGCCGCACCGCGCCGATCTCCGGTCGGCCTCGGCCGACGGCACGCGGGGCCCGATAGCCGGTCGGGTGCAGGGGCCGGGCCGCAGTGGGACGCGGCGGGGGGGCCCCCGCAGTCGCCACTGCGGACTGCGGGGTCCCGCCGCGGAGGGACCCACGGAGGCCCGGCCCCTGCGGCCCGACCGGCGGTCACTCCGCGGGCCGCAGCGAGTTACCAGCGGAAGTAGGCGGGGTGGCCAGGCTTGACCGCGACGAAGGTGCCGCGGCAGGTGGCGGTGACCTTGCCGGCGGCGACGAGCTTGGCGTCGACGACGGCGCGGTCGTCGCCGGACTCGGCGACGTGGGCTTCGAGGTGGACGGGGCCGGAGGTCGGCGTGGGGCGGAGCAGCTTCACGGCGAACTCGGAGGTCACCATGCTCGGCGGGTGATCGAGGCCGCCCTTCTGCATCAGGTGGTGGGCGGCGGTCCAGTTCGAGTGGCAGTCGAGCAGGGCGCCGACGATGCCGCCGTTGAGGACGCCGGGGAACGCCTCGTGGTGCTTCGAGGGCGTCCAGTCGGCGACGAGGCTGTCGCCCTCGACGAAGCTGCGGATGCGGAGGCCCTGCTCGTTGGCGGGGCCGCAGCCGAAGCAGATGCTCTGCGGCGCGTGGCGCTCCTGGAGCGAGAGATCCGCCATGGGGGCCTCCGTCAGCGCTTCTTCGCGTCCGCGGCCGGGCGCTCGCGGTCGTCCACGACGACGCCCCGCGCCTGTCCGTAGCGCCGGACGATGTCCATGTCGTCCTTGTCCTCGGGCAGCTCGCCTGCCGGCGGCAGGGTCCCGCCGGTCTTGCTCTTGCCCGCCTTGATCAGCCGCTCGCGGGCGCGGGTCCGCAACCGCTCGACGGCGGCGCGGTACTCGTCCTCGGTCGGGATCTCCGACGCCTTCGGGTGGTCGCTCAACGGTGCCGCTCTCGGAGGAAGTACGCCACGGGCCGATGCTGCCCCGCCCGCGCCCGTCGGTGCAATCCCCTCTCACCCCGAGGCGACGACGAGCGCGACGGCGAGGGCGACGCCGAGGGCGGCGACCGCCGCCGCGGCCGCGAGCGGGCCTGTCGCCGAGCCGTACGCCCTGCGGCCCCGCTCGAGCGCCGCGATCGCCGCGCGGTGCCGGAGCGCCGCGGCCACGAGGATCCCGGTGCCGCCGGCGACGAGCGCGACACCGAGCGCGGTCGCGAGGCCGGCGGGGATCGGCGAGACGCCCTCGAGCCCCAGCGTCGCGTAGGTGCCGAAGCGCGCGATCACGAAGCCGAACGCCATCAGCGCGATGGAGGTGCGGACCCACGCGAGGAGCGTCCGCTCCGCCGCCCACACCAGGCGCGGATCGACCGCGACCTCCGGGGCGACGGCGCGGAGCTCCGCGGGCGCTTCGCGCGGGGCCGCGGCGGGCGGGCTCGTCATGCGCGCATGAAAGCCCGCCGCCGCCCCCGACGCAAACGTCCTACGGGCAGTCGTACACGGCGTCGATGGCGTCGATCGCCGCCTGGGCGAGGTCCGCCGCGGTGGCCGCGTCGGCCGCGCCCGCCACCGCCGCGATGGCGTCGGCGTGCGCCGCGCCCGCGAGCCGCGCCGAGCGGTCGAGGTACGGGAGGAAGCCCTTCAGGTAAGTGAAGACCTCCTCGCGGTCGTCGCCGGTCGAGCAGCCGAGCTCCTGCAGCCGCGTCCGCGCCACGATCGCCGCGCCGCGATCCACCGAGGCGTCGAGCTGCGCCTCGTACGCCGCGAGCAGCTCGGGGTGCGCGAAGTTGTCGACGGCGGCGCCCTCGAGGTCGCGCCAGCAGCGCGCCGCGAGGATGGCGTCGAAGATCCGGTCGTGGGTCTCGGGGCCGAGCGCGCTCACGAGCCCGCCGACGCCGAGGGCCTGCTGCTCGCGCTCCACGCCGCCGGTGTAGTACGCCCAGCCGGAGTCGCAGTCCTTCGGCACCGCCTGGCAGGTCCGGTTCTCCTTGTGCACGGAGACGAAGAGGAACCAGTCGAGCGCCGCCTGGATCCGCGCCGCCTGGAGCCGCGGCGACTCGCCGGTCTGGCCCTTCGCGAAGGCGTCGTTGAGCTCCGGGAGGAGCTTCGCCGGGCCGACGCAGTAGTCCGGGTTCGCCTCCGGCACGCCCGCGTCCTCGCAGCCGCCGGCCGCCGGCTTCGGGAAGTGCGGGTCGTAGCGGCGCGACACGCGGGAGTCGAGGCCCTGGTCCTGGGCGTAGAGCACGCGGGCCTCGGTGAAGTCGGCGGCGGTCGGCACGCCGGCGTTCCGCCAGAGCAGGTCGGCGATCTGCTCGTACGCCGCCACGCGGGCGATGGTGGACACGTTCGGATCGACCTCGTGGTACGTGTCGTCGTCCGAGATGCACGCCGGCCACGGATCCGCCGGGTCGTCGTTCGCGGCGGCGTCGCGCGGCTCGTAGTCGTTCGCCGCGTGGGCGCAGGCGGTCACGTCCTCCGCCCACGGATCGCAGTCGAACCCGCCGCCGGCGCCGCCGGCGCCCCCGCCACCTCCGCCCTCGCCGCCGGTGCCGCCGCCGCCGTCGCCGGCCTGCCCGCCGTCGTCGCCGGTGTTGTCTTCGGGATCCTCCGCAGGGCACGCGGTGAGGAGCGGGACCACCGCCGCGAGCGCCACTGCCATGAGCCAGCCGTTCTTCATCGCTCTCTCCTAGAAGGGTGCCGCTTCGACGGACACCACGAGGCCCCGGCCGGGGCCGTTGATGGACGAGCCGTGGTACCGGTACGGCTCGTCGAAGACGTTCTCGGCGACGACCGCGAGGACCAGCGCCTCGCGCCACCGCCACGACGCCCGCGCGTCGACCACCGCGAACCCCGGCGTGCCGCCGGGCGGGATCCGCGCGTCGGAGACGTCGGCGACCGCGAGGCGGTCCTGGCCCTTCGCCCAGCGCAGCGCGGCGCCGACGGTGAAGCCGAGGGGGCTCCGGTGATCGAGCTCCGCGGTGCCGTTGAGCGGCGGGATCCGCGACAGCGGCACGCGCTCCTCGAACGCGACGTCCGGATCGCCCGGCCGCTCCGCCGGGTTCGGACCCTCGCCGAACGCGTACGCCACCGTGCCGCGGGCGGTGAGCCGCAGCGGCAGCCGGAGCCGCGCCGACGCCTCGGCGCCGTGGATGCTCGACGTGCCGGTCGCGTTGACGAGCTGGAAGCGCGCCCACGAGCCGCCGCACTGCGGCGTCCCTGGCGGGCAGTCGGCGATGTCGCGGGGCTGCCGGACGATGGCGCCGTCGAGGTCGGTCTGGAAGACCCAGGTCTCGAGCTCCACCCGGTAGGTCCGGAGGCGGACGCCGGCCTCGCGGGTGAGCGCGGTCTCCGGCTCGAGGGCGGCGTTCTCGAACTGGAAGCCGGGGCCGGTCTGCTGCCGCGAGGTGAGGTCGTCGAGGTTCGGCGCCCGGAACGAGCGATCCACCGCCGCGAGGAGCGTCACCGGCTCGAGCGCGCGCCACTCGACGCCGGCGTGGCCGACCACCGGCGTCCACGAGAGGTCCACCGGCTCGCTGCCCGAGTCCGGATCGCCGGGCGCGTCGGCGTCGAGCTGCGAGACGCGGGCGCCGGCGCGCACGGTGACGTCGCGGGCGAGCTCGGCCTCGGCGGTCGTCCAGGCGCCGCCGTAGAGGTAGGTCGATCCGTCGAGGTACTGGCCGCGGGAGCGCTCGACGGTGATGTCGACGTCGGTGAAGGCGAGCCACGCCGACGACGCGAGCTCGTCGCGGTAGAGGTCGGCGCCGCCGTGGAGCCGCAGCCGTAGCCACGGGGACACGTCCGCCCACGACGAGGTGGCGCGGGCGGTGACGCCGAGCGTCTCCACGTCGTCGCGGCCGAGGTTCACCGTGAACGAGCGCGGCCGGTCGAGGTTCCGCCGCTCGTGCTGGAGCTGGTACGAGGCGGTGGCGCGGAGCGCGGGCACGCCGCGGAGCGCGCCGTCGTAGGCGAGGTAGGCGAGGGTCCGGAACTGCTCCTCGTAGGTGAGGCACTCGTCGAAGGGCGCGAACGCCGCCGGGCACTGGTCGGTGCGTGGCGCGTCGTACTGCCGGTACCCGTACGCCGCCGCGGTCAGCGCGTGGCCGTCGGCGAGCACCCAGGTGGTGCGGCCGTCGAAGGCGAGCTCGTCGAAGCCGGTCCCGAGCTGCGTCCGGCCGTCGTCCTCGAAGCGCGGGACGAGCGGCTCGCCGCCGTCGATCCCCTCGATCGGCCCGGCGCTCTCGAGGAAGCCCACGCGCCGCGCGCCGACGCCGCCGACGAACCCGAGGGTCGGGCCCGCGCCGAGCTCGAGCTGGAGCCGCCCGCCGCGCTCCTCGTCCGCCGTGGCGTACTTGGCCGCGAGCGACGGCCGCACGTGGAAGCCCTCGTGGCCGAGCGGCGCGGCGATCGGCCGGGCGAGGATCACGCCGCCGAGGGCGTCGGAGCCCCACTCGGTGGAGCCGCCGCCGCGCAGCACCTCGATCGAGTCGATGGTCCGGGCGTCGAGGGTGAAGAAGTACTGGTTCGGGCCCTGGCGGTAGGTCGAGTTGTTGAGCCGGATCCCGTCGAAGAGCAGCACCGTCTGCTGGCCGGTGAGGCCGCGGACGAACGCCGAGCCCTGGCCGTGGCCGGTCTGCTGCACGAACACGCCGGGCTCGTACCGGAGCGCGTCGGGCGCGGAGCGCGGGAGCCGGCGGTCCAGGTCGCTCTTCTTCACCTCGCTCTTGGCGCGGCCGTCCGCGAGCGACGGGCCGTCGTCCCCATCTCCGCGGACGACCGCCTCGTGCCCCTCGGAAGGAGGCGCCGCGTCGTCGTCGGCGGCGGCCGAGGCGGGCGCGAGGAGCGCGAGCGAGAGGGCGATCCGGTGCACGAGCCGGCGAGGATCGCGGACGTTCGTGCGGGGTGGTTAGGGGGAAAACCACTAGAGGCAAGGCTCCGGGCTCCAGGCTCCAGGCTCCAGCAACCCGCGATGACGAGCTGGCGCGAGGCGCGGAGCGCCGAGCCACCTGCTGGCTGGAGCCTGGAGCCTGGCTGCTGGAGCCTCCGCCGCGAAGCGGCGGCCGAGCCGCCGCCGCGAAGCGGCGCTCAGCGCGCGTCGAGCTCGGCGACGACCGACTGGAACAGCTCGATGTCGAAGGGCTTCGAGACGGCGCCGTCGGCGCCGGTCGCGGCGGCGATGCGCCGGAGCTCGGCGGGCGCCTTGGCGCTCGTGAGCAGGATGGGGATCCCCGGGAACGCCTCCCGGAGCCGCGGCACCACCGCGTCGACCTCGACGTCGGGCAGGGTGAGGTCGGTCACGACCACCGAGGGCCGGAAGGTCGACGCGGCGGCGAGGCAGGCGGAGAAGGTCAGGGCGAGGCGCACCTCGAAGCCGAGCTCGCGGAGGAGCTCCGAGATCATCTCGCCGAGATCGGCCTCGTCCTCCACCAGGAGGATCTTCCGGGTTCCGGGCACGACGGCATCCTAGGCATGGGAGGCGCCGCGGCGCGCGCCCGGGCGCTCCCGCCCGACCCCCGGCCGGCCGCGAGCTTCCGCTGCTGAACACCGCCGGGCCGTCAGCGCGACCAGGAGACCGCGACGCCGTCCGGCAGTGGACGGATCTCGTGGACCGGGAGCGGTCCCGCGAACTCGACCACGACGCGGGTGGTGTCGCCGTGGCGCCCGGCCCGGAGCGAGGCGCCGCCGCCGGGCACGGCCGGCAGGACGAGGGCGCCGGCGGGCACCGCCGGGACGTCGAGGACGAGGCGGCTCGGCGCCCGCAGCGGGAAGTGCTTCACCGCCATCGCGCGATCGGCGCGGACGACGAGCTCGAGGCCGGTCGCGGTCTCGCGAACCTCCGGGGCGAGGAGCGTCGCGGGGCCGGCGGGCGCGGGCGGCGGCTCCGGCGCGGCGACGGGCGCCGGCGCCTCGGCGACCGCGATGGGCGGCGCGGCCGCGGCG
>CAZDGH010000338.1:0-6721 GCA_964504805.1 uncultured Myxococcales bacterium | reverse complement strand
ACGGCGGCGGCGACGGCCGCGGCCGCGCGACGCCCCGGCCGTCGCACCCCCGCCGCGAACGCGACCGCCCCGCCGAGGCCCGCGCCGGCGGCGAGGTGGACGGCGAGATCGAAGGCGTGCACCCGCGCGTAGAGCGCGAGGCCCTCGCCAGCGCCGAAGGCGAGGCCGAGCGGGACGAGCAGCAGCGCCGCGAGCCCGTGGGCGACCTCCGCCCGCCGCGCCGCGCGCCACAGCGCGATCCCGAGGCCGAGCGCCACCCCGCACGCCGCCGCGATCCCCGGCTCGCCGCGCACCGCGAGAGCAAGGGGCGGCGCGGCCGCGAGCAGGGCGAGGCTTCCGGCGCAGAGGGCGCGACCCACGAGCGGAACCTGGCAACGACGCCGCGCGCTCGGCGGCGAACCGCCTGGCCGTGACCCCGCGTCCGGCCGGTCTGCACGAGCTCGGTCGCCCGCAGTAGCATCGAGCGATGGACTACCCCTACGACGGACCGGCCGTGGACCCGTTCACCCGGGCGCTGCTCGGGTACCTGCGGAAGCAGCCCCTGCGCGCGGCGCCGCTCCAGGCGCTCCTCGCGCGGATCGTCAACGACACGCCGCCCGCCGCCGCGGCGCTGCTCCACACCCGCGCGCACCACGAGCTCATGGACGAGGCGTTCGGCGATCGCTACCTGAGCGACGAGCTCGGAACGGCGGGCGAGCTCCTCGAGACGCTGGAGATCGACGCCGCCGAGGTGCCCTGGCTGGATCCGGTCCGGTCCCTCGTGGCCGGCTCGACGCTCGGCGGCGAGCAGGTGTTCGGCGTGCACTGGGGCAGCGGCGACCTCCGCTGGTTCGAGGTCGACGCGCAGGGCGAGACGTTCGACGACGGGAAGCCCGCGCGCGATCGGGGGCCCTCGGCCGCGTTCTGGCGCGCGCTCCTCGCCGAGGGCGGCGAGCGACCGGAGCCGTTCCTGTCGGCGCTGTTCGCCGCCGCAGGCGAGCCGATCGCCGCGCCGCCGCCGCCCCCGAAGCCCGAGCGGCTGGTGGCGCTCCTCGCCGGCCTGCCCGAGAACCCGCTCCAGCCGGCCGTCGCCGCGTTCGGTCCGAAGGGCGTCGGCGCCTCGGCCCGGAGCGCCGCAGGACGCCGGGTGATCTACCGGCGTGCCGCCGGCGGAGCGCCCGCGGCCGTGGAGGTCCTCGACCCGGACGGCACGAGGCGATCGGTCGCCTGGGCGTCGGGCGACGTCTTCGGCGTTTCGATCCACCCCACCGCGGAGCGGGCGCTGCTCTCGACCGGCGTGCCCGGCCCGCTCCTCGAGCTCGATCTCGCGAGCCTGGCGCTGGCGACGCTCCACGACGCCGTCGGTTGGACGAGCGGCTACCTCGACGAGGGCCACGTCGCGACCTTCACGAAGGGAGTCCTCGACATCCACCGCCACGAGCCGGGCCGGTCGCTGTCGGCTCCGCTCGCGACCCTTCCCACCGGCGGCAACAACGTCTTCGTCGGCGCGGGCCGCTGCTTCGTCACCGGCGTCGAGGGCGGCGTCGCCGCGTTCCGGCTCGACGGCGGCTCGGTGGTGCGGGAGGCGGTCTACCCCGTGGAGGGCGGGAAGCTCTTCTTCGTCACCGCGGTCCTCGAGCGCGACGGCACGCTCCTCCTCGGCCGCGCCGACTACAGCGGCCGGCACGACTGGTTCCGGCTCGAGCCGGCGTCCTAGGAGCCGGCCCGCTGGTCCGCCGCCCGGGCGGCCGGGGCGAGGGCCTCCGGGAGCGCGGGCTCGGGCTCGGACGCCGGGCCGCCCTGCGGCGGCTGGGCGCCGCGGCGGCGCAGCCACTGCTGCGCGTCGTCGAAGAGCGAGTAGGCGACCGGGACGATGAGCAGGGTGATGAGGAGCGAGAGCGCCTGGCCGCCGACCACGACGCGGGCGAGCGAGGCGCGCGAGGCCGCGCCCGGCCCCTCGCCGAGCGCCATCGGCGCCATGCCGGCGATGAGCGTGAGCGTCGTCATCAGGATCGGCCGGAGCCGCGCCCGGTTCGCCTCGAGGATCGCCGCGTCGCGCGCCATCCCGCGGCCGAGCAGGGTGTTGGTGTAGTCGACCTGGAGGATGCCGTTCTTCTTGACGATGCCGAAGAGCAGGAAGACGCCGAAGAGCGAGTAGACGTTGAGCGTCTCGCCGGTGGCGATCAGCGACAGCAGCGCGAACGGCAGCGTCAGCGGCAGCGCCAGCAGGATCGTCACCGGGTGCAGGAAGCTCTCGAACTGCGCCGCCAGCACCATGTACATGAACAGGAGAGAGAGCAGCAGCGCGAGGGCGAAGTCGCGCGCCGTCTCCTCCATCGTCTTCACCGCGCCGGTGTAGACCACGTCGTAGCCCGGCGGCAGGTTCAGCGCCTCGACCGCCTGCTCCACCGCGGCCACGGCCTCGCCGAGCGGGACGCCGGGGGCAGGGTTCGCCGAGACGAAGACCTGCCGCATGCCGTTGAGGCGCAGGATCACCGTCGGGCCCTTCGCCTCCGAGAGCGCGGCGACGTTCTCGAGCGGCACCAGCGTCCCGTCGGGCGCGCGGAGCGGCAGCCGTCCCACCGAGGCGACGCCCTCGCGATCCTCGGGCCGGGTGCGCAGCCACACGTCGTAGCGCTCGTCGCCCTCGCGGAACGAGGAGACGATCTCGCCGCCGACGAGGATCCGGACGTTCTCGGCGATCGCCCGCGGGTCGAGGCCGAGGTCGGCGGCCTTGTCGCGGTCGAGCCGCACCTGCAGCTCGGGGAGGCGATCGGCCGACGGGCTGCCGGCGTCTACGACCTTCGGGGTCTGGCGCAGCAGCGGGAGCAGCCTGGCGACGAGCCCCTCGAGGCGGTCGAGGTCGGGACCGCGGATCGCCAGCTTGATCTTGCCGCCGTAGCCGCCGCCGCCGAGGCCGCTGGTGTTGAGCGAGCGCACCTGCGCGCGGAGGTCCGGGTAGCGGGCCATGATCTTCCGCGCCTGGTCCATCACCTCGGTCTGCGAGACGTCCCGCTCGTCGAGCGGCACGAGGCCGACGTAGACGTTCGCCCGGGTGGCGACGCCGGAGCCGCCCCGGGTGTCGCCGACCGACGCCAGCACGTCGCGCACCGCGGGCAGCCGCGAGACCGCCGCCTCGATCTCCCGCACCGTCGCGTCCGCGGCCGCGAACGACGTGCCCGGCGGCAGCTCGGCGGTGATCTCGAGCTCGCTCTGGTCGTCCTCGGGGACGAAGTCCTTGCCGACCAGGAAGAACAGCGGCACCGCCGTGGCCGACACCGCCAGGGAGCCGATCACCACCACCGCCCGGTGCCGGAGCGCCCAGGCCACCATCGCCACGTAGCGCGCGTCGAGCGCCGCCATCAGCCGGTTCGGGATCGACCCGAGGCCGCCGTGGCGCTCGCGGGCCTTCACCTCCTCCGGGCTCTCCAGGAACCGGGAGGCGAGCATCGGGGTGACGGTGAAGGCGACGAAGAGCGAGACCAGCACGGCGACGCTGACGGTGACGCCGTAGCTGTGGAACAGCCGCCCGATCTGGCCGGAGAGGAACGCCACCGGCAGGAAGATCACCACCAGCGACAGGGTGGTGGCGGTGACGGCGAGGGCGATCTCCTTGGTGCCGTCGATCGCCGCCTGGAACGCGGAGACGCCGCGCTCCTCCATCTGCCGGTGGACGTTCTCCACCACCACGATGGCGTCGTCGATGACGATGCCGACCGAGAGGGTGAGGGCGAGGAGGGTGATGTTGTTGAGGGTGAAGCCGAGCGCCTGCATCGCCGTGAAGGTGGCGACGAGCGACGAAGGGATGGCGACGGCGGCGATGATCGTCGCCCGCAGCGAGCCCATGAACAGGAGCACCGCGAGCGCCGCCAGGATGCCGCCGAGCACGAGGTGCAGGCGCGCCTCGGCGGTGGACTCCTCGACGAACACCGCGGCGTCGCGCAGCACGAGGATCTCGGTGCCGGCGGGGAGGACGGCCCGGAGCCCGGCGATGCGCTCGTCGAGGGCGCGGGCGGTCTCGATCAGGTTGGCGCCGCTCCGCTTCTGGACGACGAGCGTCACCGCCTCGCGGCCGTTGAGCCGGGCGGCGCCGCGGGGCTCCTCGACGCCGTCCTCCACCCGGGCGACGTCGCGGAGCAGGATCTGCGTGCCCCTGGCGTCGGTGGCGACCACGAGCCGCTCGAAGTCCGAGACCTTCTCCACCCGGGCGAGGGTGCGGAGGACGTCCTCGCGGGCGCCGCGGGTGACGCGCCCGCCGGGGATCTCCACGTTGCCCGCCTGGATGGCGAGCTTCACGTCCTGCGCCGAGAGCCCGTAGCCGGCGAGCCGCTGGGCGTCGAGGACCACGTTGACCGCGCGGCGGCGGCCGCCCTCGACGGTGACCTGGCCGACGCCGGGCGCGGTCGCGAGCACGTCCTTCACCCGCGTCTCGGCGAACTCGGTGAGCTCGCGCAGCGACTGCGGCCCGGAGATGGCGATGGCGCGGATCGGCTCCGACTCGGCGTCGAAGGTCTGGATCGTCGGCGGGTCGGTGCCCTCCGGCAGCCGCCGCAGCACCTGCGAGACCTTGTCGCGGACGTCCTGCACCGCCGCGTCGGGATCGCGCTCGAGGTCGAAGGTGATGCGGATGAAGGAGAACCCCTCGCGGTTCACCGACCGCAGCTCCTCGATGCCCGCGACGGTGTTCAGCACCTCCTCGAGCGGCTGGGTGACCGCGCTCTCGACCTCCTCGGGCCCGGCGCCGGGGAGCGGCGTGAACACCGTCACCGCCGGCATCTCGACGTCCGGGAGGAGGTCGACGCCGAGCTGCCGGTAGGAGATGCCGCCGACGACGACGAGGCTCGCGCCGAGCATCGTCGCGAAGACCGGCCGGCGGACGCAGAGCTCCGCGAGGGTCACGTGCCCCTCCCGGCGGCGGCCTTCGTCCCGGGCTCGGCCGAGGCGGGCTTCGCCTCCGGCGCCGGCTCGACGGCGCTCCCGTCGACCTGCACGTCGGCGCCGTCGAAGAGCCGGGCGATGGCGGTGAGGATCACCCGGTCGCCGGCCTCGAGCGGCCCGGCGAGGAGCGCGTCGGAGCCGCGCTTGCGCAGCACCTGGACCGGCCGCTCGCGGGCCTTGCCGTCCTCCTCGACGAAGACCTTGGTGACGCCGGCCACCGAGCTCACCGCGGTCTCCGGCACGGCGACGACCTGCTCGTCGGCGCCCACCTCGATCTCGGCGCGGGCGAAGAGGCCCGGGCGCAGCGCGCCGTCCGCGTTCGGGAGCTCGGCCTCGAGCGGGAAGGTGCGCGTCGAGGTGGAGATCGCCGGGCCGACGCGGCTCACCTTGCCCTCCACGGCGCGGCCGTCGAGGGCGTCGACGCGGAGGCGCACGGTCATGCCGGGCCGGATCGCGCCGACGTAGCGCTCCGCCGCCTCGCCGCGGAGCACCAGCGGGTCCACCACGACCACGTCGGCGATCTTCTCGCCGGCGCGGACGTAGGCGCCGAGCGCGACGTGGCGCCGGGCGACGAAGCCGCGGACCGGAGAGGCGATCGAGGTGTCCTTCACCTTCTTGCGGGCCAGCGCCGCGGCGGCGCGGCGCGCCATGGCGATGGCGCGGGCGCCCCGCGCCTCCTCGAGCGCCGCCGGCAGGGCCCAACCCTTGCCGAACTTGTGCGCCGCCTCGGCGATCCGGAGCCTCGTCCGCAGCGCGTCGAGCTCGCCCTCGGCGGCGAGCTCGCGGCGGCGCAGCTCCTCGCCGCGCCCGAAGTTGCGCTTCGCCTCGGCGAGATCGGCCTCGGCCCGGCGCACCACCGCCATCGACTCCGGCTGGAACCTGCCGAGCCCGTCGTCGTCGACGCCGAGCCGCGCCAGGGCCTGCAGGTACTCGGCCTCGGCCTGGGCGTGGCGCAGCCTCGGCTCCGCGTCGGCGAGCTGCACGAGCAGGGCGCCCTGGTCGACCGGATCGCCGAGGTCGGCGGCGACGCGCTCGACCCGGCCGTCGATCTCCGCGACGACGGTGACCTCCTCCGCGCCGCCGAGGGTGCCCGTCAGCTCCACGATCCGCTCGACGCGCTCGACCCGCGCCTCGGCCACCCGGACGAGCAGCGGGCCCTTCGCGCCGGCCTTCTTGCCGGCGGCGCCGTCCTTCCCGCACGAGGCGAGGGCCAGGGCGGCGGCGGCGACGGCGACGGCACGCTTCATCGTTCGATCTCCTGCGCGAGCAGCCGCTCGAGCCGGGCGAGCGAGACCGCCCGGTCGAGCGCCGCGCGCACCCGCGCCGCCCGCGCCGACGCGAGCGCCGCCTGCGCGTCCGCCACCTCGAGCACGTCGCCGAGGCCGGTCTCGTACCGTCCCTCGGCGAGGGCCAGGCCTTCCTCGGCGGCCTTCTCCAGCCGCGCCGTCGCCTCGACCCGCGCCCGGGCCTCGCGGGCACCGAGCAGCGCCTCGCGGTGCTCGAGCTCCACCGCGCGCCGCGCCTCCTCGAGGTCCGCCCGCGCGGCGTCGAGCCGCGCCTCCGCCTCGCGGACGCGGCCGAGATCCGCGCCGCCCGAGAGGAGCGGCACGGTGAGCTGCACCGTCGCGGTCCAGCCCGGCCCGAGCTCCGCCGGCGCCGGCCCGCGGTACGAGGCGCCGCCGGCCGCGCCGAGGCTCGGGAGGAACTGCGCGCGCGCGGCGGCCTCGTCCTCCTCCGCGGCGCTCACCCGCGCCTTCGCGGCGCGGAGCTCCGGCCGCCGGTCCACCGCCGCCAGCACCACGTC
>CAZDGH010000337.1:0-6766 GCA_964504805.1 uncultured Myxococcales bacterium | reverse complement strand
GTACGCTCGGGAGCGGCCGTTCGCTACTGGACAGCCGCTCCGCCGTCGGGGGACCCGGATGCAGCTCGATCTGAGAGGCCGTGGCCTCTTCATCCTGCGCTACGAGGCGCCGGCGGAGCTCGCGCCGGACCGGAACGGCGACGTCGTCGCCGCGCTCGAGCAGGTCGCACCGACACCGATCGGCATCGTGTTCGTCGTGCCCCCCGGCGCCGGCCGGATCGACGCGGCCGTGCCGTCGTTCTGGCACGGCGTGAC
The DNA here is from genome assembly GCA_964504805.1 of uncultured Myxococcales bacterium. GTDB lineage: Bacteria > Myxococcota > Myxococcia > Myxococcales > Vulgatibacteraceae > CAZDGH01. Next base: position 6,511 of record CAZDGH010000337.1, on the reverse strand, counting down.
CCGGCGGCTCCCGGTGCGGGCGATGGCGATCGTCGCGCCGGAGGTGATGGTCCGGATCGCCGCCCGCGCCTTCGGCGTCACCACCGCGCTCGAGGGGCGCACCCTCGACGTGCAGGCGTTCCGCTCCGAGGAGCTCGAGGCCGCGATCGCGTGGGTGTCGGAGCGCCTCGCCGCCGCCGGCACCCCGTAGCGGCCGTGGCCCGGGCTTGACGGCGTCGCGCGGGCGCCGTACATAACCAGTGGGTTGTATGACCATAGGGTGATGCTGCCGGGGAGGCGCGGACGTGATCGACACGCCGAAGATCGTGGAGACCGAAGCGGTGCAGACCGCCGTGGTGCGGCTGACCATCCCGAAGGACCGCATCCAGCACGAGATGGGCCCCGGCCGCGCCGAGCTGTTCGCCGCGCTCGAGGCCCAGGGCGTCGAGCCCGCAGGCCCGTGGTTCACGCGGCACTTCCGGATCGAGCCGACCCGGTGGGACTTCGAGATCGGCGTGCCGGTGAAGCGCGCGGTGGCGCCGACCGGCCGCGTGACGCCGGGCTCGCTGCCCGCGGCGACCGTGGCGCGCACGGTGTACCGCGGGCCGTTCGAGGGCCTCGGCGGGGCGTGGGGCGAGCTCGGCCGGTGGATCGCCGCACAGGGGAAGCAGGAGGACCCGTCGCTGTGGGAGGTCTACGTGGCCGGGCCGGAGGTCGGGCCGGATCCGTCGAAGTGGGCGACGGAGCTGAACCGGCCGCTCGTCGCCTAGCGACGGCGCTTCGGCGCGGGCTTCGCGCGGGCGGTCTTCTTCCGGCTCGCCCTGGCGAGCTCCGCCGCCTCGTTCTCGGCGAGGCGCGCCTTCACCAGCTTCTTCACCAGCGCCGCGGGCGGCGGCGCCTCCGGGGCGAACCGGATCGTCCCCTTCGAGGTGTCGAGCTTCGCGAGCTCCGCCTCGAAGGGCGCGAGCGCGGTCCCGCTCATCACGTAGAACGCGCAGTGCTTGGCCGCGGCGCCGTAGGAGACGAGCGGGCCGTGGTGCCAGAACGCCGGGATGCCGTAGCTGAGCGTCTCCTCCGCCTTCGGCGCGGCGGCGCGGATCGTCGCCCGCAGCTTCTCGAGCGCGGCGCGCTTCGGCGCGGGGACCTTGGCGAGGAAGGCGTCGACGTCCTCGGCGGTGGGGCGTCTCTTCATGGGACCTCCGGGCGGCGGGCGGCGGCGGCGCCATCCTACGAGAGGACGTCGGCGCCGTCCGCGCCGAGGCGATGCGGCTCGTGCGAGGATGCTCGGCCGATGCCCGTCGACGTCCTCACCGAGCTCGTCATCCACCGCCCCTGCGCGCGGGTCGCCGCGTACGCGATGGATCCTTCGAACGCGCCGGCCTGGTACGTGAACATCGAGGCGGTCGAGTGGAGGACGCCGCCGCCGCTCGTCGTCGGCTCCAGGCTCGCGTTCGTGGCGCGCTTCCTCGGCCGGCGCCTCGCGTACACCTACGAGATCGCGGAGCTCGTCGAAGGCGAGCGGCTGGTGATGCGGACGGCGGAGGGGCCGTTCCCGATGGAGACGACGTACGGGTTCGAGCCGGCGGGCGAGGGGCGGACGCGGATGACGCTCCGCAACCGGGGCGAGCCTGCGGGGTTCTCGAAGCTCGCGGCGCCGCTCCTGGCCGCGGCGATGCGCCGCGCGAACGCGAAGGACCTCGCGAAGCTGAAGCGCCTGCTCGAGGCGTGACCTGCGGAGGGGACGCGTGAAGCCGCTCGAAGGCAAGGTCGCGGTGGTCACCGGCGCGAGCCGCGGCGCCGGTCGCGGGATCGCGGTGGAGCTCGGGGCCGCGGGCGCGACCGTCTACGTGACCGGGCGCTCGACGCGCGAGGGGAAGCCGGAGACGTACGGCCGGCTGCTGGCGGAGGCGGGGCTCTCCGCGTTACCCGGGACGATCGAGGACACCGCCGAGGCGGCGACCGAGGCCGGCGGGCGCGGGATCGCGGCGCGGTGCGATCACACCCGGGAGGACGAGGTCCGGGCGCTGTTCGCGCGGGTCGAGCGGGAGCAGGGCCGGCTCGACCTGCTGGTGAACAACGCCTGGGGCGGCCACGAGGCGCTGTCGCCGAAGGCGTTCGGGACGCCGTTCTGGGAGCAGCCGCTCGACCAGTGGGACGCGATGATGGACCGCGGCGTGCGCAGCCACCTCGTCGCGGCCCGGTGCGCGGCGCCGCTGTTCGTCCGGCAGAGGCGCGGGCTCGTGGTCGCGACCACGTTCTGGGATCGCGGGCGCTACATCGCCGGGAACCTCTTCTACGACCTCGCCAAGGCGGGGATCGCGCGGGTGGCGCTCGGCGTCGCGGAGGAGCTGCGGCCGTACGGCGTCGCCTCGGTGGCGCTGTCGCCGGGGTTCATGCGCACCGAGCTGGTGCTGGGGAGCCGGGACGAGGCCCGCTGGCAGGAGGACCCGTCCCTCGCGCGGACGGAGTCGACGCGGTACGTCGGCCGGGCGGTGGTGGCGCTCGCGTCGGATCCGGACGTGCTGCGGCAGAGCGGCGAGGTCCTCTACGCCGGCGAGCTGGCGCGGGCGTACGGCTTCACCGACGTGGACGGCCGGCAGCCGCCGCCGTTCGCGATGCCCTGATCAGCCCGCCCGCCACAGCTCGAACGCGGCGAAGGCGAGCGCCACCGCCTGGATCACCGCGAACGAGAGCAGGCCGGTCGGCAGGAACTCGCGGAAGCCGAAGCGGAGCGGCCGGCCGTCGAGGTCGGCGAGGCCCGCCCGCTCGGCGAGCCCCTGCGCGAGCGGGCCGGAGGTGGCGGCGGTGAGGAAGAGCGAGCTGCCGGCGCAGACCGAGAGCGCGAGGCCGACGTAGACGGCCGAGGGCGGCAGCCGGGTCGCGAGGGAGTCGGCGACGGCGAGGAGCGCCGCCATGCTCGGCCCCGCGGAGAAGAGGCCGGTGAGGACCCCGGCGAGGACGAGGAAGACCGCGAGCTGCGCCGACGGCGCGAGCGGCAGCGCCGCGAGGCGGTCGGCCGCCACGGCGAAGAACCCGGTGCGGCCCACCGCGGCGACCATCACGAAGAGCGAGAGCAGGAAGAGCACCGCCTCGACGTCCACGGCGCGGCGGAGCAGCGCCTCGCCGCGCGCGGCGCAGGCGACGAGCGCGACGCCGGCGCCGAGCCAGCAGACCAGCTCCGGCCCGATCCCGAGCGAGGCGGGGAGCGCGAGCCAGGCGACGATCATCGCGGCGAGCGACAGGCCCGCCGGCACCAGCACGCGGCGGTCCACGGTCACGTTGCGGTGGAGCGCCGCCATGATCGCCCGGGCGAGCCGCGTCGACACCGGATCCCGGGGCACGCTGGCGGCGGGCCGCACCCCCACGCGCACCGCCGCCAGCAGGACGAGCAGCGCGAGGAGGGTCGCGGGGCCGGCGCGGACGAGGTAGTCGGCGAAGGCCATCCGGCCGCCGCCGAGCAGCAGGATCGCCGGGAAGTCGCCGATCGGCGTGGCGGCGCCGCCGAGGTTGCACGCCACGAGGAGCACGCCGAGCGTCCACGAGAAGTAGCGCTGCGAAAGGCCGGAGAGCCGGAGCAGCACCAGCAGCACCGGCAGCACCAGGAGCAGCGCGGTGAGGTTGTTGACGAGGCCGCTCACCACGTACATCCCCGACGCGAAGACGAGGAGGACGCGGCGCGGATCGGCGCGGCTCGCCTCGGTGGCGGCGACGGCGAGCCGGTCGAAGACGCGGGACGCGCCGAGCAGGCTCGACAGCAGGCCGAGCGCCACCAGGATGACGAGCACGTCCCAGGGCACGTCGCCGAGCAGCTCGGGGGTCGTCGAGACGCCGAGCAGCGTCGCGGCGAGGCACGCGAGGGCCGCGCCCGAGGTGACGACGAGCAGCCGCCGCGAGGGGAGGAGCGCCTGCACCACCAGCGTCACGACCAGCAGCGCCGGCAGGAGGAGCGGGGCCGCGCTCACGGGACGATCGCCGAGAAGTCCGAGCGCGCGGCCTCGGCGAGCCAGCGCGGGTAGACGTACATCGGGCTGCCGAGGACGTCCCAGCCGAGCAGGGTGCGGTACTGCGTGCGCACGTCCGGCCCCGCCACCCGCAGCCACGACAGCGGCACGTGCGCCACGTGCTCGTCGGCGCCGTAGACGAACGTGAGCAGCGCGCTGCGCCGGCCGGCCCAGCCCCCGAGCTCCGTGAGCGAGACCGGCGCCACCCGACCGCCGAGGTTGGCGAGGATCCGGGACCAGTCCGCGGGGAGCTCGCCGGCGGTGAGCAGGCCGAGCTCGACGCCGGCGAGGCGCGGGACCAGCGCGTCGAGGTGCTCGGCCTCGAGGCCGACGACGAGGAGCCGGGTCACGCCCTCGAGCACGGGGAGCAGCCGGGCCGGGTCGGGGGGCGCGGGCTCGACGCCGGCGAGGCGCTGCGCCGACACCTGGTCGAGCACGGGGTAGACGCGGCCGAGGCGCTCCCGCGCCGCGCGGACGAGCTCGTCGCCGCCGGCGGCCGACAGCTCCCGCACGAAGAGCCGGGAGGCGCCGCACATGCCGAGCTCGGCGGCGGCCTGGGCGAACGACGCCTCGAGGGCGGGCGGGAGCGCCGTCACGGCTCCGCGCCGAGGCGGTCGAGGAGCGCGTCGAGCAGGCACAGCATCGCCGCGTTCGCGAGGGCGTGGTGCGGCGGGCCGTCGGAGAGGCAGTCCACCGCCGCGGCCTCCTCGGCCGAGCCGGGCGCGGCCAGGTGGGCGAGGGGCCGCAGCGGCAGCCGCAGCGGGAACTCCGCCTCCTCGTCGCGCTCGCGGCGCAGGTGCGGCGGCAGGCGCATGCGCACCGGGGTGGTCGGGCCCGGCGGCGAGGGCGGGCCGGCGCCGCCGGCGGCCTCGAGGGCGCGGCCGAGGAGCGCGAGGAGGACGTAGCTCGTGCCGCGGTGGTGCGCGGGCCCCTCGTCGAGGATGCAGCGGAGGACGAAGGCGCGGTCGGCGGCGTCCGGGACGTACGGGGCGAGGAGGCGGTCGAGCCGCTCGGCGCGGATCAGCGACTCGGCCGCCGCGGGCGGCCGGCGGTGGTGCTTCTCGTGCGGAGGCATCGCGCCGAGCGTAGCCGACGGGAGCGGACCAGGCGACCCTCGGAGGCGCTTGACGGGCCGGCGCCGGGTGGTTATATAGCCGTACAGTTATTCAACTGTGAGGTTATCCGTGACCGCCGCCAGCCTCGACGCCACCTTCGCCGCCCTCGCCGATCCCACGCGCCGGGCGATCCTCGCGCGGCTCGCCCAGGGCGAGGCGACGGTGACGGAGCTCGCCGCGCCGTTCGAGCTGAGCCAGCCGGCGATCTCGAAGCACCTCAAGGTGCTCGAGCGGGCGGGGCTCGTCTCGGCCGGCGTCGACGCCCAGCGGCGGCCGCGGAGGCTCGAGGCGAAGCCGCTGCGGGAGGCGAACCGGTGGCTCGAGCGGTACCGGCGCCACTGGGAGCGCAACTACGAGGCGCTCGACGCGGTGCTCGAGGAGCTGAAGGCCGTGGAAGCCGGCAAGCCGTCCAACCCCAGGAAGAAGAGGTAGCGACATGGGCAGGTCCGACCTGAAGATCGAGACGCCGAGCGACACCGAGATCGTGATGCACCGCTCCTTCGACGCGCCGGCGCGGCTCGTCTGGGACGCGTACACCAAGCCGGAGCTGGTGAAGCGCTGGCTCGGCGTCTTCGACCGCTGGTGGCTCGACGTCTGCGAGATCGACCTGCGGCCGGGCGGCAGGTACCGGTACGTGTGGCGCGGTCCCGACGGCGCGTCGATGGGCATGGGCGGCGTCTACCTCGAGGTGGCGAAGCCCGAGAAGATCGTCGCCTCGGAGAAGTTCGACCAGGCCTGGTACGAGGGCGACATGACCGGCACCACGCTCTTCGCCGAGCAGGGCGGGCGCACCACCGTCACCACCCGGCTGAAGTACGCCTCGAAGGAGGTCCGCGACGGCGTGCTCCGCTCGCCGATGGCGGACGGCATGGCCGGCGGCTTCGACACCCTCGCCACGGTGCTCGCGTCGCTCGCGGGCGGCGAGGAAGCCCGGCGGTGAGCGCCCCGCGCCGTGCCGCGACGTCCGCGAGGACGGCGCCGGCGAGCCCGTCGGCGGAGGAGGTGCTCGCGCAGCTCGAGCGCCTCGCCACCAGGGCGACACGGGACGGCATGGCGCGCTACGGCCTCCCGTCGGAGCACGCGCTCGGCGTGCCGATGCGCGCGATGCAGGAGGTCGCGCGGCGCGCCGGGCGGAGCCACGCGCTGGCGAAGGCGCTCTGGGAGACCGGCGTCTACGAGGCGCGGATCGTCGCCGCCCACGTGGACGACCCGGCGGAGGTCACCGCGGCGCAGATGGACCGCTGGTGCCGCGATTTCGACAGCTGGGCCGTCGTCGACACCGTCTGCTTCGTGCTCTTCGACCGCTCGCCGCATGCCTGGGGCCGGATCGACCCCTGGAGCAGGCGGCGCGGCGAGCACCAGCGGCGCGCCGCGTTCGCGCTGCTCGCGTGCCTCGCGGCGCACGACCGGGCCGCG
>CAZDGH010000336.1:0-6771 GCA_964504805.1 uncultured Myxococcales bacterium | reverse complement strand
GAGAGGAGCAGCGCCGCCGCCAGCAAGAGGCCCGCGAAGGAGGCGCCGCCGGGGCCGGCGCTGCAGCCGGCGGAGTCCGCCGAGGTGCCGCCGCCCTTCGAGGAGCCGCCGCCGTCGGTGGCGCCGCCGTCGGTGCCGCCGCCCTCGCCGCCGCCGCTCCCGCCGCCGCCGTCCGTCGCCTCCTCGCAGGCGTCGCCCACGCCGTCGCCGTCGGCGTCGGCCTGGTCGGAGTTCAGGTCCGCGGGGCAGTTGTCGGAGGCGTTGGCGACGCCGTCGCCGTCGTCGTCCTCGCAGGCGTCGCCGGTGCCGTCGCCGTCGGCGTCGGCCTGGTCGGCGTTGGCGAGGTCCGGGCAGTTGTCCTCGAAGTCCACGAGGTGATCGTCGTCGGCGTCGTCGGGCGCCTGCGCCGAGAAGACCAGCCGGTCGATGCTCACCGTGTCGCCGTCGGAGGTGCCGTTGGTGGTCAGGCGGAGCTGCCCGATGGTGCCGTCCCAGCGGAGGTTCCGGCCGAGGGTGATCACGTAGGTGTGGAACGCGCCGTCGGCGATCGGGGTGAGCTCGTAGGAGAAGCCGTCGACGAAGCCGCCCGAGGTGCCGCCGAAGGCGATCGTCAGCTTCCGGCCGGCCATCGAGGGCGAGACCGCGAGCCGGAGGAACGCGCTCTGGTACTCGCGGGCGACGAGCTGGACGTTCTTGTTCTCGATCCCGACGCCGCCGCCGTTCGCCGAGTGGCCGAGGACGATCACGCCGTCGAGCACGCCGGCGGGCTCCTCGACGTTCACGGCCTCCCAGCCCTCGCCGGAGATGGTGAACTCCCAGCGCGCGTAGTCGTCGCGGTTCGAGACGGTGGTGTACGTGCGCATCCGCTGCCGCGACGCCTCGTAGAAGTACTCGTTCCAGAAGCGGCGGATGCGGCCGATGGTCGCCACCTCCTCGTCGCTCGGCGGATCCTCGTCGAGGTGCGCGAAGACGAAGAGGTTCCGGGTGAACCGCGGCGCGTCCTCGAACGACGGCGAGCGGGGCCCGAGGGCGCCGATCACGTCCTGGATGCCGAAGTCGAGGCGGGTGCCGGTCACCGTCCGCGGGCCGCTCTCCGGCGGCGTCGCCGGGCCGCAGGGGCCCTGGCAGTTGTCGGTGCTGTCGGGATCCGGGTTCTGGATGAGGAAGGTCGGCTCCACCTCGTCCGCCGCCATCACGCCCATCGCGTAGAGGTCGAAGTCCGAGTAGGTGGTGTAGTCCTGCGGCACGATCCGGAACTGGCCGTTGCCGCGGTCGTCCCAGTCGTTGCCCTCGAGCGGGGAGCCGCCGGTGTCGACCCAGTAGCTCCAGTGCGACTGGTCGCGGCCGAGGGTCTCGTTCGAGCGGCGCTGGGAGATCGGGTCGAGGATCGGCAGGAAGGCGCCCCACTCGTGGCCGACCTCCTGCCCGAGCACGCCGTGGAGCGAGCGGAACGAGGTGTCGAACGGCGGCTTGTCGGTGCAGCCGGCGGCGAAGAACCGCGCCCAGTCGCAGTTCCACCACACGTTCATCGACACCATGCCGCGGAGCGCGCCGTCGGTGCCGGCGCCGTAGAAGTCCCGGTTGTCGTGCTGCGAGTTCCCGAGGCCGGCGGTGTCGTTGAAGATCGGCGCGTAGAAGGCGCCGCCGAAGTCGGTGGTGGCGAACTTGGTGAAGAAGATCGGCGTCTCGTAGCGATCGCCGAACTCCTCGAGGACGGCCCGGGTGATCACCGTCCCGCCCCAGGTGTACTCGAAGAAGTCGATGCCCTGCTGCGAGCCGGCGAGGTTCACCGGGCAGCTCGAGCAGGCGCGGACGCTGAGGACCGCCACGTCGTCGACGACGCGGGCGTCGCCGGGGGCGCCGATCCGGCGCCGCGAGGGATCCCAGCCGGCGGCCTGGGCCGCGGCGAAGTGGCGGGCGAGCTCGTCCTGCGTCAGCACCCGCGGCTGCGCGATCGGCAGCGGCGACTCCGGGGCGGCGAGCGCCGCCGAGGGAAGCAGGGCGACGAGCATCGAGGCGAGACGGGCGACGCGGCGCGCGCGCATGGTGAAGCCTCCCTTTTCGTTTCGGCCCGTGGCGTTCCCCGACGCGCGCGGGCCGCGCATGCTACTTGGCGGCGCGGCGCCGGTGCAATCGCGTGGCCAGCGCGGGCCGCCGCCGTTCGCGACGGATTTCCCGGGTTTTCCAGGGGAGCGGGCGGAGGTCGTCGCACACACGCCCACCTCGACGCACGTCGGAGGGCGACGTGCGCGAGGATCCTTCCGCCAGCGGACTGGCAGGCCGCGCGGCCTTACGTCGGCTTCAGCTGCTTGAACATGGCGGCGATGGCCTTCTCGGCCTTCTCGAAGCCGCCGTCCGAGTCCTCTTCCGGCTCGAGGAAGACGCCGCCGCAGCTCTCGCAGGACTCGTAGTAGAGCGCGCTGTTCGCCCCGGTGCCCTCGACGACCGTGAGGTCGACCTTGCACTCGGGGCAGGTGCCGGCGATCTCCTCGAGGTTCGACTTGCCGCCGAACCGGTCGAGCACCGGCAGGTTGTTGTGCACCAGGATCCGGTTCAGCTCCGCGGAGTCGACCCAGAGGCCGCCGCACTCCTCGCAGCGCTGCAGCTGGTGGTCCTCGCTCTCGAGCGTGACCATCTCGGCATTGCAGCGGGGGCAGTCCATGGAACGAGGTCTCCCGAAGCCGTTTCCGGCAGGTTGTGAGGTGTGTTTCGAGGCTAGCCCAGGGCGATCACGGACGGCAACGGCGATCGTCGCGCGGCTTCAAGGTCCCCGGCCCCGGACGTACCGGTCCCGGCGGGAGTAGTCCTCGAGCACCTCGACCTCGCGGAGGCCGGCGTCGCGGAAGAGCGACGCCACCGCCGCGCCCTGGTCGACGGCGATCTCCACGGCGAGGACGCCGCCGGGAGCGAGGAACGCCGGCGCCGAGGCGGCGATGCGGCGGAGCACGTCGAGGCCGTCGGCGCCGCCCACGAGCGCGAGGCGCGGCTCCCGGAGCACCTCGCGCTGCAGCGAGGCGAGCTCACCCTCGGGCACGTACGGCGGGTTCGAGGCGATCGCCTGGTAGCGGGCGCCCGCCGGGAGCGCCGCGAACAGGTCGCCCACGTGCACGGTGGCGCGGTCCGCGACGCCGAGCGCCGCGGCGTTGGCGCGGGCGACCTCGGCCGCGCCCGGATCGAGCTCGACGAGGTCCACCGAGAGCAGCGGCCGCTCCGCCGCGAGGGTGACGCCGACGCAGCCGGAGCCGGCGCAGAGATCGAGCGCCCGCGAAGGCCGGTCCGCCGGCAGGGCCGCGAGCGCCAGGTCGACGAGCCCCTCGGTCTCGGGCCTCGGCACGAGCACCCGCGCGTCCACCGAGAACCTGCGGCCGTAGAACTCGCGGCGCCCGAGGACGTACGCGGTCGGCTCGCCGCCGGCGCGGCGCTCGATCCGCGCGCGGTACGCGGCGAGCTCGTCCTTCGCGAGCGGCTTGTCGAAGTCGATGACGATCCGGACCCGGTCGACCCCGAGCACGTCGGCGAGGAGCAGCTCGGCGTCGGTCCGCGGCGCGTCCACGCCCTTGCCCGCGAGGTACTCCGCGGTCCAGAGCACGGCCTTGCGGATCGTCCACGGTCCGTCGGCGGCGGGGCGGCTCACGCCTGCGGGCGCTCCGTCTCGCGCTTCAGCAGCTCGGCCATGTAGTGGTTCCGGCACGCCACCAGGATCTCCTCGATCTGGCCGTCGAGGACCGAGGGGAGGTTGTGGACGGTGAGCCCGATGCGGTGATCGGTGAGCCGGTCCTGGGGGAAGTTGTAGGTGCGGATCTTCTCGGAGCGGTCGCCGGAGCCGACCATCCCCGAGCGCGCCGCCTCGCGGGCCGCGCGCTGCTTCTCGAGCTCCAGCTCGTACAGCTTCGAGCGGAGGATCTTCAGCGCCTTCGCGTAGTTCTTGATCTGCGATTTCTCGTCCTGGCAGTGGACGATGATGCCGGTCGCGTGGTGGGTGAGGCGGACCGCGGAGTCGGTGGTGTTCACGCTCTGCCCGCCGGGGCCGCCGGCGCGCATCACGTCCTTGCGGTAGTCCTTCTCCTCGAGCTTCACGTCGATCTCGTCGGCCTCGGGCAGCACGGCCACGGTCGCGGTCGAGGTGTGGATGCGGCCCTGCGCCTCGGTGGCGGGGACGCGCTGCACGCGGTGCACGCCCGCCTCGTACTTCAGCCAGCTGTAGGCGCCGTCCTGCTCGATGAGGACCTGCGCCTCCTTGAGGCCGCCGGCGCCGGAGTCGCTCCGGCTCATGATCTCGAACTTCCAGCCCTTCCGCTCGGCGAAGCGGAGGTACATGCGGAGGAGGTCGCCGGCGAAGAGGCCCGCCTCGTCGCCGCCGACGCCCTGGCGGATCTCGAGGATGACGTTCTTGTCGTCGGCCGGGTCCTTGGGGAGGAGGAGGATCTTCAGCTTCGCCTCGAGCTCCTCGCGCCTGGCGCGGAGGCCGGGCAGCTCGTCCTTCGCCAGCTGCCGGATCTCCTCGTCCTTCTCGGCGAGGAGCGCCTCGTTGTCCTGCACGTCCCGGTCGATCTTCTGGAACGTGCGGAAGGTCTCGACCAGCGGCTCGAGCGACGCGCGCTCCTTGGCCAGCTTCCGGTAGCGATCGGCGCTGCCGAGGACGTCCGGGTCGGTGAGGTCGACGGTGAGGCGCTCGAAGCGGCGCTCGATCTCCAGCAGCTTGTCCTTCATGGCGGCGCGAACCCTAGCCCATCCCGTCCGCCTCCAGGAACAGCCGTCTCAGCTGCTCCGCTCGAGGAAAGAGAGCTTGACGGTTCGTTCGCCGCGCCCGGGGAAGAACGCGGTGACCTTGTCGTCCTGCACGTCGAGGACCTCTCCCTCGCCGAACGCCGGGTGGCGGACCCGTGACCCGCGCTCGAGAGGCGGCGGCTTCCCGGGGTCCGGGGCCTTCTTCCGCCTCGCCGCGTAGAACGTCCGGAGGGGCCGTCTCGATCCCGCCGCCGCCGCGGCCCGCGCCGCCTCGCGGGCGGCGTTCGCCCGGGCGACCGCCTCCTCGGCGAGCCGCCGCTCCTCCTCTACCCGCTGCTGGTCCGCCTCGGCGCGGAGCTCGCGGCGGGCGCAGGAGTCGCAGTGGCCGCACGTCGGCGCGCCGTCCTCGCCGAAGTACGAGAGGAGGAGCCGGGTGCGGCAGAGCGCGCTGGTGGCGTAGCGCACCACGGCCTCGAGGCGGCCGCGGTCCTCGCGGCGTCGCTCCTCGTAGCGGCCGGCGAGGCGCGGGTACTCGTCGGCGTCGGGCGGCGGTCCCTTCGCGCGCACCTCGGCGCCGGCGAGCTCCTCGGCGTGGCCGGTGTCGCAGAGGAGCGAGACGACGACGCGGGCGAGGCGCAGCGGCACCTCCGCCCGGGCGGCGATCGCGGCGATCGGCTGCGGGTCGCAGGCCGCGTGCACGAACACCGCCTCGGCGACCTTCCGCACGTCCTCCTCGCGCGGGTACCGGCCGCCGAGGAAGTAGGCCTGCACCCGCTTGTCCTCCGGGAGGTAGAGCAGCGTGCAGCGGGACGGCTTGCCGTCGCGGCCCGCGCGGCCCGCCTCCTGGAAGTACGCCTCCAGCGAGCCCGGCATCTGGGCGTGGATCACGTGGCGGATGTCGGGCTTGTCGACGCCGAGGCCGAAGGCGTTGGTGGCGACGATGATCCGCGGCGAGCCCTCGTACATGAAGGCGCGCTGCACCTGCTCGCGCTCCCTGGCGCGGAGCTGGCCGTGGTAGCGCGCGGCGTCGAGGCCCGCGGCGCGGCACAGCGTGGTGAGCTCCTCCACCTGCTGCACCGTGGCGCAGTAGACGATGCACGCGCCCTTCCGCTTCTCGAGCAGCTGCAGCAGCCGCTTCCGCCGCGCGCCCTCGCTCGAGGAGGCGAGCACCTCGAAGAACAGGTTCGGCCGGTCGAAGCCGGTGAGCACCACCTCGGGATCGCGCATCCCGAGCTGCCGGACGATGTCGGTGACGACCCGCGGCGTGGCGGTGGCGGTGAGCGCCAGGATCGGCGGAGCGCCGAGCTCCTCCACCGCGCCGGAGAGGCCGAGGTACGCGGGACGGAAGTCGTGGCCCCACTGCGAGACGCAGTGCGCCTCGTCGACGACGAAGAGCCGCGGGCGGGCCTTGGCGAGGATCGTCCGGAAGGCGGGATCGGCGAGGCGCTCCGGCGTGACGAACGCGAGCTTGTGGTCGCCGCCCTCGATCTGCCGCAGCGTCCGCCGGATCTCGCGGTCGGTCAGCGTCGAGTCGAGCCGCGCCACCTCGACCCCGAGGTCGCGGAGCTTCTCGACCTGGTCCTGCATCAGGGCGATGAGCGGCGAGACGACCACCGTCGTGCCCTCGAGGAGCAGGGCAGGGAGCTGGTAGGTGAGCGACTTGCCGGCGCCGGTCGGCATCACCGCGAGGACGCAGCGGCCGGCGAGGACGGCGGAGATGACCTGCTCCTGCCCGGCGCGGAAGCGCTGGATGCCGAAGCGGGACCTCGCCAGCTCGCGGAGGCGCTCGCGCGTCACGGCGGCGGGCGGCGTCCGGCTCGGGTCCTCCACCTCCATCCTTCCGAACATAGGCACGCGGGTTCACGGGGGCCCGGCGCGCCGGCCGCTCCCCGGGCGCCCGCGGGCCCGCTCGCCCCCCGACCGCGTTATGCTCGGCCCACCTTGCGCCTCGTCATCGAGAACGCCGCGCTCGGCCCCGCGCAGGTGGAGCCGGGGCCCCGCGAGGCGACCGTCGTCGTGGAGTCCGGCGTCGTCGTGGCGGTG
>CAZDGH010000335.1:0-6781 GCA_964504805.1 uncultured Myxococcales bacterium | reverse complement strand
CGCGCGCCGGCGGAGGCGTGGGCGAAGGCGCGGGCGCGGTCGCGGCGCGGGCGGGCGCGGGTGTGGCACGCGGCGCCGCGCCCGGCGTCTCGAGCGCCGCCAGCCGTGCGGCCGAAGGCCCGTCGGCGGAGCCGCCCGAGAACGTGCCGTCGGACGAGAGGCTCATCCCCGGGTCGTAGGGCTTGTCGAGGTCCTCGAGCAGCATCGCCTGCATCGAGCCCGCGACCGGCGGCGCGAAGGCGGTGCCGGCCACGACCCGCTCGAGCGCCTCGCGCAGCTCGTCCGCGGAGGCGAAGCGCTTCGCCGGGTCCTTCTCCATCGCCTTGAGGATGATCCCCTCGAGGGCCGGCGAGATCCCGGCGTCCGGCGCCTTCCGCCGCGGCGCCATCGGCGCCTGGCTGAGGTGCGCCGAGACGATCTCCATCGGCGCGTCGGACTCGAACGGCAGCTTCCCGGTGACGAGCTCGTAGAGCATCACCCCGCAGGCGTAGAGGTCGGTCTGCGGCGTCACCTGCCCGGCCCGCGCCTGCTCCGGGGCCATGTAGTTCGGGGTGCCGACGAGCTGCCCCTCGGCGGTGAGGCCGCCCGAGCCGCGCTCGCCCTCGAGCAGCTTGGCGATCCCGAAGTCGAGCACCTTCACCCGCTCGTCGCCCGGCTTCTTGCCGGGGATCACCATCAGGTTCTGGGGCTTCACGTCGCGGTGGACGATGCCCTGCTCGTGGGCCTCGCCGAGCGCGCCGAGCGCCTGCGCCACCAGCGCCGCCGCGCGCTTCTCCGGGAGCCGCTTCTCCCGCTCCAGGATCTTGCCGAGGTCCTCGCCGGCGACGAACTCCATGGCGATGAACAGCGAGCCGTCCTCGGCCTCGCCGAAGTCGAACACCTGCACCGTGCTCGGGTGGACGAGCCTCGCGACGACCTTCGCCTCCGCCTCGAACCGGTCCACCGCCGCGCGGAAGCGGGTGAACTCCGGCCGCATCACCTTGAGCGCGACCGTCTTCCCCATCTTCACGTGCTCGGCGCGGAACACCGCGCCCATCCCGCCGAGGCCGAGGCGGTCGAGGACGCGGTAGCGGCCGGCGACGAGGGAGGGCGGGGCAGGCGCGGCGGCGGGCGGCTGCGGCGGCGCCGCCATCGTCGCCTTCGCCCTCGGCGCGTCGCAGGTCGGGCAGGCGAGCGTGCCGGCCGGCAACACGCTGCCGCAGCGGGCGCAGCGCTCCGCCTCGTCGTGCTCTCTCGGGTTTCCCACGCCCCGATGCTACCGGACCGGAGGACCCACAGCGAATGGGAGCCGCGGCCCTCCGGCTCGGTTGACCGGGCCGCGAGGGGCGGGCGACGCTGCGCGCCATGGCCACGCTCCCGCCGGACGATCACGAGCACTTCGACGTCCCCGAGGTGCTCCCGCTCCTCCCGATCCGCGACCTCGTCGTCTTCCCGTACATGATCGTGCCGCTGTTCGTGTCGCGCGACCTGTCGGTGGCCGCGATCGACGAGGCGCTGGCGAAGGACCGCCTGCTCTTCCTCGCCGCGCAGAAGGACATCTCCGACGAGAGCCCGAAGCCCGACGCCATCTACCCGACCGGCACCGTCGGGATGATCATGCGGATGCGGAAGCTCCCCGACGGCCGGATCAAGATCCTGGTGCAGGGCCTGGTGAAGGGCCGCACCGCCGAGTACCTGCGCGAGAAGCCGTCGCTGCAGGTGCGCGTCGAGCGGGTCAAGGAGCCGGAGCTCTCCGAGCTCAGCCTCGAGACCGAGGCGCTGATGCGCTCGGTGAAGGAGAACCTCGAGAAGCTCATCCAGGCCGGCAAGGCGCTCTCGCCCGACGTGATGCTGGTCATCGGCGGCATCGGCGACCCGGGCCGCCTCGCCGACCTGGTCGCCTCGAACCTCGGCCTCAAGGTGCCCGAGGCGCAGGCGATCCTCGAGACCGCCGACCCGATCGCGCGGCTCGGCGCGGTCAACGATCACCTCGGCAAGGAGGTGGCCGTCCAGGCGATGCAGCAGAAGATCCAGAGCCAGGCCAAGGAGGAGATGAACCGGACGCAGCGCGAGTACTACCTGCGCGAGCAGCTCCGGCAGATCCAGGCCGAGCTCGGCGAGTCCGACGGCAAGGCCGAGGAGGTCGAGGAGCTGCGGGCCAAGATCCACCGCGCCCGGATGCCGAAGGACGCGAGCGAGGAGGCGCAGAAGCAGCTCCGCCGCCTCGAGCAGATGCACCAGGACTCCGCCGAGGCCGCGGTGATCCGCACCTACCTCGACTGGGTGATCGAGGTGCCGTGGTCGAAGGAGACCGACGACGTCCTCGATCTCAAGCTCGCCAAGAAGATCCTCGACGAGGACCACTACGGCCTCGAGAAGGTGAAGGAGCGGCTCCTCGAGTTCCTCGGCGTGCGCAAGCTCAAGGCCGACATGAAGGGGCCGATCCTCTGCCTCGCCGGCCCGCCCGGCGTCGGCAAGACGTCGCTCGGGCGCTCGATCGCCAAGGCCATGGGCCGCACCTTCGTCCGCGTCTCCCTCGGCGGCGTGCGCGACGAGGCGGAGATCCGCGGCCACCGCCGCACCTACGTGGGCGCGATGCCCGGCCGGATCATCCAGGGCATGAAGCAGGCGGGCTCGAGGAACCCGGTCTTCATCCTCGACGAGATCGACAAGCTCGGCGCCGACTTCCGCGGCGATCCGTCCGCGGCGCTGCTCGAGGTGCTCGACCCGGAGCAGAACGGGAAGTTCCGCGACCACTACCTGAACCTCGACTACGACCTGTCGAAGGTCCTCTTCCTCGCCACCGCCAACGTCCTCGACACCATCCCGGGCCCGCTCCGCGATCGCATGGAGGTGATCCAGCTCGCGGGCTACACCGAGCTCGACAAGCTCCACATCTGCAAGCGGCACATCGTCCCGAAGCAGGTCGCGGAGAACGGCCTCACGCCGGAGCTGTGCGAGCTCTCGGACCGGGCGCTGAAGCGGCTCATCCGCGAGTACACCCGCGAGGCCGGTCTCCGGAACCTCGAGCGGACGGTCGGCTCGGTGTGCCGCAAGGTCGCCCGCAAGGTCGCCGAGGGCCGCACCCGCAAGACCGTGGTCACCGCCGGCTCGCTGCCGAAGCTCCTCGGGCCGCCGCGCTACGTGGACGACACCGACCTCTCCCGCGACGAGGTCGGCCAGGTCACCGGCCTCGCCTGGACGCAGGCGGGCGGCGAGATCCTGCAGATCGAGGTCTCGGCGATGAAGGGGAAGGGCGGGCTGCTCCTCACCGGCCAGCTCGGCGACGTGATGAAGGAGTCGGCCCGCGCCGCGCTCACCTGGGTGCGCACCCGGGCGCCCGACCTCGCCATCGACGAGGGCTGGTTCGACGCCCACGAGCTGCACATCCACGTGCCGGCCGGCGCCATCCCCAAGGACGGACCGTCGGCGGGCGTGTCGATGGCGACCTCGCTGGTCTCGGCGGCGCTCGGCGTCCCGGTGCGCCGCGACGTGGCGATGACCGGCGAGATCACCCTCCGCGGCCGGGTGCTCGCCATCGGCGGCCTCAAGGAGAAGCTCCTCGCGGCGATGCGCCACGGCGTGAAGCACGTGGTGATCCCCAAGGAGAACGAGAAGGATCTCGTCGACATCCCGAAGCTGGTGAAGAAGCGGGTCACCATCCACCCCGTGCGCACGCTCGACGACGTGCTCGAGGTCGCGCTCGTCGGCGGCCTCGCGGGGCGGCTCGTCAACCGGGTGGTCGCCGCCGTGCCCGCGCCGCAGCCGGGCGGGCGGGCGTAGCGGCGCCGCCGCGGAGGCTCCGTGCTAAGGTCGCCCACCCAACGTTCGGGGAACGATGGTCCAGATCAACCAGGCGCAGCGCGAGCTGACGCTCAAGATCGTCTACTACGGTCCCGCGCTGAGCGGGAAGACGACCAACCTCCAGGCGCTCCACGACAAGGTGGCGAGCGAGGTGAGGGGCCGTCTCCTCAGCGTCGACACCAAGGACGATCGCACCCTGTTCTTCGACATGCTGCCCGTCGGCTTCAAGTCCGGCAGCGGCCTGAAGGTGAAGCTCAAGGTCTACACGGTGCCGGGGCAGGTGATGCACGCCTCGACGCGCCGCCTCGTGCTCCAGGGCGCCGACGGCGTGGTCTTCATCGCCGACTCGCAGCGCGCGCTGGCGCAGGTGAACAACGACGCCTGGCGCAACATGACCGAGGACATGCGCCAGAACGGCCTCGAGCCCACGACCATCCCGCTCGTCATCCAGTTCAACAAGCGCGACCTGCCCGACGCCCGCACCGACGCCGAGATCGAGGAGATCGCCCGGAAGGGGAAGGAGCCGGTCTACAAGGCGGTGGCGGTGCGCGGGGAGGGCGTGGTGGAGACGCTCCACGGCCTGCTCCAGCTCACCTACCGCGACCTCGACCGCAAGTACGACCTGGTGGGGAAGTTCCAGCTCACCGAGGAGGAGTTCCTCGGGCAGATCTTCAAGAACCTCGACCTCTCCGGGACGCGGCTCGCCGCGTCGGGGGCCTGACCGTGGCCGGCCAGGAGCTCTTCGATCTCCGGATCCCCCTCGGCGAGCTGCTCGACCTCAAGTCGTTCCAGGAGGTCTGCCGCTCGTTCGTCGACCTCTACAAGATCGGGCTCAAGGTCTTCGACGCCAAGGGCACCAAGCTGGTCGACATCAAGATCGGCTCCGGCGACTTCTGCGGCTACGTCTTCACCCACGGCACCGGCGCGCAGCGCTGCGTCGCCACGGTGAACCGGGTGAAGTCGGATCCGGTCGAGGAGCCGAAGATCCACACCGTGCAGTGCTTCACCGGCGCGCGGTACCTCGTCCTCCCGCTGCTCTACGACATGGACCCGATCGGCCGCGCCGTCTTCGGGCCGTTCGTCCCCGACGACCTCAAGGAGCTCCCTCCGACCTTCGTCGACCTCGACGGGCTCGACTTCGTTCGCGCCCAGGAGCTGATGGGGAAGATCCGCCGCACCGGCGACGGCACGGTGGCGAAGGTGCTCGAGCACTTCGTGAAGATCTGCGACGTGCTGGTCTTCTCGGCCTACAAGGTCCACCTCACCTCGAAGCTGCACATCGCCTCGGTGAAGGAGGGCTACCGCGAGCTCTCGGAGAAGAACGCCAAGCTCGAGGAGAGCTACCGGCAGCTCAAGGAGCTCGACCAGCTCAAGTCGAACTTCCTCGCCACCGTCTCCCACGAGCTGCGCACGCCGCTGACCTCGATCATCGGCTACTCGGAGATGCTGGTGGAGGGCCTCGCCGGCGCGCTCACCAAGGAGCAGCAGGAGTACGTCCGCACCATCATGGAGAAGGGCGAGAGCCTGCTCGGCCTCATCACCTCCATCCTCGACGTCACCAAGATCGAGGCGGGCAAGCTGCGGCTGGCGCCGGAGGGCTTCGACGTCGCCGAGCTGGTGCAGAGCTCGGTGACCTCGGTGACGCCGCAGGCGCAGAAGAAGGGCGTGCTCGTCGCCGTGGAGCTCGAGCCCGGCCTCGGCAAGCCCGAGCTCGACCGCGAGAAGATCCGGCAGTGCGTGGTGAACCTGCTCGCCAACGCGGTGAAGTTCACGCCCAAGAACGGCTGGATCAAGGTGCGGGCCCACAAGGCCACCGCGCTCCCGGAGAGCGCCTCCCGCTTCGACGGCACCGACCAGTACTTCGTGCTCTCGGTCGAGGACTCCGGGATCGGCATCCCCAAGGACCAGCAGCAGCGGATCTTCGAGACCTTCTACCAGGTGGACGGCAGCTCGACCCGCGAGTTCGGCGGCGCCGGTCTCGGCCTGTCGCTGGTGAAGAGCTACATCGGCGCCCACGGCGGCGAGGTGAGCGTCGACAGCGAGCCGGGCCGCGGCTCGAGGTTCACGCTCCTCCTGCCGTACCGCCTGCCGAGCGTGCTGCCGGCGGTGCCGCACGTGCCGACCGCGCGCGCGCTGTAGGGTTGCGCAGCCGTATGTAAGCACTTACTCTCTTCTGGCATGGGAGAGCACCGGCGCGCAACCGAGGTCCGACAGGTCGAGCTGGCCGACGCGGCCCTGCGCATCATCGGCACCCGCGGCATCGCCGCGCTCACGACCCGGAGCCTCGCCGAGGAGGTGGGCCTGAGCTCCGGGGCGATCTTCCGGCACTTCGCCTCGCTCGACGCGCTGCTCGACGCGGTGGTGACGCGGGTGGAGCAGGTGCTCGACGCCACCTACCCGCCGGAGGGGCTGCCGCCGCGGGAGCGCCTCGAGCGCTTCGTCGACGCCCGCTGCGCCGCGGTCGGCAGCCAGGCCGGGATCCCGCGGCTCATGCTCTCGGAGCAGTTCCGCCTCGCGCTGCCGAAGGCGTCCGCGGCGCGGCTCACCGCCTGCGTCGACAAGAGCCGGGCGTTCGTCCTCGGCTGCGTCCGGGACGGCCAGGCCTCGGGCGCGCTCCGCGCCGACGTGCCCGCGCCGGCCCTCGCCGTGCTCGTCGTCGGGGCGGTGCAGATGCTGGTGCTCTCGAGCGCGGCGGCGGGGCCGCGGCCGGTGGAGCCGAGGGTCGTCCGCGACGCGCTCTTCGCCCTGCTCGCGCCGCCCGCCGCGCCGAAGCCCGCCCGATCCCGCACCCAGAAGAGGAGCTCGCGATGAACCGACTCGTCCTGCCCGCCACCCTCGCCGCCGCGGCCTTCGCGATCGGCGGCTGCGCCCACCACGCCGCCGGCGACGGCCCCGAGACGCCGCCGTGCTGTCCGGCGCCGGGCGCCGGCGGTCCCGCCGCCCACCACGCCATGCACGGCCCGCCGCCGGGTGGCCCGCCTCCGGGCGGCCCGATGCA
>CAZDGH010000334.1:0-6789 GCA_964504805.1 uncultured Myxococcales bacterium | reverse complement strand
GCCCTTCTCGGTGAGCTTCGCGAGCAGGCGCGGGCTGCCGTAGAGCTTGCGGCTCGACTCGGGCCGCTTGCGCCAGGCGTAGAAGCCGGACGGCGAGACCTTCAGCGACCTGCAGAGGACGCGGACGGGGAAGGAGGCCTTCTCCTCGAGGATGAACGCGAACTTCAGCTGTTCTCCTTCGCGAAGAAGGCCGCGGCTTTTTTTAGGATGTCGCGCTCCATCCTCAGCTCGCGGTTCTCCTTCCGGAGGCGCGCGAGCTCATCCTTCTCGGCCGTCGTCAGCACGCCGGGCTTGGCCTGGCCGCGGTCGGCCCGAGCTCGCTCGACCCAGCCGCGCAACGCGGACGGCGTGAGGTCGAGGTCGCGGGCGACCTGGGCGACCGTCTTACCCTCGTCGAGCACCAGCCGGACCGCGCCCGCCCTGAACTCGTCCGAGAAACTCCGCTTGGCCCGCTTCGGCCTCTTCGCTTCGTCCATGGTCGACACCGTACCCGCCTCTCGGGAAGTGTCCACCAGAGCGGATCAAGCCCACACCCCGCTTGCTCATCGAGCCAGACGACGGGGACGAAGCGATCTTGCCCGACGTTCTGGCGCGCATCCTCGCCTACGAGTCTTGCGCACCTACGCAGAGGAGAACGGGCTGCACGTGGCGCTCGACGTCCGAGGCTGCGAGCCTGTGCCCGAGCCAGGCCATTGGGTCGAGGTGCAGGCCTTCACGGCGCTCGACGGCTTGACGTGCTGCGGCCTCGGCTGGCCGAGGCCGGCGACGGTCATGCTCTCCTGGGAAACGCTCGTACAAGTAGCCCACGAGATGGCGACCGCGGGTCCGAGCTCACCTCGGTCGTCTGCGAGCTAGCGACGGGCCGGCTGGGACCGGCCTGGTCTCCACCGCTCCCGGGCCGGTCTGGCGCGTCGTCGAACTGTTCCGCTGACCCGAAGCCGCCTGCGCTCGACCGGGGCGCGCATGGAGCACATTGGGGGCAGCCTGGTCTATCTCGTGCAGCGAGCGCCGCCTCGTCGGCCGGGAGCCGCTCGGCCACGCGCCGGAGGTGACGCTCGATCGCCGCGGCCTTCTCCGCGAGGACGGCGGGATCGATCACGGGCCGAGGCCCGCGAGCACGTCGGCGTGCGCCCGCCGCAGCACGGGCTCCAGCTCGCACCAGGTCCGCGCCGCCACCTCCTGCAGCTCGACGAACCGGCCGGGCGGACGCTCGACGATCGGGATCCCGTCCCGTGCGGCCTGGAACCGCAGGAGCGCGCCGGCGCGCTCGAGATCGACGAGGTCGATCCGCTCGGTCCCGAGGGCGGAGACCAGCGCGGCACGGAGGTCGTCCACGTCGAAGCCGGGCGTCGCCTCGAACGCGAGGTCGAGGTCCGAGCGGTCGTGGGCGTCACCCCTCGCACGGGAGCCGAACAGCACGAGCAGCCGGAGACCGGGCGCGTCTCCGGCCACGGCCCGGAGCCGCTCGAGCGTTCCTGCGAGGTCCATGACGAGAGAGTAGCCGCGGCGGCGGTGGGGAGGAAGCGACGCGTCGGTGGCGCCGAGCCTACGGCCGCCACGGCCTCGCGTCCGCCGCGCGCAGGTGGCGGAGCAGGGCGGGGAGCAGCGTGCGGCGGTGCAGCTCGCGGGACGCGGCGCGGTCGAGCGGCAGCTTGCGGCCGCGGCGGAGCAGCGCGAGCGAGCGCGGGCCGAGCGCCTTCGGCAGGCCGTCCAGCGCCGGCGCGAGCGCCTCGAAGAGCTCCGCCTCGCCCGGCGCGAGCGGCGCCGTCACGTCGTCCTCCTCGACGCCGTCGCTGCGGTGCGCCTCCTCGAGCGAGAGCAGGCGATCGTCGGCGCCGAGGTACGCGAGCGGCACCGCCCGCGACGGATCGTCCGGGAGCTCCGGCCCGCCGCTCGTGAGCGCCGCGTAGCTCGCGAGCTCGACCGGCGCGAGCTCGCCGAGCCACGCCGCGGCGAGGCCGAGCCGCGCGAGCGTCTCGCGGACGGCGAGGCAGGTGTCCTCCGACGGCAGCCCGCCGGCGAGCGCCGCGAAGGCGATCGACGGCGGGTGGTCGCGGGCGGCGAGCGCCTCCGCGAGCGCCGGGCGCGGGACCAGCACGAGGCGCCTCACCGCCGGGCCCGGCAGCCACAGCCGCAGGTGCGCGGGATCGTGCGGCCCGAGCGCGTCGCCGAGCGTGCCCGGCGCGCGGGGAAGGCGCGCGAGGTGCTGCCGCCACCTCAGGAGCTGCCGACGGCCACCGCCCTCCACGTGCGCCTCCGTGTCGCGACGGGTCGCATCCGATCTCCGGCCGACCTCCCGGCGGCCGATGGTCCGATGGGCGCCGCCGGGCCATCCTCTCGTCCATGCCTGCCCCACGGAAGAGCCTGCCCCCGCCGGTCCACCCCTCGTCGGACTACGTGAGCTCGGTGCCGACGTACGGCACGGCGGTCGACGGCGGCCCGCCGGAGACGCCCGCGCTCCCTCCGCGGCGAGCGTCCCGGCGTAGCGAGGCCGTGGGCCGCGGCGCGCTGGCGGGCGCGATCGGCCTCGCGGTCGTCGCCGGCCTGCTCGCCGGCAGCGCGAAGCTCTCGTCCCTCGGCGACGAGCGCATCCACGAGCTGCTGGCCCGCCAGCTCGCCGGCGACGAGCCGCAGCAGCTGCCCGGGTTCGGCGGCGGCGGCTGCCTGCTGGACTGGAACCCGCGCACCGGAGAGCTGGAGCGTCGCTAGCGATGAGGCCCGACCCCGCCGCGCGCTAGGGGAACATCGGGCACATCCCGTCGGCCCCGGGCGGCATGCACTGGTAGTCGCAGCCCTGGATGCCGCACGGGTAGCAGCACAGCTCGCCCGCCGGGCAGTCCGCGTCGCTGTTGCACGCGCCGGTGCCCGGGCAGCTCGGGTCGCGCATGCAGCCCTCCGGCCCGAACGTGCGACCGTCGCCGCAGTTGCAGCCCGGGACGATCGCGTCGCACATCGGCGGCTCGCCGCACCACCAGTGCCCGCAGCTGTTCACGTCCCAGAAGCCGCCCGTCGCCTCGCAGAGCGCGCGGTCGTCGCCGTTCTGGCAAGCGGCGTCGAACATGCAGCCGCGCCCCGGCACGAAGTTCCGGCCCGGGCCGCAGTCGCAGCCGGGGATCGCCGCGTCGCAGTCGACGGGGATGCCGCACCAGAGGTGGCCGCAGCCGACCGGATCCCAGCGGCCGCCCGTCTCGGCGCAGAGCGCCTCGTCGCCGTTCTCGCGCGGCGCGCAGAGCGGCTCGGGCACGCACGGGCCCCAGCAGTCGGCGACCACCGACGGCACCCAGCCCGGCTCGCACGCCGGCGGCAGCGCGCGGCACGAGACGTGCGCCGGATCGCAGTCGTACGGCGCGCAGCACTCCGGCGGCGCGAGGCCGTCGTCCGCGTACCGGCACATCCCGAAGCCGTCGAGGAACGAGCCCGCGCAGTCGCGCACGGGCACGCAGATGAACACCTCGACGCCGCACGCCGCGCAGCCGTCGTCGACGCACGGGTTCGCCCAGCGCGACTCGCAGACGCGGTCGGGCGGGCAGGCGTTCGCGTCGAAGCCGCAGTCCTGCGCCGGGTAGCAGCCCTCGCGCGGCACCGGCTCGCCGCCGCAGCCCGGGTAGAGCCAGCGGCACTCGCCGGTGGAGCCGCACTCGTCGGGCGTGCGGCGGTCCATGCAGCGCGGCCGCGGGACGTGGCACTGCTCGAGGCACTGCTGCTCGGTCTCGTAGAGCGACTCGCAGGGATCGGTGGCGGGATCGCAGCGGCACGGCGGGTAGATCGGCTCGCAGCCGAGGCCCGTGTACACCCAGTACTGGATCTGCTCCGGCGCGCCCGCGCCGCCGCCGGGCGGCGGCTCGCGATCGCCCGCGCCGCAGGAGAACGGCTCGTTCCGCACGTCCTGGCACGAGCCGCCGAGGCCGTCGCCGCAGAGGCGGTTGCAGGTCGCGTAGTCGGGGTGGATCTCGGGGCAGCCGGCCGGATCGTCGCAGCCGCAGCCCGAGACGGCCACGCAGTCGGCGCGGCCGGCGTCGTACGCCCAGCCCATCACCATCTCGCAGCCGCCGTAGCCCTCGGCCCGCGGGCCGCTGCAGGCGCCGTGGCCGCCGCTCCCGCCGGAGCCGCCGCTGCCCCCGGTCCCGCCGGAGCCGCCGCTCCCCCCGGTCCCGCCGGAGCCGCCGCTCCCCCCGGACGCGCCTCCACCGTCGCCCGGCTGGCCGCCGGCCGACGGGTAGGCGGTACACGCCGAGAGCGCGAGCACGCCGATCACGAGCGCCAGGTTCCGCATGGGTTCCCCTCCGAAGGGTCGATCCTCGCGCAAGACCCGTGCCCTCGTCCAAGCCCTGGATCACGCTGGGGCCGGGGGCCGTCCGCCGTGGGGATCCGAGGCGGATCCCTCGGAGATCCGTCGGCGGTTTCCCTCGCCGGCGATGCGGCCGGTCGTGCCGGCGACCGGGCGGCCGGCCGCCTACGGGACCAGGCGGCAGGACGGCGAGGGCGCGGCGTCACCCGGGACCACGGGCGCCGCGAACACCCCGACCGCGCCGCCGGGCTCGGCCGCGTCGCGCGCCGCCGGGCAGGTGAGGTCGACGACGACCTCGTCGCCGCCGAGCACCGCGGCCCCGAGCGCCTCGCGGTCGGTGCACGGGATGGCGCCGAGGACTGCGCTCGCCTCGCAGAGCCGGACCGCGAGCGGTGCGTCGGCGCTGCCGCCGGTGCAGGCGACGCGCACCGCCTCGCCGGCGCCGCACGACAGGAGGTCGCCGGCCGCGAACCCGCAGTTGCGCCGCGGCCCGTGGACCGGCCGGGCGCACGGGGCGGTGACCATGCCGCCGGTCGCCGGCAGGTCCACCTGCGCCTCGGCGACGTTGTTCGCGGCGGCGTCGGCGAACGGCTCGCACGCGAGCTTGCTCTCGCGCTCGCCGTCCTCGTTCAGGAGCTCCGTCTCCTCGAAGGTGAGGGCGCCCCGCTCGTCGCGGATCGGCGCGCCCTCGCAGAGGAAGCCGTCGGGGTTCACGTCGAAGCGCAGCGGCGCGGTGCCGGGCGCGGCGTCGGTGACGTCGATCCACTGGCAGTCGAGGCCGGCGATGTAGTCGTCGGCCCAGCCCGCGGCGGTGCCCTGGAACGCGCAGCTGTACGGGTGCACCAGCGGCGTGCGCTCGTCGTTGGAGATGCGCGAGGTGCTCTCGAGGCAGAAGGCGCGCTTCGAGCCGAGCGCGGCGGCGCCTTCACCGTAGGTGAAGCGGCCGTAGTGGTTGAAGTGCATGTGCCCGTGGCAGGGGCTGAACGACACCAGGCGGTTCGCGACCGCGGCGCTCTCCGGGCCCACGTCGCCGAGCGCCGAGTCCTCGTCGCCGAGGTTCTTCACGGTGGCGGTGAACTGCAGGAGGCGCCGGAAGCCCGCGCCGCCGACGCAGCCCTCGGCGATCGCGCACGAGCCGGCGGGGAAGTAGCGGTAGACGACGCGCCGGTCCTCGAGCCCCGCGGCGTCCGCCTCGAGCTCCGGCCCTCCCTCGCGGCGCTCGCCGGTCCGGACCGCGTCGGCGCGGGCGCCGTCCCACGGCGCGCGGGTGAAGGTGACCGTCACGTCGACGGCGCCGACGGCGGCGCGGAGCGCGTCGACGCAGGCGGTCGTCGGGAGCGGCTCGGTGAGGTGGCAGCCCGACTCCTCGGTCTCGTCGCAGGTGTCGTCGAAGAAGAGCCGCGCGTTCTCGGTGTCGACGCTGTTCGGCGGGAAGTCGCTCTCGTTCATGCACGCGTAGCCGGTGCGCTCGAGGAGCAGCTCGGGATCCACCGGCAGCGTGAACGCCTCCTCGACCACGCCGCCGACCTCGCCGAGCGCCGGGTCCGCCGCCGCCGGCTGCGTCGCGCTGGCGAGGAGCGTCGAGGCGTAGGTGTACGGCACGGTGACGAGGTCGTGGCCGTCGATGGTCTCGCGCGCCGCGGCGCCGGTCTCGATCGACCACAGCTCCTGCGGCGGCAGCGGGAGCTGGCCCCGGTCGTCGTAGTAGAAGTTGCGGTAGACGAGCCGGTAGAGCGTGGCCTCGACCTGCCGCGCGGCGCGCGCCCGCCAGAACGCGGCCGGCTCGGCGAGGAGCGCGTCGGCGAGGCGGGTGCGGGCGGGCTCGGGGACCTCGTCGAGGAGCACGCCGACCTTCGAGTCGAAGGTCACGTCGACGAGGGCGCCGGGATCGGAGCCGCCGCCGCCGCCGCCGCCGCGGCTCGACGGCGGGGCGTCGTCGCAGGCGCCGAGGATCGCCAGGAGTGCGAGGAGGGCGGGACGGGGGGTGCGCATGGCGCGCGTTGTTTCCACGGCGACGGTCGCGGCGTCAAGGAGCCTCGACGTCCGGCCGGTGGGCGCCTTAACAACAGGGCATGGACAAGGTCTGGGAAGGCGCGGTCGCCACGAGGCGCGAGGTCGGCGGGGCGGAGCGCGCGTTCGCGGCGTGGGTCGGCGCCGGCGGCTGCGTGGCGCTCGCCTCCGACGCTTCGGCGGAGCTCGCGTTCGCCGCGGCCACCGAGCGCGCCCTCGCGTCCGGCGGCGCGAAGCTGCTCCGCGTCGCCACCGAGGCGCAGCGCGCGGCGGTGCTCCCGAAGCTGCCGGCGGGCTCGCGGGTGGAGCGCGGCCCGGTGCCCGAGGCCGAGGCGTTCCTCGAAGGTCACCTCGAGGCGCTCGAGCGCGGGCTCGCCGAGGGGATGCCGCTCGCGCCGCCGGACGTGCTCGCGCGGCTCTACGCCGCCGCCGCCCGCGCGCTCGCCGCCGATCCCTGGCGCGGGGGATCGCGCCTGCTCGCCGCGGAGGTC
>CAZDGH010000333.1:0-6792 GCA_964504805.1 uncultured Myxococcales bacterium | reverse complement strand
GCTTCCGCCCCCCCCGCGCGCGCGGGGGGCGGCCCCCCGCGCCGCCGCGACCGACGAGGACGAGGGTGAGGTTCTCGCGGGCGAGCACCGTGCGCGCCACCCGCCGGACGTCCTCGGCCGTGGGCCGGCGGAAGCGCGCCGCGCGCTCCTCGAACGACTCCGCCGGCCGCCACAGCTCCGTCCCCGCGAACCAGCCCACCAGCTCGCCGGCGGCGTCGAGCGCGAACTCGAGGCCGATCTCGTGGCGGCGCTTGGCGCGCGCGAGCTCCTCCTCCGTCGGGCCCTCGTCGGCGAAGCGCCCGAGCACCTCGGCGCAGGCGGCGAGCACCTTCTCCACCTTCCCGTGGGAGCAGGCGGCCTCGAGCTCGAAGATCGAGACGTCGGCGTAGGTGTCGACGTCGGCGTGCAGGTCGTAGGCGAGGCCGCGCCGCTCCACCACCTCGTGGGGGAGCCGCGAGGAGAGCCCGTCGTCGAGCACGCGCCGCGCGAGCACCAGCGCGGCGTGGTCCGGGTGATCCTCCGGCGGGCCCACGAACGAGAGGCGCAGCTCCGTCTGCGGCGAGTCCTCGTGGTGGTTGTGCAACGGGGGGGGCCCGGGGGGGCGCGCGGCCGGGGCCCGCTCGACGGTGCCCTTGCCGGCGGGGAGCCGGCCGAAGTGCCGCGCCGCGAGCTCGAGCACCCGCTCGTGCTCGATCGGCCCGGCGCAGCCGACGACGAGGTTCTCGCCCCGGTACATCCGCGCGTGGTGGGCGCGGATCATCGGCAGGGTGATGGCGCGCACCGAGCGCGGCGTCCCGGCCACCTTGTGGGAGAGCCCGTGGCCCGGGAAGAGCGCGGCCTTGGAGAGGTTCTCGAGGTCGACGTCGCGGCCGCGCTCGTCCACCTCGTCCATCATCTCCTCGAGGATGATCTGCCGCTCCGTCTCCAGCTCGACGAGGCGCGGCGCCGAGAGCATGTCGCCGAGCACCTCCATCGCCACCTCGAGCTCCGCCGGGTGCACCGGCGTGTAGAAGCAGGCGTGGTCGCGGGTGGTGACGCCGTTGAGGTTCCCGCCCGCGGCCTCGACCACCGCGTTCATGCGCACGGTGTCGGGGAACCTGGCGGAGCCGCGGAAGAACATGTGCTCGAGGAAGTGGCCGATGCCCATCCGCTCGGGGGCCTCGTGGCGGCTCCCGGCGCGGACGTAGACCGCGACCGACGCCGCGTGCAGCCGAGGCGCCTCCACGGTGACCACGCGTGCGCCGCTCGGCAGGGTGCTGCGCTTCCGCTCGATCAAGCCTGCGCTCCCGGGGACGGCGACGAGGGCAGCCGGAGCACGAACGACGCGCCGCCGCCGGGGCGCGCGTCGAGCAGGAGGCTCCCGCCGTGCTGCGCGACGATCTGCTGCGTCACCGCCAGCCCGAGGCCGGTGCCCTTCTCCTTGGTGGTGAAGAAGGGCTCGAAGATCCGCGGCAGGTGCTCGGGCGCGATGCCGCCGCCGGTGTCCTCCACCGCGAGCTCGACGACGCCGCCGTCGCTCCGCCGCGCCCGCAGGGTGAGGACGCCGCCGGCCGCCATCGCCTCCCTGCTGTTGCGCACGAGGTTCAGGAGCGCCTGCCGGAGCTGCCCCGCGTCGACGCTGGCGGCGAGGCCCGGCTCGACGTCGAGCCTCACCTCGACCTTCGCCGCGTCGAGCTCGGGCTTCACGAAGGCGACGAGGTCGAGGAGGAGCGCGCCCACGTCCTCGGTGCGCAGCTCCGGCTTCGGGAGCCGCGCGAAGCGCAGGTACTCCTCGGTGATCTCGGTGAGCCGGTCCACCTCGCGGGCGATGGCCCGGCACAGCCGCCGTCCCTCGTCGCCGCCGGCCTCGGGCAGCTCCTCGGCGAGCAGCTCCGCGTTGAGGCCGATCGAGGAGAGCGGGTTGCGGATCTCGTGGGTGATCTGCGCGGCGACCTTGCCGATGGCGGCGAGGCGCTCCGCGCGCACGAGCGCCTCCTGCTTCTCGGACAGCTCCCGCTCGCGGGCGGCGAGCGAGGCGGCCATCTGGTTGAACTCCCGCGCCAGCACGCCGACCTCGTCCTTCGCCTCGGTCGGCACCGCCGCGGTGTAGTCGCCGCGGCCGATCCGCACCGCCGCCGCGGTGAGCGTCTTCACCGGCTGCAGCCAGCGCTGCGAGAGCAGGGTGGCGAGCAGGCCGAGGAGGATCGCCCCGAGCGCG
This sequence comes from uncultured Myxococcales bacterium, assembly GCA_964504805.1. Lineage (GTDB taxonomy): Bacteria > Myxococcota > Myxococcia > Myxococcales > Vulgatibacteraceae > CAZDGH01. Next base: position 4,595 of record CAZDGH010000333.1, on the reverse strand, counting down.
AAGGCGATGATCGCGTACGAGGAGACGCGCTCCATCCGCTGCGCCTCCCAGACCCGCTCGCGGATCCGGACGTCGAGCGAGTGGGCGAGCAGCTTCAGCTCGCGGTCGATGCGCCGCTCGATGCGCTTCAGCTCCTTGCCCCGCTCCTCGAGCGAGCCGGCCTCCGCGCCGTCGGCCTCCATCGCCGAGAAGAGGGCGTCGGCCGCGGCGTCGTACTCGTCGTACGAGCGCTCGATCTCCGAGAGCCGCGCCTCGATCCCGTCGAGGAAGAGGTCCTCGGCCGGACCGCCGAGCGCCCGCGCCGCCTCGGTGAGCCTGTCCGCCTGCTGCAGCTTGTCGCGGACGATCCGCGGGAAGTAGAGGCGGGCGAGCTTGATCAGGACGCGCTGCGTCCTGGGGTCCTGCTCGTCGAGCAGGCGGTCGGTGTCCCGCTGGCGGTTCTTGTGGAAGGTCTCGAGCTGCGCCGCCACCTTGGTGAGCGGCAGGTAGCCGTCGGAGACCAGCCGGATCTCCTCCCCGACCGCGTGGAGCCGCAGCACCGCGAACGCGCTGACCGCCCCGAAGACGGAGAGGACGGCGGCGAAGCCGAGGAAGATCCGGGTGGCGATCGAGAGCCGCATGGGGCGTTCGGGGGAACCGGATAGCAGACCCGGTATTTCCAAGGCAAAGCAGCCCAGGAACGTTTGACTCCCCCCGCACCCACCCCTAGACTGCGCGGTCCAAGTGCGCAGAAGTACCGGCCATTCACCGGCCGGGAAGGAGCTCCCGTGATCCGTAGCAAGTCTCTGGCCCTCGTCGCAGGGGCGGTCGTCCTGTTCGCCGCCGAGGCCCGCGCCGCCGAGAAGGTGAAGGTCGGCGTCGTCCCGTACGCCCCGCTCTACGACAGCATCCCGCGCGCGACCGGCGAGCGGATCGCCGAGACGCTCCGCGGCGAGCTCGGGTCGAACGAGGCGATCGAGGTCGTCGCCCTGCCCGAGGAGGCCGCCGCCGGCGCCGACGCGGGCCCGAAGAAGGGCGCCACCGACGCGCAGGTCAAGGCCGTCGAGGGCGCCAAGGCCGACCTCCAGAAGGGCAAGGACCTCCTCAAGAAGAAGAAGGTGAAGCCGGCCTCCGACGCCTTCGACCGCGCGATCGCCGCCTACGAGAAGAACCCCGAGGCCGTGCTCGACACCGCGCCGCTCGTCGAGGCGTACCTGAAGAAGGCGGTCACCCTCTACATGCTCGGCCGCGAGGACGAGGCGGCGAAGAAGCAGATCCCCGCCGCGGTCCGCCTCAAGCCGGACCTGGCGCTCGTCGCCGGCGAGGAGTACGCGCCGGTCTTCGTCACCGAGGTCGAGAAGACCAAGAAGCGCCTCGCCGGCGAGGGCATCGGCGCGCTCCGCGTCGACACCACCCCGCCGGGCGCGCAGGTGATGGTCGACGACCGCGAGGCGGCCACGAGCCCGGTGCTGGTGAAGGGCCTCTTCCCCGGCACCCACTACGTGAAGATCAAGCCGCCGGGCGGCGAGTGGTACGCGCAGAAGATCGAGGTGAAGGCCGACGACACCGCGCGGATCACCCCGGACGTCGTCGCCAAGAAGGAGGGCATGGTCGCGGGCCTGGTGACCTCGCTCTCGAAGAACCAGCTCGACGACGGCGCCAAGAAGCAGGTGAAGGCGATCGCCGAGAAGAGCGGGGCGGCGTACCTCGTCGTCGGCGGCGCCTTCGCGAAGGGCGCCAACATGGAGATCGCCACCCTCGTCTACTCGACGAAGAAGGACGCGTTCTCGGAGCTGCAGCGCCTCACCCTCGACAAGGACATGCTCGGCGCGACGATCGAGATCAACAAGCTCGCCGGCGAGGTGGGCTTCAAGGTCGAGACCTTCGGCGACGCGGCGAAGCTGCCGCGGCCGTTCGCGGCCGACGCCAAGCCCGGCGAGGAGAAGATCAACGAGGTCGACTTCGCGGCCGCCGCGCTCGCGGCCAAGTCGGGCGCCGCCGGCGGCGCTGCCGCGGCCGGCGCCGTCGAGGGCGGCGATCGCACCCCCGTGAAGCCGGCCGGGGGCCGCTCGCGCCGGCCGATCGTCGGCGGCGGCGCGCGCCCCGACGAGGACGCCGGCCCCGGCGCCACCGCCGAGGAGCCGAAGAAGCCGGCCGCGGTCGCCATCGGGCCGAAGGCGTCGAAGCGCCCCGCCACCAAGGTCGACGAGTCGGGCCTGGTGTTCCGCGAGAAGACGAAGCCCTCCGACGACTTCGCGGCGAAGAACGCCGACGCCGCCGCCGACGACGAGAAGAAGCGGAAGTACATGATCGGCGGCTCGATCGACGACGAGCGGGCCTTCGACGACGACAAGAACAAGAACGAGGGCGGGATCTTCTCGAAGTGGTGGTTCTGGGCCGGCGCCGGGGTGCTCGCGGCCGGCGGCGTCGCCGCGGGCGTGATGGCGTCCGACGGCGGCGACACCAACAACGCGAACGGCACGGTGACGTGGTAGAAGGCGCCGCGCCCGCCTGACGAACTCGTACGAACCGGCCGCCGCGAGGCGGCCGGCACGGCCTCGACGGCCCCATGGGACCCATGAGAACGCGCCTCCTCACGCTGGCCCTCGCGGCCGCCTCTCTCGTCTCGCTCGCCGCGTGCGACGGCGAGATCGGCACCTTCGAGCTCTCGCTCGTCACCGACGCCTGCGACGGCGACGACGGGTTCGACCTCCGCGACGACGCCTCGGACCTCGAGATCACCATCTCGGGCCCGGGGATGACCACGATCACGGTGACCGCCGCGACCTCCGCGGGCACCGCCGATCTCGGCCCGATCCCGGTCGGCAAGGACCGCGTGGTGACGGTCCGGGCGTACCTCGTCGGCGACGTGGTGGCGCTCGGCGCCTCGGCGCCGTTCGAGGTGAAGGCGGAGGGGACGCCGGAGGTGGTGGTCGTGCTCCGGCCCACGAACAACTTCGCGCCGACCGCCGACGCCGCCAACGTCTGCACCAAGATGACGGCGGCGCGCGCCGGCCACTCGGCGTCGCTCCTCCCCGACGGCCGCGTCCTCCTCGCCGGCGGCTTCCGCGAGCTCGACGCCAACGGCGAGGGCGTCGGCTACCTCGCCACCTCCGAGATCTACGACCCCGCCAGCGGGACCTTCGCCGAGGGGCCGGAGATGTGCGGCTCGAGCGTCTGCCTGCCGCGCGCCTTCGCGCCGGCGGTCACCCTCACGGACGGCCGGGTGATGCTCGTCGGGGGCGAGAGCGAGAACGAGAACGGCCGGTTCTCCGTCGGCAGCGCGGCGATCTTCGACCCGGGCCAGAACGGCTGGACGCTCTCGACCACCATGCTGGCGACGGGCGGGCGGCGCTTCCACACCGCGACGCTGCTCACCCGGAACGGCCACGTCGTCGTCGTGGGCGGCCTCGACACCGACGGCAACGTGGTCACCTCGACCGAGTACTACGATCCCGCCGAGGACGCGTTCGTCGCCGGCCCGGACCTCGCGCCCTCGGGCGTCGCGGCCGGCCGCGCCTTCCACGCCGCGGCGCCGGTGAGCACGCAGGCGGTGGCGATCTTCGGCGGCGTCGACGCCGACCTGCAGCCGGTCGGCACCGTCCACTACATCCAGCGCCAGGGCGAGGGCTACGAGCTGTCGTCGACGACCGCGCAGGTCGAGGCGGCGGTGTTCGGCCCCGGCGTGGCGCTGATCGACGACTTCCACGTCATCGTCGGCGGCTCGCAGCAGTTCAACGAGACCGGCCTCCGGTTCCGGAACGTCTTCGCGTCGGCGCAGTACGCGAAGCTCCCGACCCCGCAGCCGGACCAGAAGGGCGTCTTCACCCTGAAGACCCCGCGGATCTTCCCGTGCGTCGCGCCGGTGGACGACGACCGCGCGCTCGTCGTCGGCGGCCTCGACGCCGAGGCGCAGCCGCTGCAGAAGGCGGAGCTGCTCGCGAAGGACGGCGACGGCGTCGACTCCGGCTTCGCCGGCGGCAAGACGGCGGGCACGAGCGAGATGGGCGTCGCTCGGGCCTACGCGACCTGCACCAAGCTCGGCGACGACAAGATCCTCATCGCCGGCGGCATCTCGGCCGGCGGCCAGGCCACCGACTCGGCCGAGCTCTACACCATCAAGCAGCTCGGCGCGCAGTAGCGCGCGGAAGGTACGATGGACCCGATCGTCTTCGTCGTCGTCCTCGCGGTGGGCCTCGGCATCACCGCCCTCGCGCTCTGGCTCTCGAAGCGGGGCCTCGCCGCAGAGGTCGAGGAGCTCCGCCGCGCCGCGGCCGACGCCCGGAGCGAGCTGCAGGCGCAGCGCAAGGACGCCGAGAAGAAGGTCGAGGACAAGAAGGGCCGCGGCGAGGAGCTGAAGGACCTCCGCGAGAAGCTCCGCGACGCCAAGAAGCGCCTCCACGAGTCGCAGGAGGAGGAGAAGAAGGCCCGCGAGCTCGCCCACGCCCGGGCGCAGGAGCTCCGCGACGCCGAGCGCGCCGAGGCGCTCGCCCGCGAGGAGGCGGGGCGGCTCGCGGACGAGGTGAAGCGGCTCACCGACAAGGAGGGCCCGCGGGCCCCGCGCCGCCGCGAGGAGGCCGCCGCGCCCGCCGCGCCCGCCGCCCCCCCGGCGCCGG
>CAZDGH010000332.1:0-6823 GCA_964504805.1 uncultured Myxococcales bacterium | reverse complement strand
CGGAGGACGCCAGCTAACATGCAGGTGTAGACGCCCGGCGGCCAGCAGACGCCGTTGCCGCCGTCGGTCGCGACGCAGCAGTTGGAGTTGCACTGGGAGCTCGTGTAGCAGCTGGCCGCGCAGCGGTAGTCGTTGGTCACGCAGGTGTAGTCGGAGCAGCAGCCGCTGGAGCTGCAGTCGTCGCCGGCGCCGCCGCAGGAGCCCGAGCCCGAGCCGTCGGTGCAGATGCCGCCCTCGCACACGTAGTAGCTCATGCAGTCGACCGTCTCCTCGCAGGTCTCGCCGAGGTCGCGGCTGAAGCTGTCGTACTCGTCGCAGGCGACGAACGCGGCGAACGCGACCGCGGCCCAGCCGACGATGGCGAGCTTGCTCCCGATCTTCATGGTGACGGCTCCGGCGGGCCCGGCCCGCGCTGGTGTGTGCTCGACGTGGTGACGCGGAGTGAGCGCGCTTGTAGCGCGCCCCGCGTGGTCGAGGGAAGTGGGGCCGCTATGACCCCGCGCACACCAGCCGGCCTACCGCCCGCCGGACGCCAGGAGCGACGTCAGCTCCCCCGAACGCTGCGGCACCAGCGTCACCTCGCCGCCGGACTCGAGGAGCTTCTGCGTCTCCAGGATCTCGAACAGCACCTCGGAGACGCGCTTGTTGGAGCCGATCTTCTGCAGCGCCTCGCCGACGATCTTCGGGCGCAGCGCCGCCGCCTTGGCGAACTCCACCGCCGCCTGCCGCTCGGCGCTCGAGGTGATCAGCGAGACCTGGTTGGCGCCGTCCTGCCGGATGGCGCTCGTGACCTGCCGGAGCCGGTTCACGACCTTCTCCTCGATCTGCCGGATCATCTGGGCGTCGCGGAAGTGCACCTTGCGGATGTAGACGGAGCCGAGCTTGTAGCCCCACTCGTTCGACTTCGGCGACACCTCGTCCCGCACCGTCTGGCTCATGGCGTGCCGGTTCTCGAGCATGTCGGCGAGCTTCATGTTCGAGAGGCAGCGGACCGTGGCGTTCGAGACGTTGGCGCGGAGCGAGCCGCGCGGGTCCGCGTTCTTGAACAGGAACGCCACCGGATCCGAGATGAACATCTCGTACCAGACGCCGATGCCCATCGGCGCGCCCTCCTCGGAGTTCACCGGCTGGCTGCGCAGGTACTCCTGGTCGAGCCGGAGATCGAGGGTGAGCGAGCGACCGACGAACCGGATCCAGAACGCCTTGAGGCCGAGCTTCGACGGCAGGAAGTGGAAGCCCGGCTCGTCGATCACCGCCACGACCTTGCCGAAGTAGACGTACACGCGGCAGGTGCGCTCCTCGACGATGGTGTAGAGGCCGAAGAAGCGGACGAGCCCGAACAGGATCGGCACGCCGACGAGGAAGGTCACGAACGACACGCCGAGCGAGATCAGGAAGTCCATCACTTCACCTCCAGGATCACCTGCTTGGCGCGGCCGTAGAGGCCGAGCTTCACGTTGCGGAGGTAGGCCTCGAGGGCGCCCGGGCCGTGGCCGTCGAGATCGGTGAGCTGCCTCGCGAGCTCCTCGAGCGGCGAGACCTCGGCCTGCGCGCGCAGCGTCTCGATCTCCACCGCGCGGCGCGACTGGACGATCTTCTGGTCCGCCGACGCCTGCGCCAGCGAGATCTCCGAGGAGACCTGGTTGTGGGCGGTGTTGATCGCGGCCAGCGCCGACTCCACGTCCTCCGGCGGGTCGATCTCGGTGATCAGCGAGGCGTCGAGGACGATGCCGTACCGCGCCACCGACGACTGGCTCTCGCGGTCCATGTGCTCGTTGAGATCGCGGAGGTTCTTGCGCAGGTCGTTGATGGAGATGCCGCGGACCGCGGTCGCCTCGTTGCCCTTCAGCGAGCCCTCGGCGATCGGCGCCGGCTCCGGCGCCTCGTAGTTGGCGATCCGCTCGCGGAGGATCGAGACGAAGTAGCCGGTGACGTGGACGATCGGGTTCTTCACCCCGAAGACGTAGGCGTAGAGGTTGTTCTCGGAGACGCGGTAGCGGATCTGCCCCTGCAGGCCGGTGTCGAGCTGGTCCTTCGTCACCGCCTCGAGCACGGTGCCGCCGCGGTTCGCCGACGGCGACTCCGGGTCGTACGCCATGTTCGTCGTCTGCGTCGCGACCGAGACCTTGTAGACCTTCTCCCACGGCCACTTGAAGTACGGGCCGCCGGGGCCGATCACCCGGAGCTGCGGCCACGCGTAGCGCTCGCGCTCGTCGGGCCGGAGCAGCTCGCCGAGCGGCGTGTCGAGGATGGTGCGGCCCTCGACGCGCTGCGCGCGGCCGAAGCTGGTCTTCACGGCCCGCTCGTTCTGGTCGACCGAGTAGAAGCCGAAGATGACGTAGCGGAGGACGAACCAGCCGAGGAAGCCGAAGGTGAGGCCGAGGAGGATGCCCATCCGGCGAGGATGAGGCGGATCTGGGAGCGGTCAACAAATCGGCTCCAGGCTCCAGGCTCCAGGCTCCGGCAGGCGGGGGGCGCTATGGGAAGGTGAGGGCTAGGACGTCTTGCTCCCAGCGGCGCTGGAAGGCGGCGAGGTCTTCGGTGCCGACGGTCTTCTTCAGGGTGGCGAGGCCGGTGGGGTCGGTGGGGTGGGCGGCGCGGAGGGCTTTGTAGAAGGGGCGGAGCTGGCCGCGCTGCTGGAGCCAGTAGAGGAGGTAGCGGGCCTGGGCGTAGTTCGCGCCGGTGTCGTCGGCGTAGAAGGCCTCGTCGGTGGTGGAGAGGAGGGTCTCGAAGGTGCCGAGGCGCTTCTCGCGGATGGCGGCCTGCAGGCCGGCGAGGCGCCAGTTGGTGCGGCCGGCGATGTGGCCGTCCTTCTCCTCGCACTGCTCGAAGAGGGAGCCGAGGCCCTCGTTGAGCCAGGCGGGGGCGTCCGGGAAGTCGGCGGCGACGAAGGGGTGGACGAGCTCGTGGACGAGCGTGCCGCCGCCGGTGGAGATGTCCATGACCAGGGCGCGGTGCTGCGAGGAGTAGTAGCCGTAGGGCGTTCCGGGCTCGTGGCCGAAGAGGAGCTTCGCGTGCTTCCGGTAGCTCTCGGGGCCGCGGAAGAGCCAGATGGCGATGCCCGGCTCGGGGCCCTTCTCGAAGAAGTCCTGGCGGCGGAGGCGCCCCGCCCAGCGCCCCGGCCGCGCGGCGTGGCCCTTCCCGCGCGCGGGCTCGTCGTCGCCGCCGCCGACGAAGGGCGGCTCGGCGAGGACGGTGAAGCCCGCCGGCGCCTTCGCTTTCACCTCGGCGAGGTGCGGGTCGGCGGGCGCGGCGGCGAGGAGGAGCGGGAGGGCGAGGGTGAGCACGGGCTCGATCCTAGCTCCGGCGCGGCTGTGCCAGGATGGAGGCCATGTCCGACCCCTGGGAGTACTTCCAGTACCGCTGGGACCGGCTGCAGTCCGCGGAGATCGGCCGCAACACCAGGGACCTCGCGGGGCTGCAGCAGCAGGTCGTCGAGCTCGAGAAGCTGCTCGTCTACCTCGTCGGCCGGATGGCGCTCGGCGAGAAGCTCGGCCTCGACGACCCCGAGGTGCGCAGGTTCCTCCACCTCGGCGACGCGGAGGATCCGGAGCGCGCGGTCCTCGCGATGGTCCGCGGCTTCGAGCAGCGCACGGGCCCGAAGGTCGTCGAGTGCCCGCGGTGCGGCGCCGGCGTCCGCGATCTCCCCGGCGTCACCGACGAGCGTTGCGGCATGTGCGGCGAGGTCCTCGAGACCCGCTGAGGAGGAGCCACCGTGCACTGCGTCCGCTGCGAGACCGAGCTCTCCACCGAGGCCTACGAGGGCGTCTTCCTCGAGCGCTGCTACGGGTGCCGCGGCGCGTTCGTGCCGCAGACGCGCCTCGCCGCGATCCTCGAGAGCCGCGAGCAGGGCTGGACCGAGGCGCAGGTCGAGGGCTTCCGGCTCCTGCGCGAGCAGCCCGGCGCGGTGGTGCACGAGGCGACCGCCGAGATCGCCTGCCCCGCCTGCGGCGAGGCGATGAAGCAGAGCCGGTACCTCTACGCCCGCGAGGTGATCATCGACCGCTGCCCGGCGGGCTGCGGCCTCTGGCTCGACGACGGCGAGCTCGAGCACGTCCAGATGGCCGTGGAGGAGGAGGAGGGCAAGCTGAACGCCCTCGTCGAGGAGCACGGCCTCGAGGTCTCGACCCACGAGTCGGAGCAGCTCGCGCGGGAGAAGCGCGCCTACCAGCTCCGGATCTGGGACTACTTCCACGGCCAGGGCTCGTCGTTCTGGCGCGGGCGCCGGTTCGACGGCAGCTGAAACCCGCGGCGCGGCCGCGGTGTCCGAGCGGCCCGGAGGCCCCCGATGCGGATCGTGCTCGCAGTTGCCCTCACGCTCCTCGCGCCGCTCGCCGCGGCGGCGAAGTGCGCGGCGCCGTCGCCGTTCGTGTCGCCGGAGGCGGGGACCTCGATCCCGCCCGGCGCGACGCTGTTCGTGTTCCTCCCGAGCTGGCGCGGCGAGGGCGCGGTCGACGTCCGCACGCCGGAGGGCAAGCCGGTGGTCCACACCCGGACGGCGCTCTCGAAGAGCCCGGCGTTCGCCGTGGAGCGGCTCGTCCTCGGCGCCGGCGTTCGCGGCGAGGTCGTGGTGACCCTCGCCGATCGCCAGGGCGCCGAGCCCCGGCGTCTCGCCGGCTACCGCGTCGGCGAGCCGGCGTCGTGCGCCGCGGAGAAGCCGGTGACGATCCGGAAGGTCGAGGACGAGAGCCACGCCTGGACCTGCTCATACCAGCAGACGGTGAACCTCACGCCGTCGGTGGTCGCGCCCGCCTACCGCGTCCGCTACGCGCGGAGCGAGGCCGACCTCCGCGCCGGCAAGGTGGAGTCGGTGGTGGTGCCGTACCGGATGGAGCGCTTCTTCCACTGGAAGGACGAGCGGTGGGAGGCGCCGGCGGCGGGGCAGGTCGAGCTCGGCCACGTGAACTGCACCGGCAAGACCATCGAGTGGACCGACGGGCCGCTCTGGGTCTCGGTCTCCGCGCTCTACGTCGACGGCACCGAGGATCCCGCCGGCGAGCCGGTGCGGCTCGAGCCGCCCGGTCCCGCGCGGAGGTCGCGGTGAGGGCCGTCGCCGCCGCGCTGCTCCTCGCGCTGCCGTCGGCCGCCGCCGCCGAGTGCATGATGGCGGGCTCGTTCTTCTCGCCGGAGGCCGGCGCGATCGTGCCGCCGGATCCGGTGCTCTTCTACTTTGCGTCGCCGTGGGCCGCCGAGGGGACGACGTTCACGGCGAAGGACGCCGAGGGGAAGCCGCTCCCGGTCGCCGCGACGCAGGTCACCAAGGCCGACGCCCACGTCGCGTTCCGCGTCGCGGTGAAGGCGTCGGCCGGCGCGGTCGTCGTCGAGGCCCGCCGCGGGACCGGCACGCCGGTCGAGGCGCGGTACCGCGTCGGCGCCCCCGGCGGCTGCGCCGCGGAGAAGCCGGTCGAGATTCGCTCGGCGAAGGTCGAGAGCTACGCCTGGACCTGCTCGCACCAGTCGACGAAGAACCTCGTCGTCTCGGTGGAGGCGCCGGCCTACCGCGTCGAGTGGTCCCGCAGCGAGGCCGACTTCCGCGCCGGCAAGCGCGAGAAGGTCGTCGTCCCCCACCGCATGGAGCGCTTCTTCCACTGGGGCGAGAAGCCGTGGGCCCCGCCCGGCCCCGGCCAGGTCGAGCTCGGCCACGTGAACTGCATGGGCCACACCCTGCGCTGGGACGCGCCGGCCTACTGGGTCGGCGTCGCCGCGCTCCACGAGGACGGCACCGAGGACCCGCCGGCGGGGCCGGTGCGGGTCGAGGCGCCGCCGCTGGCTCGATGACGACGGCGACCCGGCTCGCAGTCGCGCTGCTGCTCGCGCTCCCGTCCGCGGCCGCCGCCGAGTGCGGGGCCGGCGGCGCGTTCTTCGCGCCCGAGACCGGCACGATCGTCCCGCAAGACCCGGTCCTCTTCTACTTCGCATACCCGCTCGGCGCCGAAGCGCCGACGTTCGCGGCGAAGGACGCCGACGGGAAGCCGCTCCCCGTCACCGCCACACAGGTCACGAAGGCCGAGGCGCTCGTGGCCTACCGCGTCGCGGTGCAGGCGTCGTCCGGCGCGATCCTGGTCGAGGCGCGGCACGGGCCCTCGGGAATTCCCTCCGAGGCCCGTTACCGCGTCGGCGCCGCCGGCGGCTGCGCCGAGGAGACGCCGGTCGAGATCGCGGCGGTCGAGACCGGGTTCCTGGATTCCGCGTGCACCTACGAATCCACGCGGATCCTCGTCGTCGCCGGCGGCGCTCCCGCGTACCGCGTGGAGTGGGCGAGGACCGAGGCGGAGTTCCGGGCGGGCATGCGCGACACGGTGGTCCTGCCCGACGACATGCTCCGCTTCTCCCACGGCGGCGAGCTCCCGTCGTTCCCGCGGGGCCCGGCGCGGCTCCGGCTCGGCCACCTCATGTGCCGGGGACGCACGATGCTCTGGGACGCTCCCGCGTACTGGGTCGGTGTCACCGCGCTCCATACCGACGGCAGGGAGGACCCTCCGGCGAGGCCGGTGCGTGTCGACGCGCCGTCCCTCGATCGATGAGTGCGTCGGCAGCACGCCGCATGGACCTCGGTGCATGAGGTCGCGCCTGCGGGAGGAACCGCCACCAGCGACGAACAACTCCGGCGATCGCGCGCCACATGGAACGCGCGGGGCAGGAGCCTCGTCGACCCCTGCCCCGCTTCGCTGCGATCGTCACGGCGTTCCTGCGAGCTACCCGTCGGAGCTGCGCGGCTCGTCGTCGTTCGCCGAGGCGGCCGCCTCGCCGCCCTCGACCGCCCGGAGCGCGTCCTTGATCTTCTTCTTGTTCGCGTAGCGGCGGTTCCGGGCGCGGACGTAGT
>CAZDGH010000331.1:0-6858 GCA_964504805.1 uncultured Myxococcales bacterium | reverse complement strand
GGTTGGTGTGGTGCGGCCGGGGCCGGCGCCGGGCGCTCCGCGGGGTGGGGTCGGGGCTCCTGGGGGTGGCGCCGCCCGCGCCCCGGCCGCGACCGCTCGCGGCGCGGCTCGCCGGCGGCGCGGTCGTCCTCGCCGCCGCCGCCGCGGTGGTGATCGCCGGCAGCGAGGTCGGCTACGCGGGGCCGCCGCCCGCGACCGAGCTCGTGGTCTCGTTCAAGCACCCGGGCAAGACCGGCGAGCGCTGCCGCACGCTCTCCGCCGAGGAGCTCGCGGCGCTGCCCCCGCACATGCGCAGGCCCGAGGTCTGCGAGCGCGGCCGCTCGCCGGTGCGGCTCCTGGTGTCGGTGGACGGCGAGGTGCGGCTCGACCGGAGCTACAAGCCGCAGGGCCTCTCCGGCGACGGCAACAGCCTCGCGGTGGAGCGCTTCCCGGTGACGCCGGGGCGGCACCGGGTCGAGGTCGGGATCGCCGACGAGCCGGGCGAGCCGGCCTTCCGCGAGGCGCGGGAGGTGGAGGTGCCGGCCGGCGAGCGCGCGGTGGTGCTGTTCGATCGCGTCGGCGGCTTCGCCTGGCACGTCCGGAGCCCCGGCGACACCTGAGCGGCCGCCGGTGAACCCTGGTCGCGACCGCGTGGCTCTCACCACGTGCAGGAGACCAGGGAGACCACCATGGACCTCACGATCACGTTCCCCGGCGGCAAGCAGGTCGCGGCGCAGGCGGGCCCGTACCGGATCCTCACCGACCAGCCGGTCGAGAAGGGGGGCCAGGGCGAGGCGCCCGATCCCTTCACCTACTTCCTCGCCTCGATCGGCGCCTGCGCGGGCATCTACGTGGTCGGCTTCTGCCAGGCCCGAGGCCTCGACCCCGCCGGGATCACGCTCCGGCAGCACGTGGAGGTCGACCCCGAGACGAAGCGCGTCACCGCGGTGAACCTCGCCATCGAGGCGCCGGCGGGCTTCCCCGAGCGCTACCTGCCGGCGCTGGCGAAGGCCGCCGAGGGCTGCCGGGTGAAGCGCACGCTCGCCGACCCGCCGGAGGTCACGGTGGTCGCGACCCACGCGACCGCGTAGCCGCCCGGCGCCGCGCTTGCGCCGCGCCGCGGCGGTGCGGAACCTCGAGGTGCGCGCCGCCGCGCGCCGCGAGGTCCGCCATGTTCGAGCGCACGCGCACGGTCCGGGCCTGGATGAGCCCGGCGCTCCTCCTCGACCCGAGGACGTCTGCCGCCGAGGCCCGCGACGCCCTCGACGAGCACGCCACCGCCCACGCCTGCGTGGTGCGCGACGGGCAGCTCGTCGGCATCGTCAGCGACCGCGACCTGCCTCGGCTCGAGGAGGACCAGGACGACGTCGGCACGGTGATGACCGAGGCGCCGCTGACGGTGTCGCCCGAGACCGCCCTCGAGGCCGCCGCCCGGGTGATGCTCGAGGAGGACGTCCACGCGCTGCCGGTCGTCTCCGGGGCGAAGGTGCTCGGCGTGCTCTCCGACCGCGACCTCGTCCGGGCGCTGCTCGCGAGCCTCGCCGAGGAGCGGGCCCGCGAGGAGCAGCGCGCGAGCTCGATCTAGCGGGCCACGAGCACCGAGCAGCCGGCGTGGCGCACCGCCCAGGCGGCGGTCGAACCGATGAGCAGCCGCGCGAGGCCGGTGCGGCCGTGGCTCCCGACGACGAGCAGCGACGCGCCCCGCTCCTCGGCCTCCCGCACCAGCTCCCGCTTCGCCGCGCCGCGGGCGATCACGACCTCGGCCCGGACGCCGAGACGCGCGACCGCGCTCTCGATCACCGCCCGCGGCGCCTGCTCGAGCTCGGCGGCCTGCGACGCCGCCAGCGCGAGGGAGCCCTCGGGCACGAGGGCGGCGAGCTCCACGAAGCCCGGCGCCGGCACCGGGCTCACGTAGAGCGCCACCAGCGCCGCGTCCCGGGTCGCCGCCTCGCGGGCCGCCGCCCGGAGCGCCGCCTCGGCCGGCTCCGAGAGATCGGTCGCCGCGAGCACCGGCCCCTTCGGCGAGGGCCGGGCGACGAGCACCTCGCACGGCGCGAGCTCCACGACCCGCTCGGCGACGCTGCCGAGGAGCGCCCGGGCGAGCGCGCCGCGGCCGCGGCTCGCGACCACGACCCGCGACGCGCCGAGCTCGCTCGCGAGGCGGACGAGCTCGGCGTACGCCTCGCCGACGACGACGTGGTGCGCGACCTCGGGCGACTTGCCGACGACCCGGGCGACCCGCTCGCGGAGCGCCGCCGTCGCCGCCTCGACGAGCTTCGGCACGGAGAGCGCCTCCGCCGCGTGGCGATCGGGGAAGAGCGCGCGGATCCCGACCGGATCGGGGACGACGTGGCAGACGGCGAGCGGCGCGCCGGCGGCACGCGCGGCGGCCGCTGCCTGCCGGAGCGCCTCGTCGGACGCGTCGGAGAGGTCGGTGGCGGCGAGCACGGGGGCGGGTCGCATCAGTAGCTCTCCTCGCAGGTGTCGCAGGTGGCGGCCTCGGGAAGGATCGCGAGCCGCGCGGCGTCGATCGGCCCGCCGCAGGCGGTGCAGCGTCCCCAGCGGCCCTCGTCGAGCCGGTGGAGCGCGGCGTCGATGGCGCCGAGCTCGGCGCGCTCGGCGGCGGTGAGCTCGTCGAGCACCGGCGGTGCCTGGCGGTCGTCGGGCGGAGCCGCCGGGCCGGCGAACGGCCGGCTCGGCCGCGGCTGGACGAGGCGGAGCACCTCGCGGCGGCGGCCGAGGAGGAGGTGGCGCGCGACGAGATCGGGGCGATCGGCGATCGGGCTGCGTTCCATGGCGACGCGTCCTCCGGCCCGCGGGTGCCGCGGGCCCGCACCTCCTACGTTGCGCCCGACGTGCCCGCGCGCGGGCGCGGACGCCGCCGCGATCGCCGGCGGTGGGCGCGCACGACCTGCACCGCGCGCCGTGCGAACCGCACGAGCTGCGCCCGCCCTTGCGGGCTGCCGCCCCACGAGGGCGCTCGCGCCGCTCCCCGGCCGTCGCGAGTCTGGCGGCTCGCTTGCACTCCGCGCGCGGGAAGGTCCAACCGAGAGGCCCAACATGACGCCCGTCATCGTCCTCGCCGCAGCGCTCGCCGCCACGCCCGCCGCCCCCACGCCGCCGCCCGACGTCGAGGTCCACGGCGAGGTGCGCGCCCGCGGCGAGCTGCTCCGCGAGCTCGACCTGAACCCCGACGTCCTCGCCACCTCGCCGCCGCAGGGCGACGGCGACCGCGTCCTCCTCCGGAGCCGCGTCTCCGTCTCCGGCAAGCCGGTCGAGGACGTGAAGCTGTTCCTGCAGCTCCAGGACTCGCGCACGTTCGGCGAGGAGGCGACGACCGCCGCGGCGCTCGGCAACGTGGACGCCCACCAGGCCTGGGCGGAGTGGTCGAAGATCGGCGGCGAGGGGCTCGCGCTCCGCGTCGGCCGGATGGAGCTCTCCTACGGCGACCAGCGGCTCCTCGGCGCGTTCGGCTGGGACAACGTGGGGCGCGCGTTCGACGCCGCCCTCGTCCGCGTCACGCCGGACGAGTCGCTCGTCGTCGACGCCTTCTGGGCCCGGCTCCACGCCGATCCCCGCGCCTTCCCCGAGCGCGCGGTGGGCGACGACCTCGCCGGCGTGTACGGCACCTGGAAGACGAAGCCGCTCACCCTCGACGTCTACGGCCTGGTGCTCTTCGACCGCGGCGAGGAGCGGGACCTCGACGGCGACGGCGTCGAGGAGACCTTCCGCTTCCCCGAGGGCGGCGAGCTCCTGGTCCTGACGCCGGGCGTCCGCGCCGACGTGCGGCCGCTGCAGGCGCTGCACCTGAACGCCGAGCTCGCCGGGCAGATCGGCTCCCGCGGCGCCCTCGACGTCTTCGCCTACGCGCTCCACGCCTCGGCCGACTACACCCTCGACGTCCCGGCGAAGCCGAAGCTCCTCGTCGGCTGGGACCGCGCCAGCGGCGACTCGGATCCCACCGACAACGAGTGGGGCACGTTCGAGAACCTCTTCCCGACGAACCACGACAAGTACGGCTACATGGACCTCGCCGGCTGGAAGAACCTCACCGACGTCCACGGCGGCGTCACCGTGGCGCCGCACAGGACCGTCGAGGTCGCGGCCCTCGTGCACCGCCTCGCCCGCGTCGAGACCGCCGACACCTTCTACCGGGCGAGCGGCGCGCCGCTCCGCCCGCTGGCGGCGGCGGCGACGACCGAGGCGCGGGACGTCGGCACCGAGCTGGACCTCACCGCCACCTGGAAGGCCTCGCCGAGCTTCGGCTTCCTCCTCGGCGCGAGCAAGCTCTGGAGCGGCGCCTTCCTCGACGACACCGCCGCGACCGGCGGCGCGCCGGACCCGTTCTTCGGGTACCTGCAGGCGACCGGCTCGTTCTGACCGGTCGCCGCCGCGTTCACGGTCCCGTCATCGACGGGACCGTACGGTGCCTCCACGTCCCCGAGGAGGGACGCGGAGGTCCCATGGAACGCACCAAGGTCTGGCGGCTCCCGGTCCGGCTCTTCCACGCGGCGCTGCCGCTCCTGATCGCCGGCCTCTTCCTCACCTCGGAGTCGGAGAGCTGGCTCTCGTGGCACGCGCGCCTCGGCCTCGCGGTGCTCGCGCTGGTCGTGGGCCGGATCGTCTGGGGCTTCGTCGGCGACCGGCCCGCGCGCTTCTCGGAGTTCGTCCCCTCGCCGAGGGGGCTCTTGCGCTACGCGGGCGCGTACGTCCGCGGCAGGCCGCCGGAGACCCTCTCGCACAACCCCATCGGCGCGCTGATGGTGCTGGCGATGCTCGCGGTCCTGCTCGCGGCCACGGTCACCGGCGTCCTCCTCTACGGCGGCCCCGAGTTCGAGGGGCCGCTCTCGGCGCTGTTCACGAAGCGGAGCGCGCACCTCGTCGAGGAGCTGCACGAGGGGCTCGCCGGGGCGCTCGTGGCCATGGTCGTCGCCCACGTCGCCGGCGTGCTCGTCTCGTCGGTGCTCGAGAAGCAGAACCTGCCGCTCTCGATGGTCACCGGGTACAAGCGGGGGCCGCGCGAGGCGCAGGCGGAGCCGGGGCCGATCCGGCTCGGCGTCGGCCTCGTCGCGGCGGCGATCGCCGGCGTGCTGGCGGTGGCGGCGGCGGCGCTCTTCTTGCCGGCGACCGCGGACGCCGCCGACGAGACGCCCGCGGCGCTCCTCGCCGCGTACGCCGCCGAGGCGGGCGCGGGGTTCCAGCCCAGCGCCGCCCGCGGCGCGGCCCTCTACCGCGAGGAGCACGTCGTCGACGGCAAGCCGACCTCGTGCGCGACCTGCCACACCGGAGACCCGCGCGGGAAGGGCAAGAGCCCGGCAGGGAAGATCGTCGAGCCGCTCACACCCTCGGTGAACCCGGAGCGGTTCACCGATCGCAAGCACGCCGAGAAGTGGTACGGCCGCAACTGCAAGCAGGTCCTCGGCCGGGCGTGCACGCCGGCGGAGAAGGCCGACTTCCTCGCCTTCGTGCTCGCGCCGGAGGCCACGCCGTGAAGAGAGCCCCGGCCGCGATCGCCTTCGCCCTCACCCTCGCCCTCGCCACGCCCGCCTGCGCCGACGGCCACCGCGGGCGGCGGAGCAAGGCCGCCGCGGCGCCGCTCCGCGCCGCGGGCGGTCTCACCGCGGGTGAAGGTGACGCCCGCTACCGCGAGGAGTGCGGCTCCTGCCACCTCGCCTACCCGCCCGGCTTCCTCCCGGCGGCGTCGTGGCGCACGGTGATGCAGGGGCTCGACCGCCACTTCGGCCAGAACGCCGAGCTCGACCCGGCGGACGCCGCGGCGCTCTCCGCGTGGCTCCAGGCGAACGCCGCCGAGGCGGGCACCCACCGCCGCTCGGCCAAGCTGCTCCGCTCGGTGCGCGAGGGCCCGCCGCCGCTGCGGGTCAGCGAGGTGCCGTACATCTCCCGGAAGCACGACGAGGTGAAGCGCTCGGTGTGGAAGCGCCCGTCGATCGGCAGCCGGGCGAACTGCGCCGCTTGCCACCGCGAGGCGGAGAAGGGCACGTTCGACGAGGACACGGTGAAGATCCCGAAGGAGTGAGATGCGGCTGCTCGTGGTCGAGGACGCGAAGGACCTCGCCCGGTCGCTCGCCCGCGGCCTCGCCGAGGAGGGCTTCGCCGTGGACGTGGCCCACGACGGCGAGGAGGGGCTCCACTACGCGACCGAGCTCCCGTACGACGCCGTCGTCCTCGACCGGATGCTCCCCGGCCTCGACGGCCTCGAGGTGCTGCGGCGGCTCCGCGCCGCCGGCCGCACCACGCCGGTGCTCCTGCTCACCGCCCTCGGCGAGGTCTCCCACCGGGTCGAGGGCCTGTCGGGCGGCGCCGACGACTACCTGGTGAAGCCGTTCGCGTTCGAGGAGCTGCTCGCCCGGGTCCGCGCGCTGGTGCGGCGCTCGGCGGGCCGCGCCTCCGACGTCGTCACCCTCGGCCGGCTCTCCCTCGACCTCGCCGCGCGCACCGCCGCCGTCGACGGCGCGGAGCTCGGCCTCTCGGCCCGCGAGTACGCGCTCCTCGAGCAGCTCGCGCTCCGGCCCGGGGCGACGCTCTCGCGGACGAAGCTGTCCGAAAAGCTCTACGACGAGGCGGCCGAGCTCGACTCGAACGTCATCGACGTCTTCGTGGCACGGCTCCGGATGAAGCTCGACGCCGCCGGGCGGCCCGGCGCCGCGGTGATCGAGACCCGCCGCGGCGTGGGCTACCGGCTCGTCGAGGCGGCGGCGCGGTGAGCCTCCGCGCCCGCCTCGCGGCGCTCGTCGCCGGGCTCACCGCCGCGCTCCTCGTGGGCCTCGGCGTCTTCCTCGCCGGCTCGTTCGCGGGCTGGTCGCGGCAGACCCTCGACGCCGAGCTCGCGGAGCGCGCGGCGCGGATCGAGCACCACCT
>CAZDGH010000330.1:6607-6860 GCA_964504805.1 uncultured Myxococcales bacterium | reverse complement strand
GCTTCCGGTGGGCCTCGCGGAGCACGCGGCAGAGCGCCTCCTGCGCGGCCTCGGCCGCGGCGCGCTCCGAGCCGAGGAGCCGGAGGCAGCGACGGTAGACGGGACCTCCGAGCTGCCGGTAGAGGCGCTCGGCGTCGGGGGCTTCGAGCTTCACGCGCCCGCGATGTTACTTCCGCCGCCTCCGGAAGCGGAGCCCCGCGACGAGCAGGCCGGCCGGCAGGAGCGAGAGGACGCTGGCGCCGCCCCCGGCCGC
>CAZDGH010000330.1:0-6597 GCA_964504805.1 uncultured Myxococcales bacterium | reverse complement strand
TCCTCCTCGGTGATCAGGCCGGCGGCGATCTGCTCGAGCTCGTACGGTCCGAGCCGGCCGCACTCGGGGTCGAGGCCGCACTTGCCGGGCCCCTTGGTCGAGACCATCGCCTTCTTCTCGGGCTCGAGATCGGGGTCGAACGGCTTCACGTTCACGTAGGTGAGGTCCGGGTGGTGGAACCCGGTGACGTCGCCGCGGCCGTCGGTGACGACGCCGCCGGCGGACGCGGCGAGCGGCGCGGCGAGGACGGCGGCGACGAGGAGGGAGCCGAGGAGGGACCGCATGACTAGACCTCACCCGCGTCCGGACGGACGCAGAAGCCGATGACGATGGTGTAGCCCGGGCGCTGGCCCGTGGCGCGGGCGGCGGCGAGCCGGTCGGCGGCGCGCCGCACGGCGGCCTCCGCGCGGCGGGCCGCGTCCGCGCCGAAGAGCGCGTCGTACTGCGTGAGCACCGCGCGATCGCGGGAGGCCGGCGTGGCCCGCTGCCGCGCCGCCCGGCGCACGGTCTCGAGGAGCCGCTCCGATGCCTCGCCCGAGGCCGGCGGCACGTCGGAGGTGCCGATCACCACCGCGGTGCACGGCGCCTTCTTCTCCGCCGGCTCGTCGGAGAGCGCGTTCAGCTCCTCGACGAGCGCCTGCACGATCCCGCCGCGGAGGCCGGCCTGCGCCTCGGGGTCGAGGTCGAGGTCGAGCTGCGCGACGAAGCCCTCGCCCGGCTCGCGCACGAGCCGGGTCAGCAGCGGCAGCACGTAGCGCGAGAGGAAGGTGACCATCCCCTCCTGCCGCGTCTGGTGCACCAGGTTCGCGACCGCCTCGTAGCGGCCGCCCGCCTCGCGGACGAGGCCGGCGCGCACCAGCCTTCCGAGCAGCGCCTGCGCCCTGGCGCGATCGCCGGCGCCGGCGAGCGCGGCGAGGTCCCGCGGCCCGTCGAGCAGCCGGAGCACGAGCGACAGCCCGTCCTGCAGGGCGTCGTACGCGGTCTCGGTGCGGACCTGGGCGACGGCGGCCATCAGTGCGCGCTCCCGTCCGCGGGCGGCGCGCCGCCGGCGTCGCCGAAGAGGTCGTGGAAGATCTGCCAGGCCACGCTCTTCGGCGGCATCTCGTGGGCCTTCTCGCCGAAGAAGCGGCGGAACTCGGCCTGGTTCTTCGCGCCGGAGAGCACCCAGAGCGCCGCCTTGGTGGCGACCTGCGTGCGCTGCATCAGGTTGCGGTAGCTCGCGGGGAGGCCGCGGCCGTCGTCGTCGAACGACCCCTTGAGCTCGCGGAGGCAGCGGGCGAGCCGGAGCAGCGTCGCCTCGGGCAGCCCGTGGAGCCGCGCGATGTCGCGGACCACCTGCGCCTCGACGGCGAGGTCGAAGCGCTCCTCGAGGTCCTCGCGGTCGTCGGCGGCCCGCGACTCGTCGGTCACGGCGGCGCCGTAGGCCGCGTCGAGGTGGGGCGCGAGCGCGGCGCTCTCGAGGGCCTCCGGCGCCTCGTCGCCCTGGGCGAAGACGACGTCGCGGCACAGCTCGCGGAGCCTCCGCACCGACGGCTCGCGGGCGGCGACGATCCCCGCCTCGAGGTCGGCGAGGGCGCGGCGGGTGAAGCCGAGGAAGCCGGCGACGGCGCTCCAGCCGCGGTCGTCGGCGGCCTCGAGCGCGAACGACTGCGCGAGCTCGGAGATGTCCTCGCGGCGCTGCCACAGCGGCAGGAGCGCGATCTTCGCCGGCGCGCGGTCGACGAGGTCGCGGCGGAAGCGGCCCTCGCCCGCGAGCGCGAGGAGGTCGAGGTTCGAGACCATCACGATCAGCGCGTCGGTCCGCTTCAGCTCGGTGGAGCCGACCGGCCGGTACTCGCGCTCGCCGATGAGGCGGAGCAGGCGGCCCTGCGCCTCGCGGGAGAGGTTCTGCACCTCGTCGAGGACGAGGGTGCCGCCCTTGGCGCGATCGAGGAGGCCGCGCTCGTCGGCGGCGGCGCCGGTGAACGAGCCCTTCTTGTGGCCGAAGAGCGCGCTCTCGAAGAGCGTGTCGCCGAGGTTGCCGCAGTTCACCTCGACCAGCTCGCCGGTGCGGCCGAGCTGCTCGACGGCGAGCTTGTGGACGAGGCCGGCGGCGAGCTCCTTGCCGGTGCCGGTCTCGCCGGTGATGCGCACCGCGTCGCGCCCGCGGCGGGCGAGGACGGCGGACTGCACCTGCGCGGACAGCTCCTCGCGGAACCGGGAGCCGACGATGTGGAGCTCGTCGCAGGCGCGAACGATCGGGTCCATCGAATCCTCCTCCGGGCGGCGCGCCCGGCGGTACCCGTCTCACTGCAGTGGGGTAGAGCGTAGACCTGCACGGGAGAGGCCAGCGGTTCGAAGGACCGAACCCGGGAATGGCGGTGGAAAGAGCCTGAAGTTGCAGCTGGTTGCGCGAACGCCACGGAGGCCGGCGGCAGGGTCGCCACGGCGCCACGACAGGATCGCCACGGGACCGGCACCCGATCCGCCAGTTTTCGGAGGGCGCTATCCTCGCGGCGGCACGGCGTTTCGGAGGCGCGAACGTGGACGAGGACGACGAGCCGGACCTCGAGGGCGGCGCGATCGAGGTCCCGATCGACGGCACCCTCGATCTCCACACCTTCCTGCCGCGGGACGTCCCCGAGGTGGTCGAGGCGTACCTCGAGGCCTGCCGCGAGAAGGGCATCCTCGCGGTGCGCCTCGTCCACGGCAAAGGGAAGGGCGTGCAGCGCGAGGCGGTGCGGAAGGTGCTCGCCCGCCTGCCGTGGGTGCGGGCGTTCCGCGACGGCGGCACCGGCGGCGGCGGCTGGGGCGCGACCCTGGTCGACCTCGAGCCCTGACCGGTTCGCCACCGCGAACGGCCGCTCCGCCGCGCGTGCCGTAAGTGCCTGAAATTGCGCCGCGTGGGGGCGGGCACGGTTCCTGTAAACGCGCCGGGCCGGAGCCTGGGGCGCGGCGATCCCCTCCCGCGCGGCCGGGCCAGGGGCTCCGTGGGGCGGCCGTCCCGGGGGCGGGCGGGGCCGGCGGCCCGCCCCTTTCGCTGGGGGGGGCCGCCGGCGCCTCTGGCGGGATCCCCCTCCGGTCTGGGTACAATGGCGCCCTCCCAGCGGAGGGGATGCCCTATGAGAAGGAACCTCGGGTTCCCGGCTTTCGCCGTGCTCGCGGCGATCGTCGCGGTGGCTTCGTGCTCGGACGAGAACCCGGCGGCCGGCGTCGGCGGCGGCGACGACGGCAACGGTCCGAACGGCGAGGTCTGCCTCGCCGACGACGACTGCACGACCGAGGGCTTCATCTGCGTCGCCGGCACGTGCGTCGAGCGCGACGGCGAGGTCTGCCAGACGCACGAGCACTGCGACATCGGCGAGCACTGCGAAGCCGGCGCGTGCGAGCCGGGCAACCCGTGCACGCAGAACTCCGACTGCCCGCGCGGCTTCAGCTGCGACGAGGGCGGCGCCTGCGTCGACGATCCGCGGGAGGACTGCGACGACGACAACGACTGCGGCGCCAACGAGGTCTGCGTCGACGGCTTCTGCGACGCCGAGGGCGGCGGCGGCAGCGGCGGCGGCGGCCCGCTCACCCGCTGCCTCTCGTACGTGCCGATCGTCACCGTCGATCCGGACGACGCGAACCGCGTCCGGGGCACGCTCCAGTTCGGCAGCGCGCCGCGCATCGGCGACGTGCGCGCCGCCGACGTGATCATCACCAACAACTGCCAGCGCGTCGTCGAGATCACCTCCATCGGCTTCGAGTCGTCGACCTCGAACGAGTTCAGCTGGTCGACCGAGGAGCCGCTGACGCACCGGATCGACCCCGGCGACCAGTTCGTCGTCACCGTCACGTACGCGCCGGTGGACCTCATCGAGGATCGCGACAACCAGGTGCTGTCGATCACCTCGACCGACACCCGGCCGAACGCGCTCTTCGACCTCGTCGTCGACTACAAGGGCCAGAGCGTCTTCGTGGTCACCGACACGCCGGGCGGCGTCCGGCCGAGCGTCGCCGCCCACAACTTCGGCGCGGTGCCCGTGGGCGGGATCGGGACGAAGACGCTGTACGTGAAGAACATCGGCAACGGGAACCACCTCCTCCGGGTCAGCGCGCTCAACATCGACGCCGCCGGCACGCCGTTCGCGGTGACGCCGGACGTCGGCGTCGCCGATCCGCCGATCGTCCTCCAGCCGGTCCGCACCTGCGTCGCCGACGGCGACTGCGCCGCGGGCACCACCTGCGACCTCGGCGCCGGCATCTGCCAGAACGAGGACGGCACCTGGCCCGGCGTGCGGGAGCTCACCGTCACCTACGCGCCGACCCAGGCGCGCCCCGACCAGCAGCGCCTCGTCTTCGTCCACGACGAGGGCGCCGCCGGCCAGCCGCCGGTCGACCAGACCTTCGAGGTGCTCCTCGTCGGCGGCGGCGGCAACCCGCCCGCGCTCGTCATCAACCCGCCGCAGGTCGACTTCGGCGCGGTGGAGAACGAGACGACCCGGAGCGCCCAGGTGCGGCTCGAGAACGCCGGCGACCAGCCGCTCGTGGTCTCGAACCTCCGGCTTCGCGCCTTCTCGTCGCCGGAGTTCTCGTTCGAGCCGGCGAACATCCCGGCGATCCCCGCCGGCGGCTTCCAGATCCTCACGGTCCACTACGCGCCGCTGCCGCCCGGCCTCGGCGCCGACACCGGCGGCGTGGAGATGGACTCGAACGACCCGCTCCGGCCGGTCGCCGTGGTCGAGCTCGCGGGCGAGTCCACCGATCCGACCGCGTTCGTCTCCCCGACCAGCATCGACTTCGGCGGCGTCTCGCTGAACGACCCGCCGCCGGCGCGCACCATCACCGTGCGCAACTCGGGCTTCGGCATGCTCGAGGTGCTCGACGTGCGCATGAGCGCCGGCAGCGATCCGTCGTACTCGATCCCGACGGCGCCGATCGTGCCGTTCCAGCTCCCGGACGGCACGGTCGAGATGACGTTCGACGTGCAGTTCGACCCGACGCAGCCGGGCGCGCGCACCGGCGCGGTGGAGATCGAGACCACCGACGCCGACAACCAGCTCCTGGTGGTGCCCCTCGCCGGCGAGGGCCGCGACGACTGCTTCGACTACTACCTGGACGGCGATCTCGACGGCTACGGCGACCCGTTCGCCGTGCTCGCCGCCTGCTCCCAGCCGCCCGGCTACGTCGGCGTCGCCGGCGACTGCGACGACTCGCGCAACGACGTCTTCCCCGGCGGGACCGAGCGCTGCGACGGCGCCGACAACGACTGCGACGGCACGACCGTCGACGGCTCCGGCGAGGGCTGGCTCGGCCAGGCGTGCGACGGCGCCGACCTCGACCAGTGCCCCGAGGGCGTCTACGCGTGCATCGCCGGCGGCCAGGTCTGCAGCGACGGCACCGGCGACAACGCCGAGATCTGCAACGGCCAGGACGACGACTGCGACGGCGTCGCCGACGAGGGCGTGCAGCCGGTGTGGTTCCAGGACGCCGACCTCGACGGCTACGGCGATCCCGCGGTGACGACCACGGCGTGCGCGCAGCCGGCCGGCCACGTCTCGAACGGCTCCGACTGCAACGACGCCCGCAACGACGTGCACCCCGGCGCGCTCGACCTCTGCGACGGCGCCGACAACGACTGCGACGCCGGCACCTCCGACGGCTCCGCCGAGGGCTGGTACGGCGATCCCTGCGACGGCTCCGACACCGACTCGTGCCAGGAGGGCGCTTTCGCCTGCGTCGGCGCCGCGCAGACCTGCACCGACGCCACCGCCGACAGCGTCGAGGTGTGCGACGGCGCGGACAACGACTGCGACGGCCTCACCGACGAGGGCGTCACCACCACCTACTACCGGGACGCGGACGCCGACGGCTTCGGCGACCCGGGCGTCTCGACCCAGGCCTGCAGCGCGCCGGCCGGGTACGTCGCGAACGCCGGCGACTGCAACGACGCCCGCAACGCCACCCACCCCGGCGCGGCCGAGCGCTGCAACGCCATCGACGACGACTGCGACGCCGGCACCGCCGACGGCGCGTCCGAGGCGTGGCTCGGCACCGCCTGCGACGGCCTCGACGCCGATCAGTGCACCGACGGCACCAACGTCTGCACCGGCGGCACGCAGGTCTGCACCGACGACGCCGCCTCGATCGCGGAGACCTGCAACGGCCTCGACGACGACTGCGACGGCACCGTCGACGAGGGCGTGCTCACCACCTGGTATCGCGACGCCGACGCCGACGGGTACGGCAACGCGGCCGTGACCGTCCTCGCCTGCACCGCGCCGGCGGGCCACGTGGCCGACGCCACCGACTGCAACGACGCCCGCAACGACGTGAACCCGGGCGCCCCCGAGGCCTGCGACGGCGCGGACAACGACTGCAACGCCGCGACCGGCGACGGCACCGGCGAGGCCTGGTACGGCGACCCGTGCGACGGCCCCGACGCCGACGTCTGCCAGGAGGGCACCTTCGTCTGCACCGCCGCGGCCCAGACCTGCACCGACACCGGCGCCGACAGCGTCGAGGTGTGCGACGGCGCCGACAACGACTGCGACGGCTCCATCGACGAGGGCGTGCAGAACACCTGGTACCGCGACGCCGACGCCGACGGCTTCGGCGACGCCTCGCTGCCCACCC
>CAZDGH010000329.1:5222-6890 GCA_964504805.1 uncultured Myxococcales bacterium | reverse complement strand
CAACGGCGCCAAGATGTGGATCACCAACGGCTCCGTCGCCGACGTCGCGGTGGTCTGGGCGAAGGTCGACTCCGACGACTCGAAGTCGATCCGCGGCTTCGTCCTCGAGAAGGGGATGAAGGGCTTCAAGGCTTCGGACATCCACGGCAAGGTCTCGCTGCGCGCCTCGGTCACGAGCGAGCTGTCGTTCGACGACGTGCGCGTCCCCGCCGCCAACATGCTCCCCGAGGTGCAGGGCCTGAAGGGCCCGCTCTCCTGCCTCAACCAGGCGCGCTACGGCATCGCCTGGGGCGCGACCGGCGCGCACGTCGCGGTGTTCGAGGCGGCGCGCGAGTACGCCCTCTCGCGGATCCAGTTCGGCAAGCCGATCGCCGCGTTCCAGCTCACCCAGTGGAAGCTCGCGGAGATGTACTACGAGCTGCAGAAGGCGCAGCTCGTGAACTGGCGTCTCGGGCAGCTCAAGGACCTCGACCAGGCCTCGCCGGTGCACATCTCGTTCGCCAAGCGGAACAACTGCCGCAAGGCGCTCGAGGCGGCGCGCGTCGCCCGGGAGATGCTCGGCGCGAACGGCATCACCGACGAGTACCCGGTGATCCGCCACATGGTGAACCTCGAGTCGATCTACACCTACGAGGGCACCAACGACATCCACACGCTGATCCTGGGCAAGGAGCTCACCGGGATCCCGGCGTTCGAGTAGCGGTGCCGTTCGAGAGCGAGGTCGTCGTCCGCGCCCACGAGATCGACGCGGCGGGGATCGCCTACTACCCGCGGTTCCTCGACTGGTTCCACCGGGCCTTCGAGGACTTCTTCGCCGCCGAGACCGACGCGCCGTACCACCGCTGGATCGGCGAGCGGCGCGTGGGCTGGCCGACCGTCCACGTGGAGGCCGACTTCCGCGCGCCGGTCCGCCACGGCGAGCGCGTCGCGATCGCGCTCTCCTTCGGCAAGCTCGGCGTGAGCTCGATCGTCTGCCGCTACGAGGCGCGCCGCGGCGGGCAGAAGGTCGCGGACGCGGCGCTCACGGTGGTGACCACCGACCTCGACGCCCTGAAGTCGGTGCCGATCCCCGCCGAGGTCCGCGAGGCGATGGAGCGGTTCCCGTTCGAGGAGCCGTGAGCCAGGAGCCTGTTGCGGTAGGACGCCGTCGCGAGGTGCACGAGACGGGAGGCGAGGCGGGTGACCGCAGGTCCGACCGAGGGAGGCGTGGCAGAGCCACGCCGCACCGAGAGAGGGCCGAGGACCCCGCCGCAGCCCACGGATCGTGCGCCGCAGCAGGCGGATTGCCGCGACAGGCTCCTAGCGGTGCAGCGGCAGGATCTCCGCGCCCGCGCGGAGGTCGTGCACGGTGCGGTAGCGCGCGGCGAGGTCGAGCTCGACGTAGACCTTGTGCTCGTCGAAGAGCCCGTAGCTCGTCGAGAACAGCAGCTGCTCGTCGCCGATCCGCTCGTAGCCCTCGGGCACGACGTCGTGGCCGAAGAGGCAGATGGTGCCGCCGAGCGCCGCGGCGAAGGCCCGGGCGGTCTCCGGCTCGGCCCACCGCGCCCACAGCAGCGGGCCGAGCACCGGGACCGCGAGGATCTCCTCGAACCACTTGTCGCGGTGGCCGTCGTACTCGACCGCCTCGACCTCCTCCAACAAACCGCGCAGAAAAGCGGGAGCAAAATT
>CAZDGH010000329.1:0-5212 GCA_964504805.1 uncultured Myxococcales bacterium | reverse complement strand
CGACCGCCTCGACCTCCTCGGGCGAGGAGAGCCGCGCGGCCGGCGCGCCGTGGGTGAAGACGGCGCCGCACGGCGCCACGGCGACGAGCGGCAGCGACGCGAACCGCGCCCGCATCCGCGCGGCGCGCTCCGGACCGGCCATCGCCTCGAGGTGCCCGGCCTCGTCCTCCCAGAACTTGCTCGTGGGCGGGCCGCCGACGTGGGCGTGCTCGTGGTTGCCGAGGATGGCGTGGACGCGCCCGGGGTGCGCCTCGCGGAGCTGCTCGAGCGCCTCGAACAGCTCGACCGACCGGTCCTCGTAGAAGGTGCCGAGGTGCGGCGGCCAGTCGGAGGCGCCGATGGACGGGCCGTGGACGACGTCGCCGAGGAAGAGGACGTGGAGATCTTCGCCCGCGTTCCGGCGCGAGACGAACCGCCGCGCCAGCGCCTCGAAGTCCCCGAGGTTTCCTTGCAGGTCGGTCGCTACGAGCAGCCGGCCGTGTCCGGGCAGGCGGAGGAGCTTTCCGGGCATGAGGCGCGCCGGGAGCGGCGCCGCCGGACCATACCACCGGATCCCGGAAGGGTCCGCTAGGCGTTCCCCCGCTCCTCGGGCGGGATGCCGTCGGCGGGCGCCACCAGGCCGGCCTTGTAGAGGCGGTCCACCGCGTCCTGCACGTCCGCGAGGGTGAGGCCCGCGTCGGAGACGGCGTCGTGGAGCTGGCGGTGGAGCTTCGGCGCCTCGCCGAGCTCGGCGAGCACGGTGGCGTCGGCGGGCAGCACCGCGAGCGGCGACGCCCAGGCGCCCTGCGCGGCGGCGAGCGCGTCGCGGGCGCCGTCGCCGCGGGGGAGCGCGGCGATCGCCTGCTCGTAGCCCTGCCGGGCGGTCTTGCCGCTCTCGGTGAGCACGAACTTCTGGCGGGGACGCCACTTCAGCGAGGCACGGCGGGAGCGGAGCGAGTCGATCATGGAAGGTGGTGCCTTTCGCCCCTCCCCGGCTGAAGCGCGGGGACTACTTGCTGCGGTAGGTGATGATCCCGTGGGTCGGGTCGTACGGAGAGACGCCGACCTTCACGCGGTCACCCAGCACGATGCGGATGAAGTGCTGCCGCATCTTGCCGCCGACGCGGGCCTGGATGGACGGGCCCTGGTCGAGCTTCACGGTGAACATCCCGCCGGGATGGACATCCGTGATCGTTCCTTCGACTTCGATGAGATCTTCGCGGGCCAGAACAGGCCTCCTTCGCTGCGGCAGGAGCGCGTTCTTCGCCTGCCGGGCGGCGCAATCTGCACGCATCGCGTCGAAAGCGCAAGGAGGGTGGGAGCGCCTGCCACCCGGGCTCCGGGAGGATCCGCCGCGCCGGCCGAGGGGGGCCCGCGCCGCGGGCCAGGGCCCGGCGCGCGGGCCGGGGGATCGAAACGTAAGTGTTTGTTTTGTCTAGCCAAAAGCCTTGGCATCCGACGCGCAATGGGTGGTTCCCGTCGCCGGGCAATGAAGCCCGGGACGCCGCGGCGACAGAGCCGCGAACCAGGAGCCGCCATGTTCCAGAAGATCTTCGTCGCCGTCGCCGCCGTCCTCACCGCCACCCTCGCCGCCTGCGCCGAGCCCGACGCTCTCACCTACGAGCGGGCCGACGCCGCCGCGTCCGGTGGCACCTCGACCGGCGGCGACCCGGACGGCTCCACCACCGACGGCGGCGGCTCCACCGGCGCCCTCGAGATCGACTCGGTCGACGGCGACGGCACGCCCGACGGCGCCGACGGCCACGGCGCGAACCACGTCCGCCGGGCGGTGGTGATCACCGGCAAGGGCCTCCGCGGCGCCACCGTCACCTTCAACCAGAACGGCCGCGAGGTGGAGGCGACGATCCTCGACGCCACCGACACGATGATCCGCGCGCTCCTCCCCGAGGACACCGCCGCCGGCACCACCAAGATGAAGGTGAAGCGCGGCCAGGCCTCGATGGAGCGGGAGATCTCGCTCCTCCAGGGCGAGCGGGGCGAGAAGGGCGACAAGGGCGACCAGGGCGACAAGGGCGAGACGGGGCTGCAGGGGCCGGCCGGCGAGCAGGGGCCGGCGGGCGCGGTCGGTCCGCAGGGGCCGGCGGGCGCGGCGGGCGCGCAGGGTCCGCAGGGTCCGCAGGGCCCGGCCGGCGCGCAGGGGCCTGAGGGCGCGCCCGGCGACGACGGCATCCTCGACGTCGACTCCTTCGCCATCGGCCAGAACGGCAGCGTCTTCGTGAACTCCGGGACCTGGGCGACCGTCGGGACGCAGACCGTCAGCCTCTCCGAGGCGTCCGACCTGCTCATCATCGGCGAGCTGGCCGTGAACGACCTCAGCCCCTCGACGACCTTCGCCCAGTTCAACTACCGGCTCGACGGCCAGGCGGCGACGGTGATGTCGGCGGACGAGAAGGTCTACGCGAACACCACCGCGGACGACGGCGTGAAGACCTTCTTCTACGTGCAGCGGAACGTGGCGGCCGGGAACCACAGCATCGAGCTGGTCGCGAAGTGCCGCGGCCCGGGCGTCATCGGGCCCTGCGACACCGCCTCGGTGCCGCCGACCAAGAACAAGCTGCTGGTGATGCAGCTCAAGCGCTAGTCGGCTCGGGACGAGCGCCCGCTCCGGTCGAACCGGGGCGGGCGCTTCGCCGTTCCTGCGCAGGGGCCGCGTCCGGGACGGAGCTCCGGACGGCGCTTCAGCGCGAGGCGGCGGCCTCCTTCACCAGGACGACGCGGCGGGCCATCGCGGCGTCGACCCGGGCGAGGAAGGCGCGGAAGGCGCCGTAGTCCTTCGGCGAGACCCGCGGCGCGGTGAGGGCGATGCGGCCCTCGACGACGAGCGTGCTCCCTTCGTGCGTCGCCGAGAGCTCGAGGACGCCGAACGGCGTGACGTCCTCGACCTTCGGCGGCAGCGCCGCGGGGACGAGGCCCTCGGGGAGCACGTGCTCGTAGCGGAAGGTCGTCGTCCACGGGTAGGCGAGCACCACGTCGAACTTCCGCGACGAGAGCGCGGCATAGGTCTCGACGTAGCTCGCGCCGACGCCGAACGGGGTGAAGGCGAGGCCGCCGGCGGCGGTGGGCTCGGCGTACCGGGGCAGGGCGAGCTCGTACCCGAGCTTCACCGGCTCCTCGAGCTTCGTCACGTCGGAGACCTCGAGGCGCTCCACCGTCAGCCCCGGGAAGGAGCGCGCCCAGGCCTGCTCGAACGCCGCCTTCCGGCCGTTCGGCGAGGCGTAGGCGCGGCGGTAGCCGGCGGCGCCGAGGCCGGTGATGGTGCTCTCGCCGGCGATGCGGGCGGCGCCGGAGGCGTCGAGCGCGACCCGGTAGGTGGAGGCGTTCACCGACTGCTCGGCGGTCGCCTCCGGCGTGATCCGGAACTCCGAGGCGCCGCCGGGGTTCACCACCAGCACCTCGGCGCCGTGGTCCACCTCCGGGAGCTCGCTCGAGCCGGACCACTCCGCGGTGCCGTCGAGCCAGAGCTCGAGCGAGGGCACGTAGAGGATCGCGTGGTTGAAGACGGCGAGCGACGCCGGCGCCTCGCCGACGCGGCCGAGGTCGCGCATGCGCAGCAGCACCAGCCGCGACTCGATCCCGAGGGTGCGCAGGAGCGCGTGCGTCAGCGACGCCTTGTCCTTGCAGTCGCCGAAGGCGCGGCTGAGGATCCGCTCCACCTTGTAGGGCTTGAACGAGTGGATGCCGAACTCGAGGCCCACGTACCGGGTGCGCCGCACCACCCAGCCGTAGACCGCGCGCACGCGGGCGGCGACGTCGGCCTCCGGGATCCCGGCGACGATCTCCTGGGCGAGCTTCTCCACCGCCGGCGTCGGCGCGACCTGGTCGCGGACGAGGCCCCACCAGAAGCGCGAGACCCCCTCCCAGTCGGCGTAGGTGGAGACGTGCAGGTAGCGCGTCACCTCGGGCCAGCCCGGCATGTCGGGCTCGGGCACGACCCGCGGCACGTCCTTCGCGGTCCAGCGGTGCACGGTGCCGCCCGACGCCGAGGCGGTCTCGGTGTGCGCGAGGCCGGCGACGCGGTTGGCGAAGATCTTCCGGCCGGCCGGCGCCTCGAGCACGTACTCCCACGAGGCCTTCGGGACGACGTCCTCGAGGTACGAGAGGTCGCCGAAGTAGTCGGAGAGCAGGTTGTCGCGGGCGACGTCGTCGACGCGGTAGACGAGCTCGACCGTGTCGCCCTCGGCGAGGCCCGGGAAGCCGATCACCCGGGCGCGGGCGTCGTAGTACAGGCCCGCCCACGGCTCGTGGAGCGAGTCGTCGTCCTCGGCGTGGCCGTCGACGACGGTCCCGTCGGCCTTGAGGACGCGGGCGCGCTCGATCTTCAGCTCCTCGCGGTCGGGCGCGTAGCGGATCTGGAAGCGCGAGTCCTCGACGCCGCGGTGGGTGAGCGCCTTGCGGATCACCTGCACGGTGCGCGACGCCTGCCCGCTCGGGAGCACGCGCACGGCGGTCAGCTCGACGAGCTGCACCGCGTCCTCTCCGGCGTACTTCCCGGCGGCCGCGGCGGCGACCTCGCGGAGGTCCTTCAGGTACGGGCGCGCGAAGGAGGCGGCGCCGGGCTTGAGCGAGCGCACCAGCTCGCGGACGCGGGCGTCCTGCGGCCGCGCCGCCAGCGACGCCTCGAGGGCCTCGAGCGCGGCGGCGGGATCGCCGGCGCGGAGCAGCGCGCGTCCGAGGCGCTCCCAGAAGTCGCCCTCCTGCGGGCAGATCTCGAGCAGCCGCCGGTAGAGCGCCTTCGCCTCCTCGAGCCGGCCGTTGGCGGCGAGCAGGTCGGCGCGGCGGGCGAGGAGCGAGGTGTCGACCGGGTGGAAGCGGGCGACCTGCTCGAGCACCAGCAGGGCGTCGTCGACGGCGCCGCGGTCGAGGAGGAGCGAGGCGAGCGCCGAGGCGATCGAGTCGTCGGCCGGGTGCAGCGCCAGCGCCACCCGCAGGGCGCGGTGCGCCGCCTCGCCGTCGTCGTCGCGGCGCGCGTAGGTGGCGGCCTCGTGGAGCACCGCCGGCTCGTCGGGGAAGCGGCGGGCGAGCTCGGCGGCGGCGCGGCGCGCCTGGCCGTCGAGGCCGAGGGCGTCGAGCGCGCGCACGTGGACGAGCGCGGCCTGGAAGTCGCCCTTCGCCTGCGGGAGGCGCGGGGCGAGCAG
The DNA here is from genome assembly GCA_964504805.1 of uncultured Myxococcales bacterium. Classification (GTDB taxonomy): domain Bacteria; phylum Myxococcota; class Myxococcia; order Myxococcales; family Vulgatibacteraceae; genus CAZDGH01. Next base: position 77 of record CAZDGH010000329.1, on the reverse strand, counting down.
CTCGAGGGCGCGCCGCGGCCTGCCGTGATCGAGGTGGTGGCGCGCGAGCTCGGCGTGGGCGCGCGCCTCCCCCGGGC
>CAZDGH010000328.1:0-6940 GCA_964504805.1 uncultured Myxococcales bacterium | reverse complement strand
GCTACGTCAGCCCGGCCGCCTTCGAGGAAGCTTGGCGGATGAGGCAGGAGTCGTGGTCGACCTGTCCACCGAACCGGATCAACCCCACGCGGACCGCCTCCTCGACGAGATCCGTGCGCGCGCCGAGTTCGCGTTCCGGCACGACTCGGCTCGCATGCGGTCGCTGTTCACATCGGACTACGTCCGCGCCCGGAACCGCCGCTACGCAAACAAGAAGAGGATCAAGGACGCCTTCGGCTCGGTCGAGCGCGCCGAGGCGGGCGCGGCTGCGAACGACGACGAGCCGGGCAGCTCCGACGAGTAGTTCACAGGCAGTCATGACGAGGCAAGGATGCGGGGCAGGAGCCGACGAGGCTCCTCCCCCCTCGCGGTCCTCCGCGGCAAGCGCCTGATGACCTCCTCCTTTGGCCATCCGTCGGTGCCGAGCGGACGCAGTACATCGCGGTAGCGGACTCGCAGACTGCTCTACCGAAGCCGAGCGTTCCGGACCCGCAGCATGCGCGATCGACGGGCCTCGCCCGCGCCGATCGTTCGCGCTCCACGCTTCCAACTTCCGCAGACTCTACGACATTTACGCGATCGGAACTCGCCCCTGAGCACCTGCACCTACGCGCTCTTGAATACGCTCGACCGCGCGAGTAGCCTGCATTCGCGGCGGTCGTTTGCAGATAGCCATGGAACTGGAACTGGAGGGTAAGCCTTGCTTCGTCGAATCGTTCTTGCAGGCTGCGTGCTCGGCGCGTTGCTTCCAGTTCAGGCCATGGCCCAGGTGCGCACCCCATACGACGCCTCAACGGCGAAGGGCATGCTCGAACAGACGGCGGTTCTGCTGGAGGGCACCGTCACGAGCATCGCATACTCGTACGACTCGACGCTTGGTCCTCGAACCAACGTCACCTTCGGCAGTCTCGTCGTCCACGCGGGAACCTACTCCGGACCGACGCTCGTCGTCAGCCAACTCGGCGGACCGCTGCCGGACAGCACGTACTTCTGGGTCGATGACTACCCAGTGTACATCTCGGGTGGTCGCTACCTCCTGTTCCTCCGCAACACCACCTGGTTCGTTTCGCCCGTGATCGGAGAGCACGCCTACCGCATCGATTCCGTCGGCACCAAGCAGGTGGTTGTAACCACGGACGGACTCGCCGCGAACGGCATCAACGCCGAAGGAATCCAGTTCTGTGAGACCCCCGCGTTCGACGACGCGGTCGAGATGTCCGCGCCGCACGCGCAGCCAGCCGTCGACTCCGCAGCGACGCCGACCGCATTGGCGACGGCGTGGTCGTCGGCGCAGTTCGTCGCCAACGTCCTCTCGTACGCGAGCGCACAGGGTATCGCGATCTCAGGGAGTGTGACCCTCACGCCGGCGGCGGGTCGTACGTGGAACATCATGCCATCGGTCGATGAGTCCGGTGGAGGGGCTACCTGCCCGACTGGCCAAACCTGCCCGACGGGCGACCCCTTTTGCAGCGGCGATACCGTGAACGGAGTCTGCCAGTGAACCGCATCGTCACCGTAGGGCTGATCGCCGCGGCGCTAGGGACGGTCCCGCTGAGCGCCGCTGCGCGCGGGTATCGCGCCTACTGCAATGGTCGCCCCTACAAGCAGCAGATCGACATCTTTGTGACTACGCCGCAGACCTTGATCCAGGCAGGGTTCGCCGCGCCTCTCGGCTCCGCGCGGCTGTCCTCCTATTTCGCAGCGCGTGACTCCTGGAACGGTGTGGTCGGGATGTTCGACCTCGTCCGGAGGCAGGCTTGGGCGGGCGGCCTCGAAGCGGACCATAGCAACTCGCGGAACGACGTGGTCGTCGTCAACGACGACTCTGTCCTGGACGGATACCTGGGGTTCACCACGAAGCGTCTCGAGTACTGTGACTCGGCGGAGACGACACCTGTGTTCGTCGAGGCCGACGTCTCGGTCGCGATGAAGCGATGCGTCGGCCCTTTCTGGAACCAGGACTGCAACGACCCCGTGAACTTCGATGATCCGACCGAGGAGACGGCCGCACGTCTTTCGTCCGGCGTCGGACTCGGGAGGCGGGTGATGATCCATGAGATCGGTCATTTCCTTGGGCTCGGGCACGTCCAGGCCTTGAACATCATGCGCGGTCGCTCGAATCTGCCCAACATCGGCGGCAATGGCCCCAACACGGGGGTCTTCGGGAAAGACGCGTCGTACGGTCGGGGCTTGTACCCGACGGGCTTTCCGCAGGTGAACTTGGTCGCGTCGCCGCAGCAGGCCACCACTTCGAGCATCAGGGACTCGCCCGGCAGGCTCGGCGTACAGGTCTACACCGCTGCACAACTGCCGGCTCAGCTCGACTACGTCATCAACTATTCCAACGCAGGCACAAGCTCGGTCACGCACGTGGTGAGGCTCCGGATGGAGCATCGGATCATGAACCACAACTTCGATCTCGCCGGTCCGTTCGTGCACACCGTCGCCGCGGGCGCCTCGGACCGGATTCCCACGCCCGGGACGGTCCCCGCGGGGATTCCAACGGGCACGTACGACGTCGTCCTGCGACTCGACGCCGGATACGGTTCGCCCGAATCCAACGAGGCCGACAACATCGCCATTTACAACCAGACCATCGTGATTCAGTGAGGAGTGTGATCATGCGAGCCGGCAAGACACTCGTTGCATGCGCTCTGATCATGGCGAGCTGCAGTCACGAGACCTCGGGGGATCCGTCGACGGCGGAGGATCCGGTGGCGGTGCGTGTCAACCTGGCGTCGGGAAAGAGGCTCGAGGGCCAACGCCTGCTGCTCGGCGTGTTCGAGGGCCACGAACGGGAGCAGGTCTCCCTGAGCGCAGAGGCAACCACGAGGGATGGAGCGCTTTGGATTCTCAATGTCTCCGCAGGGATCGACGCCGTCCTCGCGCGGAGGATCGAGGTTCCGATCTTGGAGACCGCCGGTCCGAACGGCGCGAACGTCAGCCTGCAGGACCCAACGGGGCGACAAGTCGCGGTGGGCGGGACGGTTTCGATCGACCTGAGCCCTGATCCGGCATCCGATCGGATACGAGTGAGTGGCACCGTCGCGGACGGGGCCGATCGCCTGGACGGTACCTTCGTCGGCGAGATGTCGATCGAGTGTGCGTATAGGTCGCCGGAAGGACCGGCCGGGCTGGTCCTCGACGACGAGCTGACTTCGCCGTTCTGTTCGCAGTTCCGTTGGGAGTAGCGGCGCAAGTCGCTCGGCATCAACTGCCCGCCGCCACATCCACCCGGGAGGAGCCCGCGCCCGCGTGCGCCGCGGCATGCTGCGCGGTGCCTTCCGTACGCACCCGTGCGCGAACGATGTGCTCGCGGCACAGTGCTGATCCGGGGCCAAGGTAGAGCCCGGAACCGGTCCCGCTCGCGCAGTGCGGTCCGCGCGGCGCTTCCGGGGGCGCCCCCGGCCGACCTGACGCAGCGCAGGCCCGCCCGGCTCGCCGCGGCGTCGCCGGCGGCTACACTTCCGCGACCCGAGGAGGCCGGGATGGGCGCGCGGGATCGACACGGCAGCGGTCCACCGCACGGCGACGCGTTCCGCGTGGTCGGGCGCCCGGGGCGGAAGGTCGACGGCCTCGCCAAGGCGACCGGCGAGGCGCTCTACGCCGACGACCTCGCGCTCCCCGGGATGCTCCACGGCAAGACGCTCCGCAGCCCGCACGCGCACGCGAGGATCCGCGCCGTCGACGTCTCCGCGGCGCGAGCGCTGCCGGGCGTCCACGCGGTGATCACCGGCGCCGACCTGCCGACCGCCTACGGCGTCATCCCCTGGACCCAGGACGAGACGGCGCTCGCCGTCGACCGCGTCCGCTTCGTCGGCGACCCGGTCGCCTGCGTCGCCGCCGTCGACGAGGAGACGGCGCTCGAGGCGCTCGACGCCATCGTCGTCGACTACGAGCCGCTGCCGGCGCTGCTCGATCCCGCGGTGGCGCGGGCGACGACCGACGTGCGCCTCTTCCCCGAGAAGAAGGACAACGTCTCGAAGCACGTGCGCCTCTCGTTCGGCGCGATCGACGAGGCGCTCGCGACCTCCGACGTCGTCGTCGAGGGCGACTTCTCGTTCCACGGCACGACCCACGCCGCGCTCGAGCCGCACTGCGCGCTCGCCCGCGCCGGCGCCGACGGCGTCCTGACGCTCTGGTCGAGCACCCAGATCACCCACTACGTGCATCGCACCGTCGCAAGGGTGCTCGGCCTGCCGGAGTCGAAGGTCCGGGTGATCCAGCCGGCGCTCGGCGGCGCCTTCGGCGGCAAGTCGGATCCGTTCAGCCTCGAGCTCTGCGCCGCGAAGCTCGCGCTCCTGACCGGCCGGCCGGTGAAGCTCCTCTACACGCGCGAGGAGGTCTTCTTCTGCCACCGCGGTCGCCACCCGGCGAGGATGCGGTACCGCACCGGGGCGTCGAAGGACGGCAAGCTCCGCGGCGTCGACGCGACCATCCTGCTCGACGGCGGCGCCTACAGCTCCTTCGGCCTCGTCACCGCGTACTACGCCGGGCAGCTCCTGACTGGGCCGCTCGACCTGCCGACCTACCGCTTCGACGCCACCCGCGTCTTCACCAACAAGCCGCCGTGCGGGCCGAAGCGCGGCCACGGCAGCGTGCAGCCGCGCTTCGCCTTCGAGGTGCAGCTCGACGAGCTCGCCGAGAGGCTCGGCCTCGATCCGATCGAGCTCCGCCGCCGCAACTTCCAGGGCGCGCACACCGCCACGGTGAACGGCCAGCGGATCACCTCGAGCGGCTTCCTCGCCTGCCTCGACGCGGTGGAGGAGGCGTCTCGCTGGCGGGAGCGGCGCGGCAAGCTCGGCCGGGGCCGCGGGCTCGGCGTCGCCGGCTCGATGTACATCTCCGGCACCAACTACCCCATCTACCCGAACGAGCTGCCGCAGGCCGCCGTGCAGCTCAAGGTCGACCGGTCGGGGCTCGTCACCGCCTTCACCGGCGGCAACGACATCGGGCAGGGCTCGTCGACGGTGGTGCGGAAGCTCGTCGCCGAGGAGCTCGGGCTCGACGAGGAGGCGGTGCGCGTCGTCGCCGCCGACACCGATCTCTGCCCGGTGGACCTCGGCGCCTACTCCTCCCGCGTCACGTTCATGGTCGGCAACGCCGCCATCGACGCGGCGCGGAAGCTGCGGGAGCAGCTGCGGGAGGCGGTGGCGCGGAAGTGGGGCGTGCCCGGGTCCCGGATCGCCTTCGGCGGCGGCGAGCTCTGGGACGTGGAGGCGCCCGGCACGCGCTGCGCGTCGCGCGACGCGTTCCAGCTCGCCGAGGCCGCCTTCGAGACGCTCGGCGCCACCGGCTCCTACGACACGCCGAAGCTCGGCGGCGACTACCGCGGCGGCACCATCGGCGCGTCGCCCGCGTACTCCTTCACCGCCCACGTCGCGGAGGTGACCGTCGACGAGGAGACCGGGCGCGTGCGGGTGGAGAAGCTCTGGGTCGCCCACGACTGCGGCCGGGCGATCGATCCGGTGTTGGTCGCGGGGCAGATGGAGGGCTCGGCGTACATGGGCGCGGCGGAGGCGCTGTTCGAGGAGCACGCGGTCGAGGCGCACGGCCTGGTGATCGCGCCGTCGCTCCTCGACTACGCCCTGCCGACCGCGCTCGACGTGCCGCCGATGGAGTCGGCGATCGTCGAGTCGATCGATCCCGAGGGGCCGTACGGCGCCAAGGAAGCCGGCGAGGGGCCGCTCCACCCGGCGCTCCCGGCGATCGCCAACGCGGTCTTCGACGCGGTCGGCGTCCGGCTGCACCACCTGCCGCTCTCGCCGGCGCGGGTGCTCGCGGCGCTGAAGGCGCGGCGGGGGACGTCGTGCTGAGGCTCCCGCGGATGGGCGTCGAGCGGCCGGCGACGGTCGAGGCCGCCGTCGAGCGGCTCGTCCGCCTCGGCGGGCGCGGCCGCGTCCTCGCCGGGGGCACGGACCTGTTGCCGAACCTCAAGCACCGGCTCGTCGACGCCGGCGCGCTGGTCTCGCTCGACGCCATCGCGGCGCTCCGCGGGATCCGCGCCGCGGACGGCGGCGGCCTCGCCATCGGCGCGATGACCTCGCTGCACGAGGTCGCGACCAGCGCCGCGGTGCGAGAGGCGGCGCCGGTCCTCGCGGCGGCGGCGGGGCAGGTCTCGAGCCCGCAGCTCCGGCGGATGGGGACGCTCGGCGGCAACGTCCTGCTCGACACCCGCTGCCGCTGGTACAACCAGTCGCTCTTCTGGCGGCGCTCGCTCGGCTTCTGCCTCAAGAAGGACGGCACGGTCTGCCACGTGGTGGAGGGCGGCAAGCGCTGCGTCGCCGCCGCGAGCAACGACACCGCACCCGCGCTGCTCGCGCTCGAGGCGTCGCTCGAGCTCGTCGGGCCGGACGGCCGGCGGACGCTCCCGGTCGCCGCGCTCTACCGCGCCGACGGCGCCGCCCACCTCGCGCTCCGCCCCCACGAGCTGCTGGTGGCGATCCGGCTGCCGCCGCCGCCGCCGGGGCTGCGCGGCGCGTACGAGAAGCTCCGGAGCCGCGAGGCGATCGACTTCCCGCTCCTCGGCGTGGCGGCGTCGATCGCCCGCGACGGCGAGCGGGTGACGCACGCCGCCGCCGCCGCGGTGGCGCTCCAGGCCCGGCCGCTCGCGCTCCCGGGCGTGGGCGAGGCGCTGGTCGGCCTCGGGCGCGGCACGCCGGAGGCGGCGGCGGCGATCGACGCGCTCGCGGCGGAGGCCGGCCGGAAGCTGCGGCCGCTCGCGAACGTGCCGGGCGACGCGGCGTGGAGGCAGGAGCTCGTGCCGGTGATCGTCCGGCGCGCGCTCGCGGCCGCGCTGGAGGCGCCGTGATCGCCGGCCTGGTCCTCGCCGCCGGCGACGGCCGGCGGGCCGGCGGCGGCAAGGCGCTCGCGCTCGTCGACGGCGAGCCGCTGGTCGCGCGCGCCGTCCGCACCCTCCGCGAGGGCGGCTGCGGGCCGG
>CAZDGH010000327.1:0-6973 GCA_964504805.1 uncultured Myxococcales bacterium | reverse complement strand
GCGCGGGCAGCGTGCCCTGCGCCGACGACGAGACGCTCTGCGACGGCAACGACGACGACTGCAACGGGCAGGTCGACGAGGTCTGCTCCTGCGCCGGCACCTCGCAGGAGTGCTTCACCGGCCCGGCCGCGGCGCGCAACGTCGGCGTCTGCCACACCGGCAACCAGATCTGCTTCGGCGAGTTCTGGGGCGACTGCCAGGGCTCGGTCGGCCCGAGCGCCGAGACCTGCAACGGCCTCGACGACGACTGCGACGGCGAGGTCGACGAGGGCGTCGAGCCCTGCGGCAACCAGCCGCCCACCGCGGTCTGCCCGCCCGATCTCCGCTCGGCCCCGCTCCAGACCGTGCCGCTCGCCGGCAGCGGCACCGATCCCGACGGCACCATCGTCGCCTACCGCTGGGAGCTGGTGGCGAAGCCGCTCGGCTCCTCGGCGAACCCGGCGAACCCGAACGCGGCGCGCACCGACCTCTGGCTCGACATCGCCGGCACCTACACCGCGCGCTTCACGGTGACCGACGACGGCGGCGCCTCCGACTTCTGCGAGGTGGACATCGAGGCGGTGCCGACCGAGGACTTCCGGATCGAGCTCGTCTGGAACGTCGGCCAGGCCGGCGACACCAGCGACGTCGACATGCACCTGCTCCACCCGAACGCCGGCACCACCGGCTGGTTCGACGGGAGCTGGGACTGCTACTACGCGAACTGCGTCGGCGGCCTCGGCGGCTGGGGCGGCAACGGCGCCGATCCGCGCCTCGACATCGACGACGTCCAGGGCAACGGCCCCGAGAACATCAACATCGACTCGCCGCAGGCCATCACCTACACGGTCGGCGTCCACTACTACGACAACGACGCCGAGGGGCCGGCGAGCGTCATCCTCCGCATCTACTGCGGCGGCGCGGTCGCGAAGGAGTTCGAGCCGGTGACGCTCAACGCCAGCGGCGCGAACAGCGGCTCGAACGACATCTGGCGCGCGGCCGACGTCACCTTCCAGGGCGGCGGCGCCTGCACCGTGCGCGAGTACGGCTCGCCGGGCGCCCGCGACATCCGCGGCCGCTCGTCCTGGTAGGCGCGAGTTTCCACAGGGCGTGAAGGACGTTTCTTCGCGGCGCGACGACCCGCTCCGCTACCTTCCCGCCCGTGCGCGTCCTCCACTTTCCGGAAGACCGGGCGATCGGCGGCGCGGAGGCCCGCGCCGACGAGATCGCCCGGAGTGCGGAGCGGGTGCTCCAGGCTGCCGAGGAGCTCGTGCTCTCGGTGCTGCGCGGCGACCTCCGCCGCCCGCCGCGTCCGGGGCCGCACCGCCGGCCGGCGCCGCCTCGCTAGCTCGCTAGACGATCGGCCTGGGCGGCTTGCCGTCGCCCTCGCCCTCGTCCCCGTCGGGGGCGCGCTTGCGCTCCACCACGACGTGGGCCTTCGACGGCGTGACCAGCGACTCGATCTCCAGGAACGCGTTCGCCATCGTCCCCCGCGGCGCCTTGCGGTGCCGCCAGTAGACGAAGCCGCGGCGCTCGAGCGCGCACATCAGCCGATCGAGGAGGAAGCCGGCCAGGGCGAGGCCCACGACCGTGACCGCGAGCGCCGTGCCGAAGCCGTCCACCGCGCCAACCTAGCCACCCGATCGCGCCCCGCAAGCGTCGGCGAGGGCGACGAGCACCTTCGGGTGGTAGGTGGTCGCGAGCGGGCCGTCCTGCCCTCCGAGGGCGCCGAGCACCCGCTCCGTCCACGGCGCCGGCAGCGCCGCCGCGCCGTGGAGCGCCCCGAGCAGCGCGCCGGCGATCGCCGCGTTGGTGTCGGCGTCGCCGCCGCGGTTCGCGACGTCGACGAGCGCCGCGGGCAGCGACGGCGCGTGGTGCAGCTCCCAGAACGAGAGGCGGAACGCGACGCGGACGAAGCCCTGCTGCTCGTAGAGGTGCAGCTCCGGCCCGTGGAGCGCCGGATCGTCGTCGCGCGCGGCGGCGAGGTCCGAGGCGAGCGCCGCCGCCGCCTCGCGCACCGCCCCGGCGTGATCGGGCTCCTCGCGGCAGAGGAGCATGGCCGCGGCGCCGAGCTCCTCGCCCGCCGCCTCGTGCATCGAGCGCGGCGAGGCGCCGGGCGCGCCGAGGGCGTGGGCGATCGCGGCGTCGAACGCGGCGCAGGCGAGGCGGCAGCGCGGGTCCCAGTGGGTGATCGCGCTCTCGTCGAGGGCGGCGCGCCGGAGCGCCTGCGGCTCGGCGCCGAGGAACGCCGCGAGCGGCGCGGTGCGCATCAGCGAGCCGTTGCCCGCCGGCCGCCGCTCGCTCGCCTCCCAGATCCGCCGGCCCGCCGCGAGCGCCGGCGTGCCGCCCGCGACGAGGCGCAGCGCCCGCGCCGTCTGCGCGCCGACGTCGAAGGCGTGGCCGACCCACGCGGCGTAGCGCGCGGCGACGTCCTCGGCGTCGAAGCGGCGCCTCCCGAGGAGCGACGCCGCGAGGCACGTCGCCATCTGGGTGTCGTCGGTCACCTGCCCGGGCGCGAGGCCGAACGGCCCCCCGCCGACCACGTCGTCGAGCGGCCCGGTCGCGAGCCCGGGGAACGCCGGCGCCTCGAGGGCGCGGAACTCGTGGGTCGTGCCGAGGGCGTCGCCGACGGCGAGGCCGAGGAGGGTGCCGCGGACGCGATCGGGATCCATGGCTTCCCTTCAGCGACCCGCGGCGAGGCGGGCGTACGAGGCGAGCTCCTCGCCCCAGGCGAGCACGACCTCGAACAGGCCGCGGGGCTCCGGGACCGGCCTGGTCGGGTCCGCGTGGCGCCACGTCCACAGCGATCCGGCGCGGTCGAAGCAGAGGAAGTCGGGGTGGCCGATCTTCTTGGCCACCGGGAGGAGCGGCTCCGGGAGGAAGCGCCCCGCCTGCTGCCGGAAGAGCGCGGCGGTCTTGCCGACGTCCAGGAAGCCCGGGATGCCCTCGCCGATCCCGAGGACGAAGATCGCCCAGTCGTGCCGCCACGGCGGCACCACGTCGCCGGGGCCGGGCCGCGGCCAGACGTCCTCGCGGGCCTCGAGGAAGAGGCCGCCGAAGACGCGCTGGAACGCTCGGTAGTCCGCGGGCAGCGGCTCGCCGAGCTCGCGCTCGAGGGCGTCGAGCTCGGCGTCGGCCGGCGCGCCCGTGCCGGCCACGTGCAGCACGAGGTCCGGCTCGACGAGCGCGAGGAGCCGCTGCCGGAGCTCGGAGACCGTCACGGCTCCTCCCGCGGCGCGAGGCCGGCGGCGGCGCGCTCGTCGGCGCCGGGCCGCCGCATGTGGCGGTACCAGCGGTGGTAGCGCGGCGCGACGAGGACGGTGAGCGCGGAGAGCGCGGCGAGGCCGGCGACCAGCGCGAGCTGCAGCCCGAGCCCGCGGAGGAGGCCGCCGCCGCCGGGCAGCACGCCCGAGAGCGCGCCGAGCGCGAGCGAGATCCCCGCGCCCGCCCAGTGATCGACCGGCAGCCGGAGGACCCACGGCGGCGGGTACCACCAGACGCGGCCGCGGCGGAAGCCGTCCCAGCCGTACGCCGGGTTGAGCACGAACCAGAGGAAGTCCCAGGCCACCGCCCACGCGAGGTAGGTCGCCAGCGCCCGCGCCTCGGCGGCGAGGCTCCACGGCGCGCCCTCGAGGAACGGCCAGTGGAAGCCGAAGAGCGGCAGCACGAACATGAACGCGTGGTAGCCGGTGAGCGGCCGGCCCCGCATCACCGCGCCGTAGAGCCGCGCCGCGGTGCCCTTCACCCGGAACCACGTCGGAAGCTTCTCGGCCCAGCCGTGGCGCCCCTCGATCTCGACCTCCACCGCCGCCAGGCCGAACGCCCACGCGAAGACGAAGAGGATCCGGAAGAGCTCGCTCACGGCGCGTCCCGGAACCAGCGGCCCTTCCGCTCCGCGGCGGCGGCGAGCTGTGCCTCGAGCGCGTCGAGGGTGACCCGGTTGCCGTCCTGCTCGTACGAGGCGAGGGCGCGCTCGCACGACGGCACCGCCTCCAGGAAGGCCCGGATCGCCTCGGCGGTGGGCGCCGGCGCGTAGCGGCCGTAGCCGAGCCGCTCGAGGTAGAGCGCGTTCAGCACCTGCTCGAACTGCCCGACGATCGGGATCGAGAGCACCGGCTTGCGCAGGTACACCGCCTCGCTGATGAGGGTGAAGCCGCCGCCGGCGAGCACGGCGCGGCTCGTGCGCAGGTCCTCGATGAAGCCGGCCTCGGAGAACGGCCGGTAGAGCAGGTTCTCGTCGCGCACGTCCTCGGCCAGGTCGCGGCGCACGCCGTAGATGCGGCACGGGATCCCGGCGGCCTTGAGCGCGGCGGGCAGCGCGTCGTTGCCGGTGGCGGTCTGGTACACGAGCAGGTGCTCGCCCGGCTCCGGCCTGGCGGCGACGATCTCCGGCCGGAGGATCGGCGGCACCAGCGTCGTGCGCTCCTTGCGGAGCTCCGGGCGGAAGAACGTCGTCACCAGGTAGTGGAAGGCGCCGGGCAGCTTGAACTTCACGATCTGCCGGGCGAGCTCGAAGTCGCGCTCGTGGCCGGCGAGCAGCGCCGGGTCGTGCCGGCAGCGGTGGATCACCTGCATGTTGTCGACGGAGATCACCGGCAGGAAGTGGTTCCGCGCGAACAGGTAGCTGAAGCTCTCGAAGTCGCTCACCACCACGTCCGGCTGGAACGACTCGGCGAGCTCGAAGTACTGCCGCACGTTCTTCGGCCAGCCGGTCACCGCGCCGCCGAGGTTCTGGAGGAACGTCTGGAAGCTCCGGACCTCGTTCTTCTCGTAGGCGATGGTGAAGCCCCAGATGTCGTGCACGCCGTCGAAGCGCTTCCGCAGGTACTCCGAGGCGCGGCCGGAGACGACGATCCGCACCTCGTGCCGCCTGGTGAGCTCGTCGAGCAGCACCCGCGAGCGGGTGGCGTGGCCCATGCCCTCGCCGACGACGCCGTAGAGGATCTTCATGCGGCAAAGCTACCCCGGCCGACCGGCGGTAGCATCGGGGCCATGCGCACGCTCCTCCTCGCGGCCCTCGTCGCCCTCCCCTGCGCCGCCGCCGCGCAGCCCGTGGTGCTCGAGGGCGAGGTGCCGGACGACGGCTCCGACTTCCACCTGGTGCCGTTCGAGGTCCCGGCGGGCACCGCCGAGCTCGAGGTGCGGCACGACGACCTCTCCGAGCGCAACGTCCTCGACTTCGGCCTCGACGATCCGGACGGCTTCCGCGGCTGGGGTGGCGGCAACCGCGAGCCGGCGATCGTCGGCGAGCTGGCGGCGTCGCGGAGCTACCTCGCCGGCCCGCTGCCCGCGGGCACCTGGGCGGTGGTGATCGGCAAGGCGCTCGTCGAGGAGCGGCCGGCGCGCTACCGGCTCGAGATCGAGCTGCGCGACGCCCCGACCCTCGCGCCCGAGACCGAGCGACCGTACGCGCACGTGGCGCCGCTCTCGTCCGAGGGCCGGTGGTACGCCGGCGACTTCCACGTCCACTCCGAGGAGAGCGGCGACGCCCGGCCCGACCTCGACGAGATCGCCACCTTCGCCCGGGGCCGCGGCCTCGACTTCGTGATGCTCTCCGACCACAACACCACCTCGCAGCTCCGGCGGATCGTCGACGCGCAAGGAAGGCACGGCGCGCTGCTCTTCGTGCCCGGCGTCGAGTTCACCACCTACGCCGGCCACCTGAACGGCCTCGGCGCCACGAGCTGGGTGAGCCACCGCATCGGCCACGAGGGCTGGACGATCGAGGACGCCGCCGCGGCGTTCGACGCCCAGGGCGCGATCCTCTCCGTGAACCACCCGGTGCTCGACCTCGGCAGCTCGTGCCTCGGCTGCGCGTTCGAGCACGACCTCCCGCCGGCGCGGATCGGGGCGGTGGAGATCGCCACCGGCGGCTGGAGCCAGACCGGCTACATCTTCGGCGAGGACGCGATCGCGTTCTGGGACGACCTCTGCGCCCGGGGCTCGCACGCGGCGGCCGTGGGCGGCAGTGACGACCACCGCGCCGGCGTCGACCTCGGCGCGTTCCAGAGCCCGATCGGCGATCCGACCACCATGGTCTTCGCCGAGGAGCTCTCCGTGCCCGCGCTCCTCGCCGGCGTCCGCGCGGGACGGACGGTGGTGAAGCTGCAGGGGCCGGACGACCCGATGGTCGAGCTCGCCGCCGAGGGCACGGTGGAGGGCGACACGGTGCGGACCGAGGGGCCGGTGCGGATCGCCGCCACCGTCACGGGCGGCGCGGGGCACGAGCTGCGCTGGGTCATCGGCGGGCGGACGATCGCCCAGGTGCCGATCGACGCGGATCCGTTCGTCGCCGAGACCGAGCTCGCGCCGGGGCTGCCGGACCCGCGGCTCCGCGCCGAGGTGTGGGTTTCCGGCGCGCCGCGGACGGTGACGAGCCACCTCTGGGCGGCGCGGCCGGAGCCGGGGCCGCAGCCGGACGGCGACGGCGGCGGCGAGGCGGCCGGGGGCGGGGGCGAAGGCGGCGGCTGCGGCTGCGGCGCGGAGTCTCCGGCGCCGGGTGCGCTCGGACTCCTCGCGGCGCTCCTCGCGCTTCGCTACCATGCGCGACGCAACGGCACCGCTCCCGGTGCCATTGAGGGGAGAACCTGACGATGACGAAGCGGATCTCGGCGCTGCTGGCGGTGGCGGTCCTGGCGATGTCCGGTCTCGCGGCCTGCGGCGGCGGCTCGGACGACGACGGCGGCGACGGCGGCGGTGACGGCGGCGGCGACGGCGGCGGCGACGGCGGCGGCGGCACGACCATCGAGGGCGCGTGCAACGTGGACAGCTTCAAGTTCTGCACGCGCTACATCTACACCGGCCCGAACGCGGGCCAGGTCGAGGCCGGCTACGAGCAGGGCTGCACCCAGGGCGGCGGCACGTGGATCGACGCCTGCGCGGCGGGCGCGGTCGGCAGCTGCCGCACCGGCACCGACGCCTCCAGCTCGACGACCTTCTACTACGAGGGCGACCCGGCCGCGCTCGAAGCGCAGTGCACGCAGGCGGCCGGCAT
>CAZDGH010000326.1:0-6973 GCA_964504805.1 uncultured Myxococcales bacterium | reverse complement strand
CACGTCCTCGATCATGTCGAGGACGCGCTCCTTCTGATCGTCCCAGGTGAAGCTGCGCTCGACGCGGGTCTTCTTCTTGGTCTTCGGATCCTCGTCGAACTCGACCAGCGGGCGATCCGCGCCGCACGCCAGCACCTCGCGGCGCATGCGGTAGATCGTCTTCCGCTGCTGGTTCATCACGTTGTCGTACTCGAGCAGGTTCTTGCGGGCGTCGAAGTGGTGCGCCTCGACGCGCTTCTGCGCCCCGGCGATCGACTGGGTGAGCCACTTGTGCTCGATCGGCTCGCCCTCCTCCATGCCGAGCGTCTCCATGATCCGCGAGATGCGATCCGACGCGAAGATGCGCATCAGGTCGTCCTCGAGGGACATGTAGAACCGGCTCGCGCCGGGATCGCCCTGGCGGCCGGCGCGGCCGCGGAGCTGGTTGTCGATGCGCCGGCTCTCGTGCCGCTCGGTGCCGAGGATGCAGAGGCCGCCGGCGCTCTTCACCTCCTCGCGCTCCACCTTCACCTTCTCCTCGAACTCCGCGATCAGCGCCTGGCGGCGGAGCTCGTGCTCGTGGAGGCGCTTCGAGAACTCCTCCTCGGTCTCCGCAGGCACCGAGCCGTCCGGCGCCGCGTCGCGGCGCTCCGGCGCGGGGCCGAGCTCCTTCATCGCCAGCGCCTCGGCGTTGCCGCCGAGGAGGATGTCGGTGCCGCGGCCGGCCATGTTGGTGGCGATGGTGACCATGCCCTTGCGGCCGGCCTGCGCGACGATCGAGGCCTCGCGCTCGTGCTGCTTGGCGTTGAGCACCTCGTGGGGCACGCCGCGCTTCTTCAGGATCGTGGCCAGCGCCTCGCTCTTGGCGATCGAGACGGTGCCGACGAGGATCGGCTGCCCCTTCTTGTGGAGCTGCTCGATCTCCTCGGCGACCGCGTTGAACTTCTCGCGCTCGGTCTTGTAGACGACGTCGTCCGCGTCCTTGCGGATCATCGGCCGGTTGGTGGGGATGACGACGACGTCGAGGTTGTACGTCGAGGCGAACTCCTGCGCCTCGGTGTCCGCCGTGCCGGTCATGCCGGACAGCTTGGTGTACATGCGGAAGTAGTTCTGGAACGAGATGGTGGCGAGCGTCTGGTTCTCCGCCTCGATCTTGACGCCCTCCTTCGCCTCGATCGCCTGGTGGAGGCCGTCGGACCAGCGCCGACCGGGCATGAGACGCCCGGTGTGCTCGTCCACGATCAGGACCTCGCCCTCCTTCACCACGTAGTCGCGGTCGCGCTTGTAGAGCGTGTGCGCGCGCAGCGCCTGCTCGACGTGGTGGAGGGTCTCGAGCTCCGCCGGGTCGTAAAGGTTCGGGACGCCGAGCTTCTTCTCGAGCTTCTCCACGCCCTCGTCGGTGAGGAGCACGGAGCGGGTCTTCTCGTCGATGGTGTAGTCCTGGTCCTGCACCAGCGACGGGATCACCTTGTCGATCTTGCCGTAGAGATCGGTCGCCTCGTCCGACGGGCCGGAGATGATGAGCGGCGTCCGGGCCTCGTCGATGAGGATCGAGTCGACCTCGTCGACGATCGCGTAGTTCAGCTCGCGCTGCACGTACTGCGACAGCCGGAACTTCATGTTGTCGCGCAGGTAGTCGAAGCCGAACTCGTTGTTCTGGCCGTAGGTGATGTCGGCGCCGTAGGCGTCCTGCCGCTGCTTGTCGGTGAGCCCGTGCAGGACGCAGCCGGTGCGCAGGCCGAGGAAGCCGTGCACGCGGCCCATCCACTCGGAGTCGCGCTTCGCCAGGTAGTCGTTGACGGTGACGACGTGGACGCCGCGACCCTCGAGCGCGTTGAGGTACGACGGCAGCGTGGCGGTGAGCGTCTTGCCCTCGCCGGTGCGCATCTCGGCGATGCGGCCCGAGTGGAGCACCGCGCCGCCGACGAGCTGCACGTCGAAGTGGCGCTGGCCGAGGACGCGGCGGCCGGCCTCGCGGCAGGCGGCGAACGCCTCCGGGAGGAGGTCGTCGAGGGAGCGTCCCTTCTGGAGCTGCTCGCGCCACTCGCGGGACTGCCGCGGGAAGTCCTCGTCCTTGAGGGCCTTCATCCGCGGCTCGAGCTCGTTGACGCGACGGACGAGCGGGTCGATCTTCTTCAGCTCGCGCTGGTTCTTCGTCCCGACGATCTTCTTGAGTACGAATCCGAACATGGGGCCTTCCGCCGTGCGGAGGAGCGGGCTGCCGTGCGCCCGGTGCTCGCGCGTCGTCTCATAACGCGTGGCGACGAGGGGTTCCATCCCCGCGCCGCCCGCTGCCCTCGGAAAGGCGAGAGGCCGCCTCGCCTCCCCTTCCCCGCTCGCGGGGGGGTCGGCGTGGCGGCCACCATAACGCAGGAGCCGGCTTTGGGAAGGCCGGCGTCCGGCCGCGCCTACTCGAGGATGAACTTCCGGGGGTTCTCCGGGATGCCGTTCACGCGCACCTCGTAGTGGAGGTGCGGGCCGGTCGAGCGCCCGGTGTTGCCGATGGCGGCGATCCGCTGCCCGCGCTTCACCTTCTCGCCGAGCTTCACCACCAGCTCCGCGAGGTGGGCGTAGCGCGTCTTCACGCCGTAGCCGTGATCGATGACGATGACCTTGCCGTAGCCGCCCTCCGTGCCGGCGAAGACGACGACGCCGTCGGACGGCGCGACCACCGGGGCGCCGACGGAGTTGGCGATGTCGAGGCCCTTGTGCATCACGCGATCCGCCGTGTACGGGTCGAGGCGGGTGCCGAAGTCGCTCGTCACCCAGCCGCGCGCCGGCCAGATCGAAGGGGTCGAGGCGAGCAGGCTCTTCTGATCCTCGAAGTAGCGGTGCAGCTCGGAGAGGCTGCGCTCGTTGCGCTGCGCCTCCTCGACGAGGGCGTCGAGCTTGCCCTCGAGCTCCTCGCCCGGGGCGGGGCCGCCGAAGCCGGCGACCGCGGCGATCGAGACGGCGGCCGGCGACGACGAGACCTTCGCGTCGCGGGACTCGCCGGGCTCGAGCGGGCCGATGGCGAGGTTGCGCTCCGGATCGTTGAGCGCGGTGATGGCCCGCAGCTTCTGGTCGAAGCGCTCGACCCGATCGAGCGTCTCGTCGATGTGCGCGACCTTCTCGGAGACGAGCTTCAGCTGCTCCCGGAGCTGCGCGTTCTCCGCGCGGAGCAGCTTGTTCTCACCCGTCTTGCCGACGATGGACGCGTAGTGCGCGACGGCGACACCGGCGAGGACCAGAAGGACGCCGAGCGCCACGGCGGCCTGCACGAGCCAGCGCGTGGCGATGCGGTAGCGCCGCGTCCGCGAGTCGCGGTCGGGCACCACCATCAGCGTGAAGTAACGATTCGGCAAGCCTGCCTCCCATGCCCTTCGTCCACCCGGCGTGACCGAGACTGCACGATGACGCGGCCTTCGCGCCACCTCTCGGTCACCCGGCGGAGCCACCCTCGCCCACGCACGCCACGGCGCGGCCGCCTGGCGAGCAATCTAGGCACCGGGCGGCAGCCGGAAAAAGCCTAATGATTTCAAACGGCTCGGGACTATACGCGATCGAACGCTCGCCCGTCAACGACAAACGCTCGGGTTTTCGCCAGCGATACCGCCGATCTGCCCACCGCATGGCCGCCCGCTCGGTGGCCGCCCGAGGCGCCGTGGAGCAAGGCCCCGGGGAGGTCCGTGCAACCGAACGCACCTCCGCATGGGAGTACGGCGGCGGGCGGAGCGCGGGACGCTCGCGCGCTACGGCGCGAGCTGCGCGCAGACGACGGTGATGTTGTCGTCGCCGCCACGGCCGTTGGCCATGTCGATGAGGTGCTGCGGCAGCTCGTCGAGCGGGTGGCGCCGGACGAGGTCGCGGATCTCGCGGTCCTCGACGAAGTTCGCGAGGCCGTCGGAGCAGAGCACGAAGGTGTCGCCCGGCTCGGCGACGAGGCCCATGACGTCGACGAGGACCTCCTCCTCGAACCCGACCGACCGGGTGATGATGTTCTTGAACCGGGAGTTCCGCGCCTCGTCGGCGGTGATCACCCCGGCCTTGAGCTGCTCGTTCACCAGCGAGTGATCCTCGGAGATCTGCTGGATGAGCTCGCCGCGGACCAGGTAGACGCGGCTGTCGCCGACGTGGGCGAAGAAGACGTCGCGGCCGTGGATCAGCATCGCCGTGACGGTGGTCCCCATCCCGGCGAGCTGCGGCTCCGTCTGGGCGCGGCGGAAGATCTCGTAGCAGGCCGCCTCGACCGCGGTGCGCAGCACGTCCGGGAGCGGCGACTCCGGGAGGGGCGCGGTGGCCTCGAAGGGGTTCTCGGCGCCCTCCCGCGACCGCTGCAGCTCGCGCTCGATGGTCTCGACCGCGAGCCGGGACGCCGTCCCGCCGCCCGCGTGCCCGCCCATCCCGTCGGCGACGACGAACAGCCCGAGGCCCTCGTTGATCAGGAACGAGTCCTCGTTCTGCTCTCGCTTGCGGCCGACGTCGGTCTGTCCCCGGGAGCGCACTCTCATGGTCCGTCGACGAGGCCCCGGCGGCTTCTCGCGGGCGGTCGTCCCCGCCCGAAGAGCCCCAGGAATCGCCCCGTTTTCTCGGCGGAGCGATGCTAGCCGGGTCGTTCACCGACCACAAGGAAAGGCGCTCGCCCAGGTCACGCGGCGCGGCGCCTCCCCTTCCCCGCGCCCCTGGCGGCGGCGACGAGCTCGGCCGCGGCGGCCCGGGCCGCCTTGGCCGAGGGGTCGCCGGAGAGCATCCGCGCCAGGGCCGCGACCCGCTCGTCGTCGCCGAGCTCGACGACCCGGGCCACGGTGCGGCCGCGCACCACCACCTTCTCGACGCCGAGGTGCACGTCGGCGCAGGCGGCGACCTGCGGGAGGTGGGTGACGCAGAGCACCTGCCGCTCGCGGGCGACGTCGCGGAGCATCCGGCCCACGACCAGGGCGGTGGAGCCGCCGATGCCCGCGTCGACCTCGTCGAAGACGTAGGTGGCGACCGGATCCGCCGCGGCGAGGACGCGCTTCAGGGCGAGCAGCGCCCGCGACAGCTCGCCGCCGCTCGCGACCTTCCCGAGGGGCCGCGGCGCCTCCCCGACGTTGGCCGCGAGCCGGAACTCCGCCGACTCCCCGCCCTGGGACCCGAGCGGCCCGCCGCCGGCGACCTCGAGGAGCTCGCCCGAAGGCGCACCGAGGACGACCTCGAGGCGCGCGCCGGCCATGCCGAGCCGGCCGAGCTCCGCGGACACCGCCTTGCCGAGGCGCTGCGCCGCGGCGGCGCGCTTCTTCGTGAGCGCGGCGGCCTTTCCGCGGGCGTCGGCGCCGGCGGCCTCGAGCGCCCGGTCGAGCTCGCCACGCCGCTCCGCGCTCCGCGAGAGCGCGGCGAGCTCCTCGCGCATCGCGTCCCTCCGCGCGAGCGCCTCGGCGAGGGTGCCGCCGTGCTTGCGCGACACGGCGCGCAGCGCCTCCAGTCGATCCTCGACGGCCGAGAGCCGCTCGGGGTCGGCGGCGAGCGTCGCCAGGTATCGCGAGAGCCCGCGGCCCGCCTCCTCCGCCTCCGCCCGCGCCGCCTCGAGGTGCTGCCGGATCGGCGCGAGCCTCCCGTCGATCGCCGCCGCGTCGTCGAGGCGCCGGATCGCCGAGGCGAGGGCGTCGAGCACCGCGGCCTCGCCCGAGTAGACCTGCGCCTCCACCGCATCGGCGGCGGCACGGAGCCTCTCCGCGCCGGCGAGCACGCGACGCTCCTCGGCGAGGGCGTCGTCCTCGCCCGGGGAGGCGGCGAGGGCGTCGAGCTCCTCGAGCTGGAAGGCGAGGAACTCCTCCTGCCGTGCCCGCTCCGCCTCGCGGGCGAGCAGCGCGCGCCTCTCGCGATCGAGGGCGAGGAGCGTCGCGAACGCGGCCTGGTACGAGGCCACCTCGGCGCCGAGCCCGGCCGCCGCGTCGAGGAGCGGCAGGTGCCGCGCCGGCGCGAGCAGCGAGAGGTGCTCGTGCTGCCCGGAGAGATCGACCAGCCCGCGGGCGAGCTGCCCGAGCATCGCCACGGTGCAGAGCCCGCCGTTGACGGCGACGCGCCCGCGGCCCTCGCGCGGGACGGTGCGCCGCACGAGCAGCTCGTCGTCCTCGGCGGGCAGGCCGAGCGCCCGGGCGCGCTCGCCGAGCCCCGGCCCCCGGAAGAGCCCCTCCACCACCGCCTCGGCGCAGCCGGCCCGGATCACCGCCGGGTCCGCGCGCCCGCCCAAGAGGAGCTCGATGGCGTCGACGAGGATCGACTTGCCCGCGCCCGTCTCGCCGGTCAGGACGTTGAGCCCCTCGCCGAACCGCACCTCGAGCGCGTCGATGATCGCGAACGCCTCGACCCGCAGTTCCACCAGCATGTGCCCTCCTTCGCGCCCGCCCGCCTTGCGTGCGCCCACGGTACGCCCGTTCACCTGAACGGACGATCCGTGGTCTAGCAGAGGGGTCCGACAGAGGGAAGTTTCCGGCCGCTAGGAGCTGTGCCGGAGGACGCCCGCCGCGGCGAAGAGCCGCACCGGCGCCGCCGGGTCGTCGAGCTTCTTCGCGAGGAGCGCCGCGTCCGCGGGGACGCCGTGCTCGGCGAGGGTCCGCGCCGCGAGCGCCGCGTCGCCCTCGCGCTCGCCGGCGAGCACCTTCCGGCTCCAGCGGTCGACGCCGTCCTTCGGCCCCGACGGCGGCGGGAGCCCGAGGCGGTCGATCGCCTTCTGGCCCTCGGGATCGCCGAGGGCGACCTGGGCGTGGGCGGCGGTCTCGCGCACGCCGGGGCGCGCGTCGGCGGTCGCCGCGAGGAGCTCCTTGGCGAGGCCGCGGGCGCCGACGACGCCGGCGGTGCGGGCGAGCTCGCTGCGCACCGCCCAGCCCTTCTCGGCGCGGTACGCCTTCTCGACCTCGGGCGCCACCGACGGATCCGCGAGGTGCCGGAGGCCCCGGGCCGCGGCGAACCGGACCTCGCCGTCCTTGTCGGCGAGCGCCTTCAGGAGGACGTCCTTCGCGTCCGGCCGGCGCGCGAG
>CAZDGH010000325.1:0-6989 GCA_964504805.1 uncultured Myxococcales bacterium | reverse complement strand
TCCCCTGCGCCGGGTTGAAGGCGAGCGGGCAGTTGTCCTGGCCGTCGACGAGGCCGTCGTTGTCGGAGTCGGCGTCGCAGGCGTCGCCGAGGCCGTCGACGTCGCGGTCCGACTGGCCCGGGTTCGAGGTGGTCGGGCAGTTGTCGACGTTGGCGCAGAAGCCGTCGCGGTCGGCGTCGTCGAGGGCGTCGGCCGGGCACTCGTCGCAGACGTCGCCGCGGGCGTCGCCGTCGCCGTCGGCCTGGTTCGCGTTCGCCGCCGCCGGGCAGTTGTCGAGGTTGCCGCACACGCCGTCGCCGTCGGCGTCGTCGGCCGGGTCGTTCGGGCAGGCGTCGCAGGCGTCGCCGCGCACGTCGGAGTCGGCGTTGGCCTGGTTGGCGTTGGCGACGGCGGGGCAGTTGTCGAGGTTGCCGCAGACGCCGTCGGCGTCCGCGTCGTCGTCCGGGTCGAGGATGCAGGCGTCGCAGGCGTCGCCGCGGCCGTCGGCGTCGAGGTCGGTCTGGGTCGAGTTCGCGACCCGCGCGCAGTTGTCTGCGCCGTCGTTCACGCCGTCGCCGTCGTCGTCGGCGTCGCAGAGATCGCCCTGCCCGTCGGCGTCGAGGTCGGCCTGGTTCGCGTTGGCGACGAGGCGGCAGTTGTCGGCGGCGTCGAGCACGCCGTCGCCGTCGTCGTCGGTGTCGCAGGCGTCGCCCTGGCCGTCGCCGTCGGCGTCGAACTGGTTGGCGTTGGCGGCGAGCGGGCAGTTGTCGGCGGCGTCGAGCACGCCGTCGCCGTCGTCGTCGGCGTCGCAGGCGTCGCCCTGGCCGTCGGTGTCGGCGTCGGCCTGTCCGGGGTTGGCGACGAAGCGGCAGTTGTCGGTGGCGTCGGGGATCCCGTCGCCGTCGGCGTCGGTCTCGCAGGCGTCGCCGATCCCGTCGCCGTCGGTGTCGGTCTGGGCCGGGTTCGGCGTGGTGCGACAGTTGTCGGCGGCGTCGAGGACGCCGTCGCCGTCGTCGTCCGGGTCGCAGGCGTCGCCCTGGGCGTCGCCGTCGGTGTTCGTCTGGGCGGCGTTGGCGACCGACGGGCAGTTGTCGCTCCCGTCGGCCACGCCGTCGCCGTCCTGGTCGGCGATCGAGACCGCGATGGTGAAGCTCTGGTCGCGGGTGCCGCCGTCGCCGTCGGAGACGCGGATGGTGACGTTGTGGTTGCCGACGTCGCCGCCGTTCGGCGTCCAGGTGACGCTGCCTCCCGCGGCGACCGAGAGCTGGTTGGGGCCGGCGACCTTCGACCAGGTGAGCGGGTCGAGGGCGCCGGCCGGATCGGTGGCGCCGGCGGCGTAGGTGTAGAGCTGGCCGACGAAGGCCGTCGGCGGCGCGCTGGTGGTGATCGTCGGCGCCACGTTGGCGACGTTCACCGTGGCGGTGTCGGTGCCCGTGATCCCGTTGTTGTCGGTGACGCGGAGCCCGACCGTCAGCGACGACGCGCCGTCGCGGCCCACGGCGGAGAAGGCCGGGTTCTGGCCGGCGGTCTCGTAGGAGCCGTTGTTGTCGAGGTCCCACGCGTAGCTGTACGGCGCGGCACCTCCGGAGGCGGAGCCGGCGAGGTTCACCGAGGCGCCCTCGTCGACGGCGTACGGGCCGGCGGCGTCGGCGGTCGGGCCCGCCGACGGCGGGGTGAAGCGGTAGGCGGCGTTCGACGCCGGGGCGACGCCGGCGGCGGTGTTGTAGACCTGCAGGCCGACGGCGCCGGCGGCGTCCTCGATGCCGACGGTGATCGCCCGGGCGGTCTCCGACACCGCGCCGTGGCGGATCACCACGGCGTTCGAGCCCTCGTAGAGCACGACCTGGAACGTCGACTGGTTCAGGTTCGCGTAGTGGTCGACCGAGGTCCAGGCGACGACGTAGCGGCGGTTCGGCGCCGCGCCGAGCACGCCGTGGGTGATCTCGCCGGCGTTCGCCCAGAGATCGCTCCAGTACGCGGCGACGAGCTTGTTCGGCGTGGCCCCGGCCGGGATGGGATCGGCGCTGAAGTCGGTGAAGCCGCAGGGCGCGAACTCCATCCAGCCGTTCGAGTCGATGCAGATCTGCGAGTAGTCGACGCCGTAGAACCGGAACGTGAACGGCAGGTTCACCGCCGCCGAGTGCGCGTCGTCGCCGCTCGGCCCGGCGTTCCCGACGACGTCGGCGACGTACGCCTCCGGCGCGCAGGTGTAGCCGAACGCGTCCGGCACGCCGTTGCACGTCTGCGCGTCGGCGGCGCGCGCGTGCCCGAGCACGAACAGCGCGCAGCCGAGCGCGATCGCGATGGATCCCCGCATCCCGATTCCCCTCTCGCAGCGATGTCTGTGCGGGAATTGTCCGCCCGGATGCCGCCGTGCGTCAAACCGGCGGCCGCCTTGACATCCGAGTCAACGGAAAGCGAGAACCCGCGGCATGAAGACCTCCGCGTTCCGCCCCGACCTGCTCGCCGGCCAGATCTGCCTCGTCACCGGCGGCGGCACCGGCATCGGCCGCGCCTGCGCCCTGGCGATGGCCGCCCACGGCGCCGACGTCGTCGTCGCCTCGCGCAAGCTGGAGAACCTCGACGCGGTGGTGAAGGAGGTCGAGGCCCTCGGCCGCCGCGCCCTCGCGCTCGGCTGCGACATCAAGGATCCCGAGGCGGTGGACCGGATGGCCGAGGAGGCGTGGCGGTGGCAGGGCCGGATCGACGTGCTGCTCAACAACTCCGGCGCGAACTTCCTCTCCCCCGTCGCCGGGATGAGCGCCAACGGCTTCAAGACCGTGGTCGACGTGGTGCTCAACGGCACCTTCCACGTCACCCGCGCCGTCGGCCTGCGGATGATCGAGCGCGGCAAGGGCCGGATCATCATGATGGCCGCCACCAACGCCGAGAACGGCTCGCCGCTGATGGCGCACTCCGGCGCGGCGAAGGCCGGCGTCGTCAGCCTGGCGCAGTCGCTCGCCGTCGAGTGGGGCGCGTCGGGCGTGGTGGTGAACTCGGTGTGCCCGGGCCCGGTGCTCACCGAGGGCGCGTCGAGCCGGCTCTGGCCGAGCGAGGACACCCAGCGGAAGATGGCCGCGCGGATCCCCGTGGGCCGCTTCCCGACCGCCGACGACTGCGTGGGGCCGGTGCTCTTCCTCTGCTCCGAGGCCGCGTCGTGCATGACCGGCTCGTCGATCGTCGTCGACGGCGGCGAGCGCCTCCGGAACCCGGCCGCGCTGCTCGAGGCCCTGTAGGGCGGACGGGCGAGCGGGGCCGCGGCCGCTCGGGGCTGTGCGCGGAGGCCGCGCGTGCCGAACCTCCTCGTGCAGCACCAACCGATGGAGGCATGGATGAAGATCACCAAGATGCTGGCGCTCGCCGGCCTGCTCGCCGTCCCGGGTCTGGCCTTCGCGGGCGGTGACAAGCACAAGGAGAAGAGCTCCGAGCAGGCGTCGGGCATGGGCTCGATCTACGAGGGCGGCGAGGCCCGCACGGGCATGCCGATGGGCCCCTCCGCGGAGGACCAGAACAAGGTCTTCCAGGCCAAGAAGGAGGCCATGGACGTCAAGGGCAAGGTGAAGTCGGTCGAGGCGAACAAGATCACCCTCGATCGCAGCGACAAGAACCTGCCCGAGGCCCACCTGATGATCGTCACCGGCCAGACGCAGGTGAAGCTGGACGGCAAGCAGGCGAACATCACCGACCTGCAGCCGGGCGCGGAGGTCCGCGCGAAGTTCCAGCTCGCCGGCGAGGAGGCGATCGCCACCGAGATCGACGCCAAGCCGATGAAGGGCGAGAAGACCGGCTCGGGCTCGATGGGCGGTCAGTACTAGCGGTCGTCGGCCGGAGCGGCTCAGCGCTCCGTCGGATCGCCGACGCCTGCAAGGCGGCGGGCGTCGGCGATCTTCTCCTCGAGGCCGGCCTGCTGCTCGATGCGGAGCCGCTGCGCCTGCGGCGAGCCCGCGCCGTGCATCGACTCGGTGCGGAACGCGACCGCGCCCGCGCCCAGCGTCATGCTCTCGATGAGCCGCAGCACCCGCGCCCGATCGTCGGCGCTGCCGGTCGCGCCGGCGAGGTAGCGACGCAGGAGCGGCCCCACCTCCGGGTGGTCGAGGTCCTCGCCCGACGGCAAGGTGACGACGAGGCCGCCCGCGAGGTCCTCGGCGAGCCGCGCCATCTCGTAGGGGAACCGGGTCACGTTCTGCTTGCAGACGTTCGCGAGCAGCGGGTCGACCATCACCGTTCCCGCGGGCGTCGGGGCGCAGCGGGTGCCGGCGGCGAGGCCGCAGGCGTGCATCGTCTCGTTGAGGTGGGTGAGCTCGACGAGCTTGTCGCGCACGTGCGGCACCTCGTCGACGCCCGCGAGCCGCGCCGCGAGCGCCGCCGCGCCGATGAGCACGTCGCCGTTGCCCGGCTTGCAGCCGCCGTAGCTCGCGCGGTGGTGCCCGGCGAACGTGTCGACGAGCGGCGCGGCGAACGCCACCTCCCCGTCCATGAAGACGCGCTCGAGGGGCACCTCGACGTCCTCGAACAGGACCACCGCCTCCTGCCCGCCGTAGGTCGCGTTGCCCTGGTCCATCGAGCAGCCGGCGCGGCGGTCGTCGGAGGGCTGGCGGCCGTAGACGAGGGTGACGCCCTTGGCGTCGACCGGGACCGCGAAGGCCACCGCGAACGCCTCCTCGCCCGGGCGCAGGGCGCGGCCCGGCATCGCCAGGATCTCGTGCGAGTTGACGACGCCGGTCTGGTGCAGCTTCGCGCCGCGGACCACGATCGAGCGCGAGGAGCGCTCGACGATCCGCAGGTACATGTCGGGCTGGTCGCGCGGCCCCTTCCTGCGATCGCCCTTGGGATCGGTCATCGCCCCGCAGACGACGAGGTCCTCGCGCTGCGCGTGCCGGAGGTACTCGAGGAAGCGGCCGTGGCGGCCGCGGGCGGCGCCGGCCGCGTCCAGGTCGAAGGTGACGTTGTAGAGCGCGTTCAGCGCGTCCATGCCGACGCAGCGCTGGAAGCAGGTCCCCGTGCGGCGCCCGAGCACGCGCTGCAGCTCGGTCTTCCGCAGCAGGTCCTCGCGCGTCTCGAAGACGTGAGTGAACCGGTTCACCTCCGCCTCGACGAAGCGCGACCACGCGACGGCCAGGTGGCGGTGGGCCGGCTCCTCGGCGAGCCGGTAGGTCTCCACGACCGTGCGCACGCTCGGCGCGACGAGCGGGTGCGAGACGGGATCGTCGACGCGCTCGCCGCGGACGAAGAGGCGGACGCTCCGCGCGCGGAGCGAGGCGACGTACTGCTCGGCGGTCTTCATGCGGACAGGCTAGCCGAGGCCGCGAGGGCCGCGGGGCGAGGGCTCCCCTCCCCGGGCAGGATTTGACCTTCCGGGGGCGGTCCCTTACGTTCCCGGCGCGGATCCGTCCGCCACCATGAACGAAGAATCTCGTGCAGCACCCGCGGCGCCCGAGCGCAAGCGGTTCGATCCCGACGATCCTCTCCAGGCCCTGACCGCCCTCACCCCCGACGGCCCGCCGCCGGAGATCCCCCTCGAGCGCCTCGACCCGGAGGCGCTCAAGGTCGTCCACCGGCTCCGGGCCCACGGCCACCAGGCGTACCTCGTCGGCGGCTGCGTCCGCGATCTCCTCCTCGGCGGCAAGCCGAAGGACTTCGACGTCGCGACGTCGGCGCACCCCGGCGACATCCGCGCCGTGTTCCGCAACTGCCGGCTCATCGGCCGCCGCTTCCGCCTCGCCCACGTCTACTTCCGCGGCGGCAAGGTGGTGGAGACGGCGACGTTCCGCGCGAACCCCAACGAGGAGCTCTCCGCCGAGGAGGCCGCGGCGCAGGGCGATCTGCTCATCACCCGCGACAACGTCTTCGGCACGGCCGAGGAGGACGCGCGGCGCCGCGACTTCACCATCAACGGCCTCTTCTACGACGTGGTCCTCTGCCGGGTGATCGACTACGTCGGCGGCCGCGAGGACCTCGAGCTCCGGCGCATCCGCACCATCGGCGATCCCGACGTGCGGTTCCGCGAGGACCCGGTCCGCATCCTCCGCGCGGTGCGCTTCGCCGCCAAGTGCGGTCTCGACATCGAGGCCGGGACGTGGCGCGCGATGAAGTCGCACGCGCCGGACATCGCCCGCTGTGCGCCGCCCCGGGTGCTCGAGGAGATCTTCCGGCTGCTCCGCTCCGGCCACGCCCGGCGCTGCTTCGAGCTGCTCCGGGACTGCGGCGCGATGCCGGTGCTGCTCCCGCCGGTGGCCGAGTTCCTCGACCGCGCCCCGCCCGAGGAGGCGAACGCGCTCTTCGAGGGCCTCGGGCTGCTCGACGGCGTGGTGCGCGCGGGGCCGCTGCCCGACGACGCGGTGCTGCTCGCCGCGCTGCTCGTGCACCTCTCGCAGGCCGAGCTGATGAAGCAGCGGGCGCAGAAGCCGGCGGCCGCCGACGACGCCGCCGCGGCCGCGACCGGCGAGGAGGCCGAGGGCGACGTCGAGGACGAGCCGTCGTTCGCCGAGGGCGCGCCGCTCCCGGAGCCGGTCGCCGCCGAGGACGCGGCCAAGGTGCCGTGGAGCGCCTCCGCCTCCGCCCGCAGCGTGGACGCGCTCCTCGGCGAGCTGGTGCGCTCGGCGCGCCTGCCGCGCCGGATCGCCGAGCGGGCCCGCCTCCTGCTCTACGCCCAGCGGATCGTCTCCGGCCTGCGCCGCCGGCGCGGCTCTCCGGCGCACTTCGCGAGGCAGCCGTACTTCGAGGACGCGCTCCTGGTCTTCGAGCTCTACGCCAAGGCGACCGGCCACGGCCTCGACGCCCTCGAGCGCTGGCGTGCGCGTCTCGAGCAGGTGAAGGGGGAGGCGCGCCCCGCTCCCGCGGCCGAGGCCGAGGCGGGCGCTCCGGGCGAAGGGGCCGAGGCCGTGGTGGGTGGTCGCCGCCGCAGGCGCCGCCGACGGGGCGGGCGCCGCGACGACGAGGGCGCCGGCGACGGGCCGGAGGCGAGCGCCGCCCCCGTCGCCGACGAGCCGGCCCGGGCCGCGCCGGAGCCG